>JACQUZ010000138.1 GCA_016210055.1 Deltaproteobacteria bacterium | reverse complement strand
GTCACTCTCTTCGGTCCGCGTGGACGGCGCATGGGGATGAGCCCGCGGTCGAGACGATGCTCGTCGAGGCGTCCGAGAGGAATGGCACCCCACCGGACGGTCCAACGGTCATCCTGGTCGATCGCGAGGTCGATATGCTCGTGCTTGAGCGCGTGCTGCCGGGTACACTCGGAGCCGCGGGAGCCGTTGGGAGAGGGCGTCCACCCGTCGCGCTCACCGCCTATCGCCGGCGGGCAGCAGAAGCTCGGAAAGCTCCACCGGCAATCGCCGGCGGGCAGGCACCTACCACCCCTCCCGTATCTGCATAAGGAGGTCCCGCGCCCGCTTGTCGTCGGGATGGTCCTCAAGGAGCTTCTCTAGCTCTTCCACGGCGTCTCCTACCTCACCCTTGGCAAGCTTCTCCTTTACCTTTCGCCATCGCTTCTCGCGCTTGCTTCCGCGCGCGCCCGCCCAAGGAGGTGGAGGCTCACTCGAGGCCCGGGACCATGGGGCTTCGTCATGGGGCGCTCGCGTGCGCGAACCTACCATGCTCAGCGACAGCGCTGCGGCGACGAGCACCGCCACGACCAGCACCGCAGCGAGCGCGCGCTTGGACAGGCGACGTGGCCGCGGGCCGCGCGGCACGCTTGCCACGGGCGGCACGCTTGCCACGGGCGGCACGCTTGCCACGGGCGGCACGCTTGCCACGGGCGGCACGCTTCCCGCCAAGGGCACTGCATCCACTTGCCGCATGCCCGCAAGCGCTTCAGCGAGTGCAGCCGCGGTCGGCCGGTCGGGCGACCGCCGGGACAAGCACGCCATGATCGCGACCGCCATGGCGGGCGGCACCCCTTGGCACAGGTCGCCGACGGGAACTGGCGGTGCCGCGGGCGGCGCGGCCGGGGAAAACATGCCGGAGGAGATGCAGGGTACTTGTCCTGTGAGTGCCTCATAGAGGGTGGCCCCCAGTCCGTACACGTCGGTCGCCGGGCCGAACTCCCCACGCTCGAGCGCTTCCGGGGGCGCATAGGCGGGGGAGCCTAGAAACTGCCCGGCAAGGGTGAGGGACGCGTCTTTGGTGCGGGCGACGCCGAAATCAGCGAGCTTCCAGTCTCCGGGACCTGCCCGCAAGATATTTGCCGGCTTCACGTCCCGGTGGACGATGCCGCGCGCGTGCGCCTCCGCCAGGGCGCGCGCCACCTGGACCCCGAGCGTCTGGGCCTCCTCGGGCACGAGACGCCTGCCTTCCTCGAGCAGATCCTTGAGTGACTGGCCGGAGATGAGCTCCATCACCAAGAACGGCGTGTTCTCCTCGAATCCCATGTCGAACACGCGGACCACCTGAGGGTGTGACAGCGCCGCCAGGGCGCGCGCTTCGTTGCCGAAACGTGCTCGGAAGAGCTCGGCCGCGTGGCCAGACAACCCCGTGGTAAGGATGGTCTTGATGGCGACCTCGCGGCCGAGGAGATCGTCGCGCCCAAGGTAGACCGCGCCCATGGCGCCCTCGCCGAGGGCCCGAATCACGCGGTAGCGACCGAAACGCCCGGCCACGCCCATGTTCCTGGATTCGCTGGTCAGGGGCGCCTCCTCCGCGGGTGATTATAGGCGCTAGGGCGCGCCGAGCGATGCGCTTGACGCCTCAAGTCTGATCCCGATCTACCCACATGTCGCAAGGATCGCGGGCGTTCATCGCGGCGGTCGGAGGAGCCAGTGGACGAGTCACATTCGTGGGAACATCCCACAGAAGAAAACGAGTCGGAGATCATCGCCCGTGCGGCTGAGATGGCGGCCGAGGCGGCGCGCGCGCGCGAACGCCTGGAGGCCATGGCGCACGCGGCTGAACTCGTGGCGAAGGTCGCGATGGCCGTGACCCGCGAGCTCGACCTATCTTCCATGGCGAGGACTATCACCCACGAGGCGGTCGCTAGCCTTGGAGCCAGCGCGGCGCATGTCTACCTTGCGGACGAAAAGCGTCGGGAGCTTCGGCTCATCCATCACCGCAACCTCCCGGATGACCTTGCGGCCCGCCTGGCCCGGGTTAGCTTCGATGCCCCGCTCTTGGCAGCCAAGGCAGCGCTGACGCGGCGAATTGAGGCCGTGCTGTCGCCTGAGATCTTGGACCCGTCTTTCTCCTTGGCAGCCGAGCTCCTCGAGCGGACCCACTCCCTTTGCCTCGCGTCCATGCCGCTCATCTTCCGGGGCGGTCTCGTGGGCGTTTTGACCCTTGCCTTCCCCGAAGCCCGGCAGCTCGAGCGGAATGAGCTGGCGGCGCTCGCGACCTGTGCGGAGATCTTCGCCGTGGGGGTCGCGCACGCCCAAGCGTTCGATCGAGAGCGCCGGGGGCGCCAGCTTGTCGAAGCCGTCTCGACGGCAGTCCTTGCGATTTCGGGCCAGGCTACGCTCAATGCCATTTTGCAAAACATCGTGGACCACGCGCGTGACGTGGTAGACGCCGAGTTCGCGGCCGCGGGGATTGCCCGCATGGCAGACGTGCCTTTTGACCCATGGGTCACAAGTGGCATGCCCGAGGAAGTAAGGGCGAAGATAGGCCGCTTGCCGCGCCCGGTGGGCACGCTCGGCGTGGTGGCGATGCAAGGGAAAGCCGTTCGCATTGCCGATGTCCGGCAGCATCCCGAGTTCCGCGGCTTTCCGACCCACCACCCGATCGTCACGAGCTTTCTTGGGGTTCCCATCCGCCACGGCGAAAGGACCGTGGGCATCCTGTACCTCGGAGGCAAGCGGGGCGGCGGTGAATTCACCGAAGAGGACGAGCGGGCGGTGATGCTCCTCGCCGACCATGCGGGCATCGCCCTTGACCAGGCGCAGCTGCGCGCACAGATCGAGTCAGAGCGTGCCCGGTTCGACGCGATCCTAGAGAGCGCGCCGAGCGCGCTCTTCTTTGTGGACGCCAAAACGAGACGCGTGACGGTCAACCCGAAGGCGATCGAGCTAGGTGGCCAACCCGCCCCACCAGAGACAACGATTGATGAGTATCGCGGCCACCTGAAGCGCCCCGATGGCACGTTGCTGGATAGGAAAGACTGGCCGGAGCAGCGTGCTCTAAAGGGCACGGTGGTCCCGCCCGACGAGCTTATCCTCACGCGGCCCGACGGTGGCGAGGTCCCCGTGCTCATCAGCGCCGCGCCGGTCTTTGACCAGGCGGGTCAAGTCCAAGGGGCTGTCGTCGCCTACCAGGACATTTTCGCGCTCAAGGAGCTCCAGCGCCTGCGGGAGGAGTGGGCATCCATCGTCGCGCATGATCTCCGGCAACCCCTCCACGTGGTCTCTACGAACCTCGAGCTTCTCGAGAAGCAGCTCGGTTTTCCTGTAGACCGACAGGTTACCCAGCGAATAATCGCCAACGCCCGCAAGGCCACGTCGAGCTTGAACAAGATGATCAACGATCTTGCCGACGTGACGAGCATCGAGACGAGACGCTTGTCAGTTGAGCGCAAGCCTTGCGACTTGCCGGTCCTTTGCCGAGACGTCGTGGACGGGTTTCAAGCCCAGGCCGTGGGTCGAGAGATCAAGCTCTCCATCGCAGAAGCCCCACCCGTTCTCGCGGACGCGACGCGCATCGAGCAAGTGCTCGTCAACCTCCTCGGGAACGCCGTCAAGTACTCCGATCCAGGGAGCGAGATCCATGTCGCGGTCGCCGCCACCCAATTCGAGGTCCGGGTCTCGATCACCAACCGGGGCGCCGGAATAGCACCGGAGGAGCTCCCCCGTATTTTCGAGCGTTATTACCGAACGGCACGGACACGAAGGGCAAGGGTAGGGGGCCTTGGCCTGGGGCTCTACATCTCGAGGGGCATTGTTGAGGCGCACGGCGGCCGCATTTGGGCCGAGAGCATTCCCGGCGAGACCACCACTTTCTCTTTCACCCTCCCCCGGGCGGAGTCTTGACCGTACCGGCTACGGGAAGGGTGAAGAAGAACGTGCTCCCTTTTCCGACGGTGCTCTCCGCCCAGATCCTTCCGCCGTGGGCTTCCACGATCCCCCGCGAAATAGTGAGACCAAGGCCCGTCCCCTTTTGGCACCCTTGGCCTTTCCAATACCTATCGAAGACGTGGGGCAGCTCGGTCTCGGAAATGCCGCGGCCGGTGTCGCAAACCGAGACGCAGGCCTCCTCGCCCATCGCTCTGCCTCGGATTTTGATCTCCCCATGGCTGCTCGTGAACTTGATGGCATTTCCAACCAAGTTGGACAGGACCTGAAGAACGCGCTCGCGATCACACAAAACCGGCGAAAGGTCGCAGCAAAGGTCCACCTTGAGCCGAATCGATCGGGCCTCGGCTTGTGGCTCGAGCAGCTTGAATGCTTCATCCACCAACGCGAAGACGTCTTCGACCCCTGGCTCGACCGTGAACTTCCCGGCCTCGATCATGGCCGCGTCTCGCAGGCCGGATATGAGCTGGTCCATCCGCGTGGTGGCCCTCTTGATGAGCTCCACCTGCCTGCGGCTCCTGCGCCGATCGTCTAGCCCGCCTGGCGGACCAGTCCGCGAGAGCTGGTCAGCGCAAAGGGAAATCGCCGCGACGGGGCTCTTCAGGTCATGCGACACGATGGCGAGGATGTTGTCACGCGCCCGGATGGCCGCCTGCGAGACCTGATAGATCCTCGCGCTCTGGATAGCCAGTGACGCATGGTGGGCGAGGTCCCGCGCGAGCGGCATGTCTCGGTCGGTGAAGCTCCGCATCCTTGCAGAGCGACCAAGGCACATGAGGCCGCATGGCTTGGCGCGAGCCATGAGGGGGACCATCATCGCGGACGCGACTCCCACGTCCCTGAGCACAGCCCGGCACAAGACGTCGTTCATCCCATGCTCCAAGAAGTCGCAGAGGTCGACGACGAGCTGGGGCTTGTCTGGCAGGAGTCGCGGCTCGGGAGCAATGGAAAGTCGCTCCAGTAGCCCCCGCTTCGCAGGATCGTGGTGGTGGGCGGATGCCTTCTTCAGGGTCCCGTCGTCCTCGACGAGGGCGATCACGCACATGTCGGCCAGGGCAGGCACCGCCAGCTCGTTCACGGCGTGGAGCGTGGCTTCCAGGTCCAGCGACTCCGCGAGGACCCTGCCTGCTCTGGCCAGGAGCTCGAGGCGTTCGTGCTCCATTGCTTCGAATTGACGCAGTCGGGAGATCTCGAGCGCGATGGACACGGCTTCGGCGAGCATTTCAATGGCGAGCTCGTCCTCGTCGCTAAACCCGTCACCTCCCTTCCTGTTGGCGAGGTAGAGATTGCCGATGTTGTGCCCGTGACAGTTTACAGGAACGCCGAGGAAGCTCCTCACCTCGGGATGGTGTGGAGGGAAACCCGCAAAGGCGGGGTGCTGCCTCGCGTCCCGCAGGCGAATTGGACGCTTGCCCTGCATTACGGCGCCACGCAATCCGATTGGCCGGGGCTTTCCGCCAATTGCCTTCACCTGCTCGGCGTCCACGCCGGAACATGCCCACGTCTCGAACGGTTGCCCGTCATGGCCTCCAATCGCCAGCGCCGCATGTTCGGCGCTCGCCACTCTTCGAGCCTCGTCGACGATGACCTGCAGGAAGTCCATGACGTCGGGACCGCACGTGCTCGCCAACGCGCGGCCGATTGCAATCATTGCTCGGTCAGTAGCATGTAGCGCGCGCTTGGAATCACGGAGCTCTTGGTTTTGCCTTTCGAGCTCCCTTCCCCGTGCCTCGAGGGCGCTAATCTTATCGATTAGCTGCTCGCAAAGCGCCTGGTAATCCATTCACGCTTCTCCATCTCAAGTTCCTTGGTCCCGTAATGAAGGCGAGGCAACTCGTCAACGGTGCGACCGTACAAAAGTCATGGGTTGTTGTCCACGCGCCCAGCGATCTTTCATTTGACGCGGGCGAGCGCTACCATGAGGGAAAACAGTCAGAAAGTAGGCCGCCATGAACTGCTGGGAAGCCATGAAGTGC
Source organism: Deltaproteobacteria bacterium (assembly GCA_016210055.1). Classification (GTDB taxonomy): domain Bacteria; phylum Myxococcota_A; class Polyangia; order Haliangiales; family SHYZ01; genus JACQUZ01. The sequence continues at coordinate 30,102 of JACQUZ010000138.1, read as the reverse complement.
GGGCGGGAGGCGGGTGGTGAATGCGCCAATTCTCAGGGTGTCTGCCCCGCCTACACGCATGGTGCAGGCGAGGCATGCTGGCTCATCGCCGGTACGTATTGCGCGGGTGAGGTTCAGGGCACGTTCGCACAGAAGGAAGGCACGTGCATGCTTTGCCCTCATTACCGGCACTTCGACCTCGAGCACCGCGCCAGGATGCGCATTCGATTTGCGCGCTTCCTTCACGGGTAAGGCGCTCCCGCGTCGTCCAATCCCGCGCTGCGATTTCGCCATTCGGTATCGACTTCGCAAAGATTGCCGGCGTTCTTAATCAAGCCAGCCCCAGCGAGCGAAGAGGCTCGCGCCACGGCCGCCCTGGTGATTCGTCGCCCGAGATCGCCGGCCGCCGCGTGGGTCGCCGTGCATGACGAGCAAGCGCGTGGCGGCATGCAGGTTGCTGCGTGGATCTGTGGAACGCAGGGCGACCACGGCGGAGGGACCGATGAACGGGAGACTGCTGATCGCGACCTCGATTGTGGCCACGTCTCTTGCGGGCGCCCGTGATGCGCGTGCCGAGCAGGCGACAAAGAATGCCAGCGAAGCGGCCCCAGCGTCGGCAGAGGACAAGGCAACGGCCCCATTGCCCGAATGGCTGGCTCGCGTGGAATTGGGTGGCGTCGCATTCCTTTTCTACCGCCTCGAGCTCACCTATGGAGCGGACGAGGCGAATACGTTCGATCTATCCCGCATGTACTTCTTTGCCCTCGTAGCGCCCATGGACCACGTCCGTTTCCGCATGACCCTCGACGCTCCCAACCGCGAGGCGACGGTGACCGTGAAAGACGGGACCACCGCGGTCGGGCAAAACGGCGGGAAGTTCGACGTGGTGGTAAAGCATGCGTACGCCGAGCTTGTGGACGTCGTTGTGCCAGGGCTTTCGATCAAGTTCGGGATGCAGGACCTTCCGTGGGTTCCCTTTGAGGAGAAAATCTGGACGTATCGCTTCCAGGGACCCATCTTCGTTGATCGCGAGGGCTACCTGTCGTCGACGGATCTCGGACTGGGCGCAAGCTATGCGCATCCAGGGAAGTGGGCCGAGCTCTCCGCATCTCTGGTCAACGGCGAGACCTGGTCCAAGCCCGAGGTCTCGAAGCACAAGGACATCCACGCTCGCCTCACGGTGCGCCCGCTTGCGAGCCGACCGGTCATGGGTGGGCTCTCCTTCAGCGCTTTCGGTAGCCTGGGATGGTACCAGGGGGGCGACGATCAGGACCGACACAGGTTGATCCTCCAGTCGGCGTTCGAGCACAAGTACGCCGCGATCGCCGCCGAGTATTTCCGCGCCTGGGACCCGCCAGCCAAGATGGCTTCGAAGCAACCGAGCCTCGCGGGATCGACGGGAGCCCTGGCGACGGCCCAGGGCTTGTCCGCCTTTGGATGGCTTGATCTCGGCGTCCTCGGCGCTCCCGAGGGAATTCGCCTGGTAGGCCGCGTCGAGTGGCTCGATCCGGATACCGATCTGGCCGACAAGAGCCACGTGCGCGCGATCTTCGGGATCGGGTACCGGGCGAGCAAGTACGTGCAGGCGCTCGTTGACGCCGAGCTCGTTCAGTACGACGACCAAGCCGGGGTCGCGGAAGACGAGAAGCGCCTGTTCCTCCATTCGGCACTTGGGTTCTAGACAGGATCAGGGGGTTGCCATGGCAAGGCGTAGGGAGGGCACGCTGGCGGACGAGGGTCGCCGCGAGTTCCTGAGAAGAACGGGCACCGCGGGCGCCTTGGCCACGTCGACCGTGGCCCTCGCCACCGTTGGCTTAAGCACGAAGGCGCAGAAGCTCGACAAGAACCCGGTCCGCTGGGGAATGGTCATTGACCTTCAGCGCTGTGTCGGCTGCAAGGCGTGCACCGTGGCCTGCAAGGCCGAGAACCACACTCCTCCAGGCGTTGCCTACAACGTGGTCATGGAGGAAGAGACCGGTGAGTTCCCGCACGTGACGAGGAGATTCCTGCCGCGGCCGTGCATGCAGTGCGCGAACTCGTCGTGCACCAAGGTGTGTCCGACCGGCGCCACCTACCACCGGCCAGACGGAATCGTCGCCGTTGACTACGACAAGTGCATTGGCTGCCGCTACTGCATTGCCGCCTGCCCGTACGGCGCGCGGTCCTTCGACTACGGGCACAACTACGCGGCGGACCTCACCCCGCACGAGAAGCAACCTTCGCCCGAGTACGGCCAAAAAAGACGGCGTGAAAAGGGCAAGTCGCCCATGGGGAACGCGCGCAAGTGCACGTTTTGCGTGCACCGGGTCACGAACGGACTTTCCCCGGCGTGTGCCGAGACGTGCATGGGGCGTGCGATCCACTTCGGGAACCTGAACGATCCCGAGGCGAGCTGCACCGTGCACGGCGAGAATCTCCGAGAGCTCCTCAAGAGGAGCCACATGCGGCTGAAAGAGGAGCTCGGGAACGAGCCGGCCGTCTATTACCTCACATGAGGAGGATGGTGATGAACGCGACCATGGAAAGGCCGAACGTGATCCGCGCCGCGCGCCTTGCCGGTACCTTAGCGCTTGTCCTCCTGTCCGCCCTGGGCCTGTGGGCGCTCGTCGCCACCGTCACGCGAGGGCACGAGGTCCTCGCCACGACCCAGCACGTCCCGTGGGGCCTCTGGGTCGCTGGATACATCTTCTTCCTCGGACTCTCCGCAGGATCGTTCCTCCTCTCGACGCTCGTGTACGTCTTTGGCGTGAAGCGCTTGGAGCCCGTCGGTCCCCTGGCGCTCGTCCAGGCGCTGGGGTGCCTGGTCCTTGGCGGGTTCCTCATCATCATGGACCTGGGACACCCGGAGCGCATCCACAAGGTCTTGTCGTCGATGCAGCCGCGCTCGGTGATGGCCTGGATGGGGGTCTTCTACAACTTCTATCTCGCGATCGTGATGGTGGAGCTCTACCTGGCCTTGCGGCCGCGGCTTGCGGCGCGCGCAGGGAGCTCGCGCCTGTTTCGCGCCCTCGCCCTTGGTTCACAGAGGACCGACGAGGCTTCGGTGAGTCGCGACCGGCGGTGGCTCAAGATCCTCGGAGTGCTCGGCATCCCCGTGGCCATCGTTGTTCACGGGGGCGTGGGCTCCATCTTCGCCGTCGCCAAGGCGCGGCCAGGCTGGTTCAGCGGCCTATTCCCGATCGTGTTCCTGGTCTCGGCACTCGCTTCGGGCGGGGCGCTCTTGACCTTCCTCGTCGCCGCCACTTCGCGGCTCCCGCGCCCTAGAAAGGATGGCCTGGTGCGGCTCCTCGCGCGCATGTCCCTCGGCATCCTGTCCTTCGACCTGCTCCTTCTGACCTCTGAGGTGCTCGTCACGCTGTACGGCAACGTTCCCCACGAGTCGACGGCCTGGAAGCTCACGCTGTTAGGGCCGTTCTGGTGGGTGTTCTGGCTCGGGCAGCTTGGCGTCGGCTTCTTCGTGCCCGTGATCCTCGCCGTTCTCCCCCTTGCGCGTGACCGCATGCCCGTTCTTGGACTGCAAGGCCTGCTCATGGTCGTCGGGATCTGGAGCTCGCGCCTGAACCTCGTGATTCCGCCGCAGATACCCCCTGTCTTCGAAGGCCTCCCGGCGGCGTACCACCACGAGCGCTGGGCGCTCGGCTACTCGCCAACCCCCTTGGAGTGGGGGGTTCTCTTGGCCGCGCTGGTGGCCGGCGCGTGGCTTTTCATCCTCGCCCGCAAGTTCCTGCCGCTCGAGGATAGCGGTCCAACTGGACGCGCGATCGGAGGCGAGGAAGCGCTCACAGCACGCTCTCCTTCCGCGCTGATTGCCTTGCCAAGGGAGACAGAGACGCCATGAAGAGAGACCGGCGTGACTTCGTGAAGTCGGGTGGGTTCCTGGGAGCGACCTCTCTCCTCGCGAAGGCAGGCTTGGCCACGGGCTCCGAGGCCAAGCCTGCCTCGTCGGCAGAGGAGCAGCCGGATCCTATTCCGTACCGCCAGAACGAGCCCGAGAACATGATTTTCACCACCTGCCTCGGCTGCAATACGGGGTGTCCAATCAAGGTCAAGATCCAGGAAGGCACGGTGGTCAAGGTCGACGGAAACCCCTACACGCCGTGGACCCGGGTGCCGCACCTTCCATTCGAGACACCGATCAGGAAAGCCGCGGCCGTCGAGGGTGCCATCTGCCCGAAGGGGCAGGCTGGGTTGTTTGCCGCCTACGACCCGTACCGGGTGAAGAAGGTCCTCAAGCGGGACGGGCCGAGAGGCTCGATGCGCTTTAAGACCATCGACTTCCAAAAGGCGGTCGAGGAGATCGTGAACGGTGGTACGCTTTTCGCCCACGTGCCAGGCGAGGAGAACCGGCACGTGGAGGGGCTTTCCAGCCTCTTTGCGCTCCGTGACCCCAAGCTCGCGGCGGAGATGGGGAGCGCCGTCGACGAGATCTGGGCCGCCAAGACGCCAGAAGAGAAGCGGCAGAAAGTCGCCCGGTTCAAGGAGCGCTTCAAGGACCAACTGCATCTTCTCATCGACCCAGACCACCCCGACCTCGGGCCAAGGAACAACCAGCTCCTCTGGGTTCACGGAAGGCTGAAGGCGGGGAGGCAGGAGTTCTTCACCCGGTTCGTCAAGGAAGGCCTGGGGTCCGTGAACTTCCACGGCCACACGACCGTGTGTCAGGGATCCCTGTATTTCGCCGGCAAGGCCATGTCCGAGCAATTCGGCTTCGACGAGAAGAAGCGCCAGGCGTCGTGGCATGGAGGTGAGAAGTTCTTCTGGCAAGGAGACCAGAGCGGGGCCGAGTTCATGATCTTCGTGGGCTCGTCTCCGTTCGAGGCGAACTATCCCCCCTTGAGGACGCCCCACATCACGACGGGACTTACTAGTGGTCGCTTGAAATTCGCCGTCGTCGACCCGCGCCTCTCCAAGACCGCGGCCAAGGCCTGGAAGTGGATTCCAGCCAAGCCAGGGACCGAGGGGGCGCTCGCGTTCGGAATGATCCGATGGATTCTCGACCATGGTCGCCACGACGCGAGATACCTGGCGAACGCCAACAAGGCAGCGGCAAAGGCGGACGGCGAGCCCACGTTCTGCAACGCGACTTGGCTCGTCAAGGTCAAAGACGGACAGCCCGGCGAGCTCCTCCGGGCCTCGGACTTGGGCCTTCCCACGGAAAAGCGGACCCAGGTCGTGAAGGAGGAGTCCATCGCGTACGACCTCGACCGCTTCGTCGTCCTCTCCAAAGGAGCGCCGGTGGCGTTCGATCCGAATGACGAGACGACCGAGGTGCACGGCGACCTTCTCGTCGACACGGAGCTTGGCGGCATCCGGGTCAAGAGCGCGCTCGCGCTTCTCACCGAGGAAGCAAGCGGGCGCACGATCGAGGAGTGGGCAGGGGTGTGCGGGATCGCCAAAGGCGACATCGCCGAGCTGGCCCGCGAGTTCACGTCGCATGGGAAGCGGGCAGTCGCCGACATCCACCGCGGCGTCTCGCAGCACACGAACGGTTTTACCAACTGCCTCGCTTGGAACGCGCTCAACCTTCTCATTGGCAACTATGATTGGCGCGGGGGCTCCGTGAAGGCGGCCACCTACGATGTTTCCGGCGGCAAGGCCCAGGGACCCTTCGATTTCAAGCACGGCATGCACCCTGGGCGGGCGAAGCCATTTGGGCTGGGGATATTGCGCGAGCGGAATTTCGAGGAGACCACGCTCTTTGCGGGCAAGTACCCCGCCCCACGCCCGTGGTTCCCGAACGCGACAGATGTCTATCAGGAGCTCCTTCCGTCGGTGGGCAGCGGGTATCCCTATCCCGTGAAGGCGCTCCTTCTCTACATGGGTACGCCAGGATACTCGCTTCCCGCGGGCCACACGCAGCTCAAGGTGCTGGCCGACACGGAGAAGCTGCCCCTGTTCGTCGCGTCGGATATCGTGATCGGCGAGTCGTCGATGTACGCCGACTACATTATCCCGGACCTCTCCTTCTACGAGCGCTGGGAGTTCCATGGGTCGCACCCAAACAACATCTGGAAGGTGCAGCCGGTGAGGCAGCCGGCCATTGCCCCTATCCCCGACACGGTCAAGGTCTTCGGCGAGGAGATGCCCATCTCTCTCGAGGCGTTCATGCTCGGGGTGGCGGAGAAGATGGGCGTCTCGGGATTTGGTCCCGACGGGTTCGGTCCTGGCCAGCACTTCGCAAGGCCCGAGGATTTCTACCTGCGGATGGTCGCCAACCTTGGATGGGGCGAGAAGCAGGACGGCAGCGACGGCGTGGCCGAAGCCTCAGCCGAGGAGCTGGAGATCTTTCAAGCGGCGCGGCGGCACTTGCCGAGGACGGTGTTTGACGCGGAGCGATGGCGCGCGACCGTCGGACCGCACTGGCGCCGCGTGGTCACCGTGCTGAACCGCGGAGGGCGCTTTCAGGATTACGAGAAAGCGTTCGATGGCGAGCAGGTCAAGAACAAGTACGGCAAGCTCATTAACCTTTATTGCGAAAAGGTGGCAAAGACCAAGGACTCAATGACCGGTCGGCCGGTGCCTGGCACAGCGAGGCACGTTCTGGTGGCCGATAGCCTTGGACGTCCGCTCGCGATACCAGAGGGTGACTTGCATCTCATCACCTACCGGGAGATCTTCCACTCCAAGAGCCGCACGCCTGGCAACCCGTGGCTCGGCGAGCTATTTCCCGAAAACTTCATTCTCATCAATTCGCGGGACGCGCGTCGCCTGGGCGTTCGCACGGGTGACGTGGTACGGGTGGTCTCCGCGTCGAATCCCGAGGGAGCATGGGACCTGCCGATCTTGGGGAAGAAGCCCATGGTGGGCAAGCTTCGCGTCAGCGAGGGGCTCAGGCCCGGGGTCATTGCCTTCTCACTCGGGCACGGGCACTGGGCCTACGGCGCGTCGGACACGTGGATCGACGGAGAGGTGATCCGCGGTGACCCTCGCCGCGCAAAAGGCATCCACGCCAACGCCGCCATGGCCGTGGATCCTCACCTGGGGGACGTGTGCCTCGAGGACCTGGTCGGAGGAAGCGTGTCCTTCTATGATTCGGCCGTGCGGCTCGTGAAAGAGCCGCGCACGTGAGGCCAAAGCCCCCAGACCGGTCCCACGCTCCCCGGGATTACCGGTGAAGAGCACGCCGCATGCCCGAGGAACCCTGGAATTACTCGGGCTTGGCTAGGAACACGCTGTCGTCCCCCGGGGCACCCCACTTGCACAGGGTGTCGCGAAGGACTGGTCCCATGGAATCCGCATGCCGCATCTTTTTCGTGACCTTGACCTGTGCTGCCGTGCTTTCCGCCGCAAGCGCGTGCGCCGGTTCCTCGGCACTTGAACCCAGCGACCCGCGCCCAGATGCTGCCTCCCACCCGAACCCCGACGCGGGGTCCCACGGGAAGGACGCAGATCCGTGCGCTGACTGCCCAGCAGAGCCTGACAGCGGCGTGCGCCCCAAGGGTGAGGAGCTAAGCGCCATGGCCACGCACTTCGACGGGCTCGGCAAGCCCACCGGGGGCTGCGGAGTCCCCGAAGACCTCCTCGGGACGCCGAACTTCGTGGCCTTGAACGTGCAAAACACGCCAGGGGATTACTCCACGAGCCTGCCACGCCCCATTCCTCCCGCTAGCGCGGCCTTCATTGGCGAGTTCGACAATGGGCGAAACTGCGGGCGTTGGATTCGCGTCACCATTGGAGACTATTGCACGGCAATCAATGACGGCAGCCCTGGCAAGGGGTTTTGCCACGGTGGCGCGGCCGATGCCTGGCAGTCCGACGAGTACAACGGCGCGACCCTCGACTTCCTGGTGGCAGATAGCTGCCAGGATGGAAACGGATGGTGCCGAGACGACCGGTATCACTTGGACCTTGCCACGTCGTCGCTGGACAGGTTTCAAAAAGCGGGCGTCCCTGTCCTTGGCCTGCGTGAGCGCTGGAACAATCGGAAGATTACGTGGCGCTTCATTGAAGCACCCCATGAGCAGGGGAGCATTCGCATTGGTTTTCGAAATGACGCCCAGAAGTACTGGCCTGCCATTGTTCTTTCGCGACTTGCGAACGGGATTCATGGCGTCGAAAGCTTGGTCGATGGGACGTGGCGCAAGGCAACCATGGTCGGGGACAACGGACAGGTGTACGCACTGCCGGCCTCGCCACCGCCCTATCGAATCCGGGTCACCGATGCCGAGGACAAGCTGGTGGGCGGCAGCACGATCTTCGAGTTCGACTTTCCCCCAAGCTGCGGTGAGCGGTGCACGGCGCCCGTAACCGAGGTTGAGGTCCGAGCGCGAGACCCATGAGTAGGACACGTGCGCAGAGGGTACCCGCCCTGACCTAAAGCCGCCCGCAAATCCTCCGATCTGCTGGTCGGTAGATTGCAAGGGGGCGAGGATGCGTCACCGTTCGTGTGCGTTGGTGCTGGGTGCGATGTTGATGTTGCAGCTTTCCCGCGCGAGTGCCGACCCGGCCACGGGTGGGGAGGCTCCAGTGGCCCAGCCCGTCGCCGTTGATTCCCAAAGATGGTATGGGTGGCAGGTCCTTAGCGCGTACGCCGCTTCAGACGCCTTGCTAGTCCTTGGGGCGACGAAGGACAGCGAAGGCTTGACGGCTTTCGGGGCAATCGGCGTCGTTTTCGCCGGACCGATTGTTCACTGGGTACACGGGCATGGGTGGAGGGGCCTCGGCAGCTACTTGATTAGCAGCACGGCCGCCGGGCTCTCTTTCGGCGTCGCGATGATGACGAATGGGGGATGCCCGCACGACCACGGCCCGGGGGATCCAGAAAACGTCGAGAAGGATGACTGCGATGCGTCTGCGTGGTTCCTCGCGCCCATCGCCTTTGCACAGGTCCTCGACGCGGTGTGGCTGGGGTGGGAAGGAAGCAGCAATGTGGTCCTGTCGAAAGAGCCGTCCGTGGCCCCAATCGTCAGCGCTATCCCGGGCGGCGGGATGGCGGGCGTCGTGGGCCGGTTCTAATCGCTAATTCCGGCGCACGTATTCAAAGTCGAGCGGCGTCCCATTAATCCCTTTTTGCGGCGGAGCGATCCAGTGGGCCACCTTTCCACGCTCGCGCACTGGGTGCATGAGGCTCTTGACGTGGCACACGTCCGCCTCGGTGGGAAGCCAGTCCCCTAGCTTGCGCTCCCATTCCTCATTGGGCATGAACGCGCCATCTGGGCCGAGCGGGAGACCCGTGAAGATGCCGATTTGGCGATGAAAGCGCCGGCTCGGAAGTCGCAGCCGAAACGACGTGACTCCCGAGGCCTCAATCGTCCGGTTCCACTTGTCCACGGCCCTTTGGCAATCCTCGATGTAATTGTCCCTGAGGATCTCGTTCATGGCGTTCCGGAGCGGCACTTCTTGCCGAACCAGGGCGCCCTCTCGCGGGATTTCCATGGGGTATACCCCGTCAAGCGCTCGGTGATCCTCATGGCGCTCCTCCTTGTAGCGACCCTTGAGCCCTGCGGCAAAGAAATCGGCCGCATTGGACGAAACCTCGCCCCCGAATAGGTCGATCGAGAGGGTAAACCAAAGGTTAATGTATTTCTGGACCGTTAAAAGGTCCACGCCCCCTTGCGCCCGGGCGTCCTGATTGGGGTCACGCGTCATGAGCTCGCAGGTGCGAGCCAAGATGCGGTCGACCCCGGTCTCGCCGACGAACATGTGGTGGGCTTCTTCGGTCAGCATGAACCGACAGGAGCGCGAGAGCGGGTCGAAGCCGCTCTCCTTGAGGGCGGCGAGCTGATACTTGCCGTCGCGATCCGTGAACATCGTGAACATGTAAAAGTCGAGCCAGTTCTCGACCGGCTGATTAAAGGCCCCCAGAATGCGCGGCTTGTCCGGGTCGCCGGAGCGGCGTTGGAGCAACGCCTCTGCCTCCTCGCGCCCATCGCGGCCGAAGTACGTGTGGAGGAGGTACACCATGGCCCAAAGGTGGCGCCCCTCTTCCACGTTGACCTGAAAGAGGTTGCGCAAGTCATAGAGCGATGGGGCCGTTCTTCCAAGCAGGCGCTGCTGCTCGACCGAAGCGGGTTCCGTGTCGGCTTGGGTGACGACGATTCGCCTGAGCATGTTCCGGTGCTCGCCAGGGACCTCCTGCCAGGCCGGCTCCCCCAAGTGATCGCCAAAACCAACCGTGCGCCCTTCCTCCGGCGGGCTCAGGAAAATTCCCCACCGATAATCGGGCATCTTCACGTAATCAAAGTGGGCCCAGCCGTCGGGTTCCACGGAGACCGCGGTCCTCAGGTACACGTCATCGAGCTGAAAGCCCTCGGGGCCCACGGTCTTCCACCACTCGATGAAACTCGGCTGCCACGCCTCGAGCGCCCGAATCAACCTCCTATCGGACGATAGGTTCACGTTATTGGGGATCTTCTCCTGACTAAGCATTCCTACCTCCTATTAGCCAATGCGTTCCCACCATTACGTCCGTGCCCATTGGAACCGTGCCCGCTCGGGGCCTCCATAGACCGTCAATGCGCCGCTGTCGCCGGTCGCGTTGTCCCTTACGAAAATCCAGTTCTGCCACGCCGAGAGACGCCCGAAAATCTTCGTCGCCGTGCTCTCTGGTCCGGCGAAGCGGAGGTTCGCCTCCATGCCTGTGAGGGCGTCGGGGGACAGGGAGGCGCGTTCCTCGACGGCGACACGTACCTCGTCCGAAAAATCGATCTCGTCCATCGCGATCGTGACGAGCCCGGCGTGCTCGGCGTCGCGGGCGGAGAGAGCCTCCCCGCTCGCGCGGACGAGGAGCTCCTCGATGCGCACCGGAGCGGCCAAGTACCTTTGCGCCAATCGGGAGAGCCCATGCCCCATGGGAAGCGCGCCGCCGTTTAGGGCCGAAAGCTGAACGCGAACCTTCTTGTGCGGATCTTCGAGCATGTACGAGCGATCCGACGCCCACAGGAGCTCGCACAGGGAGCCAAAGAAGCAGCTCCCCTCGTCGACGATGGCGAAGAAGGAGCGGGCCGTGGCGTCCATGCGCCGAAGGACCCGCGCCATGAGCAGGCGCACCTCGCTTGCGAGCCAATGGTCGGAGTGCGTTGCGAGGAAGCGATCGTAGGCGAGGACGCGTTCACCGTCGCCTCGGGTCCTCACCAAGATAACGCCTACCTCTTCGAAGTGAAACCGTAGCCTGAGGAGCGCGTCGTCCACCTCGCGCCAAGCCCTAAGTGGCCAGAACGCCGCGCCCTGGCCCGTCACGCCTTCAAGCCTTGGCGGGGGCACTTCCGGTGCACGGATCGTGAGCTCTGCCGTGCGCCTCGCGCGGTCCACGTCCAGGGTGACGTGCTGATAGGCGAGGCGATCCCCTTCGATGACCGGCACGGTGTCGTCCAGCGGAATGCCTGGGCCTTTCTTAACGGTCACTGTTTCGGCGAGCTTGCGGGCGCGCTCCGCCATTGCGTCGGCGAACTTGGACTTGGAAGCGATGGCATCGACGAGATTCCACTCCACCGCGCGCTTGCCTCGAACCCCTTCGGCCACGGTGGCGAACACGTCGGCGAGGTCACGGCGCACCTTGCGCTTGTCGACCAATCGCGTGAGCCCGCCCGTGCCCGGAAGCACGCCCAAGAGGGGCACCTCGGGCAGGGACACGGCAGACGAGCCATCGTCGATGAGCAGGATCTCGTCGCAGGCCAGGGCGAGCTCATATCCGCCTCCGGCGCAGGCGCCGTTAATCGCGGCCAGGTACTTTTGCCCGCTGCCCTTGGAGGCGTCCTCGATGGCGAGCCGGGTCTCGTTGGTGAACTTGCAGAAGTTGACCTTGAACGAGTGGGGTGATGCCGCGAGCATGTGGATGTTCGCGCCGGCGCAGAACACCCGGTCCCTGTCGCTCGTAATGACCACGGTCTTGACCTCGGGGTGCTCGAACCGCAGCCGCTGGACGGCGTCGGCCAGCTCGATGTCGACGCCAAGGTCGTAGCTATTCAGCTTGAGAGGGTGTCCGGGGAAAAAAGGCTCGCCTTCCCGCACGGCGAGGGTGATGCGCGCGACGTCCCTGTCGGTTTCGAGTCGAAGGTGACGGTAACGGCTCGGGTGGGTGCAAAAGGAGAAGGAGTCCATGCGGAAGAGTGTACGCGCCCGACCTTGCTGGGCAAGCACTTTAGTGCAGAATTGCTCTTGATAAGTGTCATGAAGAAGCAATATATTGCTCATCATCATGTCGAAGCATCCCCTGCTGCTCGAGATCGGCTCCCGCGTGCGGTCCAGGCGGGAAGCCCTTGGGCTCACGCAAAAGCAGCTTTCCGCAAAGTCTGGGCTCTCGCTGCGATTTCTGGCCGAGCTGGAGCGGGGCGCCGGAAACATCTCGGTCCTGCGTCTTGGGCAGATCGCTGCCGCCCTTGCGGTGAGCCCGGCATCGCTCCTCGCGGGGAGTGATCGCACGGAGCTCCGACCCGAAAACCGGCCGCTCCCCACCATCGCGCTCCTCGGGCTCCGCGGTGCGGGCAAGAGCACCGTCGGGCCTCGCCTCGCGGAGAAGCTGTCGGTCCCCTTCGCTGAGCTCGATCAGCTCGTGGAGGCTTCGGCTGGTCTCACGCTCGGCGAGATCTTCGAAATCCACGGCGAAGCCTATTACCGGCGGCTCGAGCGCGAAGCGCTGCGGCGGTTCCTTGCGAATCACTCCGGGGAGGGGGATGCGGCGCGGTGGAAAGGAGCGCGCGCGTCAGCAGTTCTCGCGACGGGTGGGTCACTGGTCACTGACCGCGAGACCTATCGAATGCTCGCCGAGCGCGCGATCACGGTGTGGCTCCGCGCTCGCCCTGAGGAGCATTGGAACCGCGTCCTCATGCAAGGCGACCAGCGTCCGATGGCGCGCAATCCCCACGCCTTGGCCGAGCTCAGGGCCCTTCTTGCGGCCCGCGAGCCGCTGTACGAAGCGGCCCACGTGACGATCGATACGTCCGATGCCGATCCGGATCAGGTTGTCTTGCGGGTCGAAGCGGCGCTGGCGACCGATCCTCGCTCTCCCCCTCGCCGAGTGGAGCGATGAGATCAGGCTGGCCAGCCTCGAGCGGAAGCCTAAAGCTCGCTCGCCCTACCACCGACTCCACGAGCGCGTCGGTGGCTCCGAGCGAGTACCAGTGGGGGCGCTGGCGGTGCGTGACGCCCATCTTTTCGAGCCACGAAGCCGGCGGGTCGGCGCCGATGAGCACGATCACCGCGTGGTTGCGGAGGCGTACCTCCTCGCCTTGATGCGAGAGGGTGACCGCCCGTTCGTCGATGCGGAGCACGTGCGACGAGAAGAGCGCTGTCACCGTACCTCTCTGGATCCTTTCGGCGATTCGGCGGCGATTTGTGGCGTGGGCTCGCGAAAGGACCTTGCCGCGGTACGACAGGGTCACGCGCGCTCCGGCATCTGCCAGGGCGCATGCGGCTTCCACGGCGCTGTCGCCGCCACCGGCCACGAGGACGTCCTTGTCGGCGAAGTGTGCTGGGTCGTCGAGGGAGCTCGCCACCTTGGCGAGGTTTTCGCCCGGGACGCCGAGGGTACGCGGCTTCCCCCGCACTCCGGTCGCGAGGATGATGCGCGAGCCACGGACCACCCCCTTGTTGGTCCGCGCGCGGAACCACGCTCCATCGCGTTCCACCGACTCCACGGCCTCGCCCAAGCGGATGTTGATTCCCTTCTCTTCGATCGCCGCGTGCCAAGAGCGGAGCAAGTCCTCTCGCGTGGTGTCATAGATGGGCAGGAAGGAGAGGTTGCGGACGTCGTGCGGCTCCGCCATGACGCGCTTCCCCTTGGGGTAGCGCGCCACGGTTCCGGCGATGGCGTGTTCCTTTTCGAGCACCAAGTGGGAAAGACCGTGGTGGATGCAGGTGAGGGCCGCCGAGAGCCCACCTGGCCCGGCGCCGACGATGATGACGTCGAACGTGCCCGTGCGACCCGGCCCAAGTCCCTGTCTGACGATGTGCTCGACCACGGCGCGCCCGATGTTGGCCGCGTTCTTGATGAGGGGCTTTCCAGCAACCTCGCCGACGAGGTACATCCCGTTCGCTTCGTAGTTCGGCGACACGTCGGGAACGAGAACAGGTGGCGGCTCGGAGCGTTCCCAATGCATGACGAGGGAATGAGTCGGGCACGCCGCCTCGCACTGACGGCACTGGATGCAGTCCTCGAACCGAACGACCCTGGCCTTGTGCGAGACGAGGTCGAGGACGCTGGTTGGACACGCCGCCACGCAGGCTTCGCACCCCGTGCAGCGGTCCTCGTTGATGCTGTGGACGAGGACTTCTGGACTCACCGCCCGCCTTTGCGCGTCGGCGAGCTTGCGCGCGCGGCGGGTGGCGATGAGGTGGGATCCAATGACGACCAAGAGCGCCAAAAGAAGAAGCAGGAGGGGGACGAAGAGGGCCACGGCGGAGCAGCAAGCAAGGCCTGGGCCTGATGTCACCTCAATGAATTCAGCCGCTTATTGTCTGGGTGGTGGGCGTCGCGCCATAAGGGGTGGATTTCTCTCCCCAGGACCATTACATGTGCCCCCATGCCCGAATCCGTTCCGCAGGAGCTCGCCAGCGCCATCGTCCTTAATGAGCAAGGAGGCCAAGTCCGTCTTGGGGAGCTCTGGTCCGAGCGGACGGTCGTCCTCGCATTCGTGCGGCACTTTGGCTGAATCTTCTGCCGGGAGCACGTGGTGCAGTTGCACCGCCAGGTAGACAAGATCCATGAAAGCGGGGCTGAGTTGGTGGTCGTCGGTTCGGGAAACCCGTCGTTTATTCTAGGATTCCGCGAGATTACCGGGTTCCTCGGCCCCCTCTACACCGACCCGAGCCTTGCGGCCTATGAGGCTGCGCGGCTTCGGCGTGGGGCTTGGCGGTTGTTTTCACCTGCGGCGCTACCCCATCTCGCCCGTGCTCTGAAAGGCGGGTTCAAGCAGGGGCGCATCGAGGGGGACGCGACGCAGCAAGGTGGCGTTCTGGTGATCCGACCCCCGGGCGAAGTCCTTTTTTGGCACGTGAGCAAGGTGCCCGGGGACAACGCTTCCCCAGACGACGTGCTTTCGGCGCTGAGCATGGAAGCCAAGGACCGCAAAGTGGTGTAACATGCCTACATGCCTGGCGTCCTGCTCTGGAGGGTCACCGGCACGCTCGGGGAAAAGACGCTCCTCTCCCTATCCGGCGAGTTCAACGAGTCCACGCGTGTCGAGGAGTTATGCAAAATCAAAGGACCCCTCGTCGTGGACTTGGGCGGAGTCAACCGCATCAACTCCACTGGCGTGCGGGCGCTGCTTACGTGGCTCGAAGGCGCCTCGCGGAACGGAACCGTTGAGGCGGAACGCTGCTCCCACGCCATCGTGTCCCAGCTCAACATGCTTCCGGAACTCGCTCGCCTCGTGACCGTGACCTCGTTCCTGGCGCCCATGGAATGCCCCAAGTGCTTCCAGGAACAGGAGGTCTTGGTGCGGATTCCGCCCGACCGTCATCCTCGCTTCCCCGAGGAGCGCTGCGGGAGGTGCGACGAGGAGATGAGGCTGTCCGAGCCTAGGGAGCGATACTTGGCTTTCCTCAACGACGAATGTTGACTTGCACGAAGGCATGACGAGCGGCATCGAGGGTGCACTGTTATAATTGGCTAAATGTCGCTCACGCTCGCCATCATCGCGCTCGGATTCCTGATCGTCGTTCACGAGGCCGGGCACTACATCGTCGCCAAGCTCTGCAAGATGCGGGTAGAGCGGTTCAGCATCGGGTTTGGTCCGGCGCTCTGGAAGTTCCGACCCAAGTACACCGAGTTCCAGATCGCTGCGCTCCCTTTTGGGGGCTTCGTGCAGATAAGTGGGATGAATCCGCACGAAGACATCGATCTGAACGACCCGAACGTGTACCCCAACCGGCCCACGGTTCAGCGCATCCTCACGATTTTTGCAGGGCCGGCGACCAACTACTTCTTCGCCATCGTCCTCATCTTCTGCGTGCTCATGAGCGTCGGCCGAGAGACCGGCCGGATGCAGGTAGCAGATGTGCATGACGGGGAGCCCGCGGTGGGCAAGCTGTTCCCTGGGGACAGGATCGTGAGCGTGAACGGCAAGCCGATCAGGTGGCGCGCCGACTCGGGGATCCAGCACGCCGAGTTGACCGCGGCGATCCAAGAAGGGAAGGGCGCGCCCGTGACGATCCTCGTTACGCGCGGCGGAAAGGAAGTGGAAGTCACCATTGCCCCCCGCGTGGGTGAAATCCCTTCCGCAAAGGGGCCGGAGAAAGGTTATCTCATCGGCATCGTCCCGTCGCCCGAGCGCGAGCAGATCGGCGTAGGTACCGCCCTCGTCCAATCCGCGAAGTTCCCGTTCATCGAAACCCGAAGGTTTCTCCGGGATATTTATGGGATGATCAAGCGGACGGTCCCCGCGGAAGTCGTGGGCCCCGTTGGCATCACGCGAGCCATCCGTGGGTACATTCGCCTGGGCTGGGTACGGACGTTCGAAATCCTTGCCCTGCTCAACGTGTACCTCGGCATGTTCAACCTGTTTCCACTGCCAGCCCTCGACGGCGGGCGCCTGGCTTTTCTGGGCTACGAGCTGGCCACGAGGCGGCGGCCGAACCCCAAGGTCGAGACGGCCGTCCACATGGTGGGGATGGCCATATTCGCCGTCCTGTTCCTTCTCGTGACGTTCAAGGATATCAAGAACATCTTCATTTAGGCGTCGGGCCGCTCGTCGGGCTGTCGGGCCGCGCCCTCGATTGACCGAGAGCCCCGCTGGGTCTACGCTAATGGAGCCCGCGTAATGAACATGGGCCGAGGACTGCATGGGGGAACGGCGCGAGGGGGCCCACGGGATCGCGACCAGGCACGTCCAGCCTGATGCCCCATTGGAATTGCGGGGAGCCACGATTCGGCTGGGCTTCCGCGCCAAGCTCGTCATCTTGATCACAGCGGCGATCCTCGTCACGGGACTCCTGCTCGTGGCGTACAACTTCTCGCGTTCCCGGCGCGGGATGGAAGGCGAGCTCAGGAAGCGTGGCGAGGTCGTCGCGGCGAGCCTCGCCGATGCCGCACGGCCGCTCCTCGTGGCGGGCGCGCCCGCGCTCGCCGAGCTCTGCGCGTCTTTCGCCCGCCAGGTGGACGTCGCGTACGTCCTGATTTCCGACGACAAGGGGAAGCTTATCGCGCACGTCGTGAACCCAGGCTTTGGCCCGCGCGACCTGCAATTGATCGGGGAGCGCGCGAAGGCGACCGTTGGGAGGAGAGAGGGGCGCGTGGAGACCCTGCATCTCGAGAGCGGGGATCTTCGCGCGGTGACCGCGCCCATCTTCGTGCGGCGGCGGGCCGACGCAGGGGAAGGGGACGAGGCCTTCTTGGGCATGGAAGACCATCTCTTGGCCCCTGGGAGCGGCGTGAGCGTGGGGGCCGATGACCCGGGCGAGAAGACCTTCGAGGCCCTTGTCGAGGTCGGGATTTCGCTTCGGAGCCTGCGGAAGCTCGAAGAGGAGCTTATCTCCACGGGCGCTGGGATCATCGCCATGGTGGCCCTCTTGGGCCTTGCCCTCGCCATGTTGATCGCGAACCTGATGGTGCGGCCGCTCAATCAGGTGGCGGCCGCTTCGGACGCCATTGCCGCGGGCGACCTGAGCATTCGCCTGCGGACGCGGCCACAAGGGGACGAGATCAACAAGCTCGCCGTCTTCTTCAATCGAATGACCGAGGTGCTTCAGCGCCAGCGAGAAGAGGTCACGGAGCTCACCCGCGAGCTCATGGAGCAGAGGGATCAGGAGCGGGCGCTCAGGGACATGGCGGTGACCACGAGCAGTGCTTCGAGCGTCACGGGACTCTTGGAGGGGCTCTTTGCCGACATGGCCCGGGTGGTGGGCAGCCACGCGGTGGTCTTCTATGCACCCGACGAGGCCACGGGCCAGCTCATTCCGGTGGCGGCACGTTCAATTGCCTTGTCGAAGTGCAGTCCTCTCGAGCTGGGAGAAGGCATCGTGGGGACCGCTGCCGCGACCCGGACGCGGGTCGTCGCCAACGGGGTGACTACCCTCGCCGTGCCCATCATGGGGAAATCGCAACTTGCGCGCGGCGTGGCGGCGCAGCCCATCTTCTTCCAGGAGCGCTTGGTAGGCGTCCTCGAGATCGCCACCTTTGACACCTTGGGGCCTGCCCACCTTGAGTTCCTCGACGCTGTTTCGGGGCAGGTCGCGGTGGCGCTCAACAACTTGATGACGCACGAGCGCACCGTGGAGCTAGCCCGCGAGCTGGTGGCCAAGAAGGCAGAGCTCGAGCGTCAGAACCTGGAGCTAGCCGACGCCAACCAAGAAATTCAGCGGGCCAATGAGCACAAGTCCGCTTTTCTGGCCAACATGTCACACGAGCTCCGGACGCCGATGAATTCGATCATCGGGTTCACGCGGCTCGTCTTGAAGAAGGCAGGCGATCTCCTTCCTACCCAGCAGGCGGAGAACTTGCGCAAGGTCGAACGATCGGCGGTGAGCCTCCTGGACATCATCAACGACATCCTCGACCTGTCGAAGATCGAAGCCGGAAAGCTTGACGTCACCCCGCGTCCCTTCACCCTCGGGGAGCTCGTCGATGAAATCATGGCTTCGTCGCTGCCGCTCATCGGCGACAAGCCGCTGCGGCTCGAGAAGCGTCTCCCGGCCTCCTTGCCCGAGCTTTGCACGGATCGCACGCGCGTGCGTCAGGTGATCCTGAACCTCGTCTCGAACGCCATCAAGTTCACTCCCAGGGGCGAGGTGCGCATCGAGGCCGAGCACCGAGCAGCGACCGATCGCGTCCTGATTCACGTCGTGGACACGGGCATCGGCATTTCCGCGGCCGACCATGACCTGGTGTTCCAGGCGTTCCAGCAGGTAGACAACACTACGACGAGGAAGGTGGGGGGGACAGGCCTGGGTCTCGCCATCGTCAAGCGCCTCTGCGAGCTCTTGGGTGGCGCGGTCCACCTGGAGTCCGTCGAGGGGCAGGGCTCGCGGTTTACCGTGGACATTCCACGGCGCCTGCGGCCCGCGGACGAGGGTGGGAGCACCCCGGCGAGCGGGCTCCGCAGCGGGCCCGGCCAAGGACCTGCAGGTGTGGGAACCCTGGCCGCGGCGGTGTCGCACAATGCGAAGGAGGAGGGTTCGCGTCGGCGTGCCGTGGTGATCGATGACAGCCCCGACGACGCGCTGCTCTTGCGCGAAATGCTGGTCGAGCAAGGGTACGAGGTCTTAACGGCGCACGACGGGCAGGAGGGGCTACGACTCCTGCGCGAGCTTCGTCCGGCCCTTTGCACGGTCGACATCCAAATGCCCGGGATGGACGGCTTGGCGGTGCTCAAGGAGATCAAGTCAGATCCAGGGCTCCGCGATCTCCCTGTTGTCGTGGTCTCGATCTTGGCGCAGGATTACCAGTCGCACGAGCGGGAGCTTGGAGTACGTGCCCTGGTAGCAAAGCCGATCACTCCACGAGCCATCGCACTTCTGACACAAAAGGAGAACCTGAATTGATCGGGAAGCCCGAAGGACCTGTCCAGCACGCGGCCATCTGCGTCGGAGCCTCTCTCCCGCAGGAAGGGTTGGCAGGCACCGAGGTCATCGTCTTCCCGACCATCGAGGCCGCGCTCGCGACGCCGCCCCACGGCATCGAAACCGTCGCCGTGGATCTTCGGGGTCCCGAGGTGAGCTTCGCGGGTTTCCGTCGGCTGCGCTCCGCTTTCCCCCGCGCGTTCCTTCTGGGCATCGTCGATGCGCGCACCACCCTCTCGGCCAAGTGGGAAGCCACCAAGGCGGGCTGCGACGAGTTCCTCCTCTTGCCCCACCTCGCGAGCGACGAAAACGCGGCATCGCGGCTCCGGCTCGTGTTTTCGGGCGCGCAGCCGCGGCGTTACCGCGTCCTGGTCGTGGATGACAACGAAAACAACCGCGACTTGGTCAAGCAGGAGCTGGAAGACGCCGGCTTCGACGTCACGCCCGCCTCGAACGGCATGACGGCCCTGTCCCTGGCGGGCCGGGCCGACTTGGTCCTTCTGGACATCATGATGCCGGGGATGGACGGCAGGGAGGTCTGCCGCAGGCTGCGGGCCGGCGTGGCCACGAGCCATCTCCCGGTGGTCATGCTGAGTGCCTTGGATCAGATCAAGGACAAGCTCGAAGCCCTCGACATGGGGGCAAGCGACTACGTCACGAAGCCCTATGATCCCGAGCAACTCGTGGCCAAGCTGAGGCGGCTCCTGTGGCTTCGGGACACGCAGGCCGTTCTCGAGCGGCACGTGGTGAATAGACCATGACCCGGCCGCGTATTCTCCTCGTGGAAGACATGGAGCTCAACCGGGATCTGGTGGTTCAGCTCCTCGAGGACGAGTACGATATCGTGCAGGCGGAGGACGGCCTGGAAGGGGTACGCCTCGCCAAGGAATCCAAGCCAGACCTCATCCTCATGGATCTCTCCCTGCCAGGGATCGACGGGTGGCAGGCGACGTTTCGAATCAAGCAGGACCCCGAGCTCGCTTCGATCCCGATCGTCGCTTTGACCGCCCACGCGATGACAGGGGACGAAGAGCATGCGCTCCAGGCCGGATGCGACGGCTTCTTGACCAAGCCGATCGACGAGAACGCGCTCTTCGCGGTCTTGCGCGAGCGACTGGCGAAACGAAAGGACGCTGCCGGTGCCGGGCCGAGTTGCCCTGGCAAGCCGACCGTCCTGGTCGTGGACGACAACGAGGACAACCTGGCACAGCTCTCCGAGGAGCTCTCCGAGCACTTTGCCGTCTCCCTGGCGCGGAGCGGCAAGGAGGCCCTCGATCTTTGCGCCCGGACTCTGCCCGACGTGGTGATCCTGGACGTGGCGATGCCCGGGATGGACGGCCTCGAGACGTGCCAAAGGATTTCGGCCGCAAGGGCCACCGCCGACGTCATGGTGCTTTTTTGCTCGGCGAGAGCCGATTCGGCGAGCGTCGTTGCGGCGCTGGAAGTGGGCGGGAGCGATTACATTACCCGTCCCTATTCCTCGGTCGAGCTCGTGGCACGGGTTCGTGCAGCCATCCGCATGAAGCGGGCCCGTGAGGACCTCAAGCGGCAGATCCAAGGGGCCCTCATGCCCACGAGCTCGCCCCACGACCCATTGCACAAGGTCTGGGACCGCCGCTTCCTGTTCGAGCGGCTCGAGGAAGAGGCGCGGCGCGTGCGGATGAGCCATGGCCGACCGCTCGCGTCAATTCTCTTGGGCGTGGATGGGGATGACCCCATGCGCGAGACGCTCGGTCCCCAAGGTTTTGACTCGCTCATCCGTGACCTGGCGACCCTTGTCTTGTCCCATTGCCATGACGACGACCTCGTGTCTCGTTACGGCGACGCTGAGCTCCTCGTGCTCCTCCCCGACGTGAGCGCGGCGAGGGCCCAGGAGCTGGCCGAGGAGCTTCGGGATCGGATCCACGTGCACCCCTTTGTCGTCGGGGAGCGATGCGTTCATGTGACCGTGTCGCTGGGGGTCGCCTATTCCGATGCGCGTGCAGCCTCCGCCATCGGCCGCGTCGTGCAGGCTGCGGACGTCGCCTTGTACCTTTCGCGCGGGATGGGCCCTCTGCGGGTTCGAGTGTTTCAGGCATGACCCGTGCGCAAGTCCCACGTCGCGCGATCCTCTGCCTTGCTCCTCTTCCCGCCGTGTCGCTCCTCGTGCTTTTCGCGGGCACGTCGTGGGCGAGCGACGACGCGCTGACGGAGCTGGACCTCTTCCGCCTGGAGGAGGAAGTCCGCCAGACGGTCACGACGATCACCAAGACCAAGCAGGATCTCCGCGAGGCTCCGTCGGTGGTGACGGTGATGACCCGGGAGGATATCCGCAGTCGCGGGTATCGATCGATCGCCCAGGTCCTCGCCAGCGTCGCGGGTTTTCACGTGATCGACGATCTGGTCTTCCCAGACGCTGGCGTGCGCGGAGTGCATGGTGGGGCGCATGCTGCGTCCCGCCTCGTCAAGGTCATGGTCGATGGGCATCCCGTCGATTTCCGGCCCACGACGGGCTATGCGCTCGGCCCCGAGCTCATCCCCATCGAGGTCGTCGAGCGGATCGAGGTGATCCGTGGGCCGGTGTCAGCGCTCTATGGGGCGGACGCTTTCTTGGGCGTCGTCAACATCATCACGCGAAATGCCGAGGACGTGGGCGGGTTCTGGCTTGGGTACCGTGCTGGAGGGATGCAGGTCCCGGGGGCGTTTCGGCCGCGCGTGGGCGGATCCCTCCTCTACGGTGCGCGAGAGGGAAGGCTGGAGCTCGTCTTGGCCGCGTCTCTGGACACCCAGGACCGCTCGGGCTTGGCGCTACCTTCGACCTCGCCTGACTTGCACCATTATTCCGAGCCGACGAGCGAGGATGACCGGGCCATGCCCGGCTCGATGTACGGCCGCCTCGTTTTGGACCTGGGGCACGGAGCCAGCTTCCGCCTGTTCGGTGGGTTCTCGGAGACCTTTACCGACCAGCGTTTTGTCGACACCGCGATCGAGGAGGGGCGAAACCTGGCCCTCACCTCGACGAGGGTGGCGCTTTCCAATCGGTACCTCAAGGGGGAACTCGCCTTTGCGCTTGGAGCCACGGACCTACTTCTATCGGTCGCCCATGGCTCGGGTGAGGTGAAGCCAGGCGATCGCATCGACGTGGCGAGTCCTGCGTACGACCGAATTCGCCGCCTGAGCTATGAGTCGCTCGACGTCGTGGGGGAGGCGCGTTACCAGCCGCGGCGCGAGTTCTCTCTCGTCGGGGGAGTCGACTACTCCAGGGAGGTCGAGGAGCCGCAGCGCGTGTACACGCTATACAAGCAGCGGGCAGGGGTGTTCCGGCCCGGGGACCTGCGCCTGCTCTCTTCGCTGCCAGCCGACCGGCTGTCCTCAAACCTGGGGCTCTATGCCCAGGCCATCTACTATCCGATCCAGAACGTCGGGCTCACCACCGGCGTCAGGCTCGATTCCCATTCGCTCTACGGAAAGGTTCCGAGCGGTCGACTCGGGGTCGTCTTTCTGCTCGGAGACTCAGCCCACGTCAAGGCCCTCGTCGGGACCTCGTTCAAGGCGCCATCAGACGATCAGCTCTTTTCCGAGGCCCTCTACGAAGGCGCGCTGTCGGGAAACAGCGCCTTGGCCGAGCAGAGAGCTTCGACCGGCGAGCTGGTTTTCGGCATGGAGACCCCTGGGAAGTACTCGGCCTCCTTGACCGGCTTCTACACCGTGATTCAGCGCAAGGTGGAGTTCCTTCCCACCGGCTCGGCGCTCAAGGCGGACAACGTCGGTGAGCTCTCTTCGGTCGGGTTGGAAGCGGAAGGCAAGTTCCTCCTTCGCCTGCGTTCCGGCTGGAGCGTCGACGGGTGGGGGAACCTGTCTTGGGTCGTGAGCGAGAAAGAGAGCGCCCGCGCCGTGCTCACCACCGCGGCCGAGTCGTACCCCGACATCCTGTCCAACATCGGGCTGGGCGCGACCGCAAGGCGGTGGCACTTGCGTCTCGGCGGTGAGCTGAATCATGTCGGCTCGCTTCCAGCGAGCGGCTCGAACCTCCTCATTGCGAAGAGGCACGGGAAGCCCGCCTATCGCATCGGCTCCCATGCCCTCCTCGGGCTCACCCTGTCGACGGTTGGGATCAAGTACGGGCCGAACGAGCTGGTGCTCAGGCTTTCGCTCAAAAACCTCTTGAACACGAGCACCGTGCAACCTGGATTTGGAGGCAACGACATTCCAGGGCTGGGGCGAACCGTGCTGCTCGAAATGGAGCAGCAGTTCTAGCCATGGTGGGCTCGTCTCGAAGCGGCGGACCTTGTGCTGCCCTGATCGGGGTGGCGGCGCTCGTTCTCGCCCTTGCGTCCGACGCCCAGGCAGCTCCCCCGGTGGTGATCCTGGTCGACGGGAGCGTTCCCCAGTACAAGGAGAGCGCGGCTGCCATCAAGGAGCGCCTTGGCGGAGCCACGGTCGTCGAGCTCCGGCACGCCGAGGATCCCGTGGCTCATGCGCGCAAGACGAGCCCCAAGGTGATCATCGCGGTGGGGCAAAAAGCCCTTGCGGCGCTCGTGGGGCGGATTTCCGACACGCCGGTGGTCTACGCCACGGTCCTGTATCCCGAGAAGCACGGGCTCGTAGGCCCCAACATCACGGGCGTGCCGATGGAAATCCCGGTGGGGGTGCAGCTCGCGAGGCTGAAATCGGTCTTCCCGCGGGTCACGAGAATCGGGCTGATCTACGGCCGGGACTCCGGCGCGCTGGTCGAGGAGGCGCGGGGCGCCGCAAGGCGCCATGGGGTGACAATCGTGGCCAAGGGCGTGGCCTCGTCGCGGGATGTGGGAAGTGCCGTCGAGGAGATAGCCGAGCGCGTGGATGCTCTCTGGCTCCTGCCCGACACCAAGATCATCAACAAGGACGTGTTCGCCTACTTGCTGCGGACGACCCTCGATCAGGGGATCCCCCTCTTTGGATTCCTCGAGGGGCTCACCGAGGCGGGCGCGCTGGCGTCGATTGGCCCGGATTACCGTGATATTGGGGTGCGCGCGGCCGAGCTCGCGATCCAGATCCTGGAGCATCCTGCGAAGCTTCCGTCCAAGACGTTTAGCAATGGGTCTCTTTCCGTCAACCTGAAGACGGCCCAGCGTCTGGGGATGGAGCCCGCGAAAGCGGCGCTCAAGCTGGTGAACAAGGTCTTCAAGTGACGACGCCCAGGTCTACCCGCGCAGGATCTTCTTGAGCTCCGGCACGAGCTCGTCCTCGGCGATCCGCCGTTGCTCGCCGGACTTCATGTCGCGCAGAACCAGGTGCTGGTCGGCGAGCTCTTCGTCGCCAACGACCACGACGGTGCGGGCGAGGAGCTTGTCCGCCCGCTTCATCTGCGCCTTCATGGACGTGGTGCGATGCCAAAGCTCAATGCGGAACCCGCGGGCGCGGAGCTTCTGCGCCAGCTTGAGGCAGCGAAGGCGCGCGGCCTCACCGTGGGAGGCAAAGAACACCTCGGGGGCCACGTCGAACGTCTCGGGCTCACCCGGCAAGGTGAGGGCGAGGCGCTCCATGCCGAATGCAAAGCCGATGGCCGGCGTCGAGGGACCGCCCATCTCGCGGACCAGCGAGTCATAGCGCCCTCCGCCGCCCAGGGTGTTTTGCGCGCCCAGGTCGGACGCGATCGCGCGCACCTCGAAGATGGTGCCCGTGTAGTAGTCGAGGCCTCGTACCAGGCGCGGCTCCACGCGAAACGGCACTTCGAGCTCCTTGAGCGCTTCTGTCACTCCCTCGAAATGTTCCCGTGCGCCTTGCCCCAGGTGGTCGAGCACGGACGGCGCACCCTGGATCGCCCTGGCGCACCCTTCTACCTTGCAATCGAGGACGCGTAGCGGGTTGGTGACGAGCCGACGCTGGCAATCCTCGCACAGCGACGCACGCCGCGGTTCAAGGTACGAAAGAAGCGCAGCCCGGTAGAGAGGCCGGTCCTCGGGGCCACCCACTGAATTGACCAGCACGTCCAATCCGGTGATTCCAAGGTCGGCGAAGAACGTTTGAAGCAGCGCGATCTGCTCGGCATCGATCGTGGGCTCGGCCACGCCAAAGGCCTCGACCCCCATCTGGTAGAACTGCCGATAGCGACCTTTCTGCGGCCTCTCGTGCCGAAACATGGGGCCCGAGTAGTACCACCGGGTCACGGGCTCCTTCACGTGCACCGAGTGCTCGAGGTAGGCGCGGACGGCGCTCGCGGTGCCTTCTGGGCGCAGGGTGATGGAGCGCTTGTCCCGGTCGAGGAAGGTGTACATCTCCTTCTCCACGACATCGGTGGCTTCTCCGATGGTGCGCACGAACAGCGACGTGTACTCGAGAATGGGGATGCGGATTTCCCGGTAGCCGTGCCCTTCGAAGAGAGACCTCGCACGCCTTTCGATGTAGTTCCACTTGGCCGACTCCGGGGGGAGGACGTCGTTCATCCCCTTGATGGCCTGAAGTCTTCCCTCATCCGCATCGCGAGACATGCGGCGAAGTCTACACGAATCGATAGGGTGGGCAGTCATTTGTTGCCAGAGGCGGGAGGTTGCCACGATGGCCGCGTCTTCCCTAAATTCCCTAGCGCTCAAGGATTTCACGCTCTAGCCGGCATGGCCGGGGGAGGTCACCGCAATGCGCCGCAAGGAATGGTGGAGTATTCTGGCATCCGTAGCCCTCTCGGTACCACTCGTCGTTCCGGCCCATGGATCCCCGGCCTTCGGTCCTTCGGCCGCGGCGCCACAAGGCGTGGGTACAGTGACGGCGAGGCATGTCCGAGTGGGCGCGAAGCGGCCGTCCTTCGAAGCCGGGACGCTTTCGACTCCGGGAAGGGGCACGCCGGCAGAAATCGCCCGCGCATATGTCTCGTCCGGGCCGTCCGTCCTCCGGGGGATCGATCCATCGACGCTCGAGCTGGAAGCCACAAGGCGTGGCGAAGACGGTTCGATGGTCAAGTTCCGGCAGGTATTCCGGGGGATCGAGGTTTTTGGCGCCCGCGCGGCAGTTCGCCTGGATTCCGATGGGCGGGTGCGGTGGATTTCGGGCGAGGCGCTGGCCATTCCGCCCGGTTTTGACGTGACTCCGAGGATCGGTGCAGAGGCGGCCATCGAGGTGGTGCTGAGCGGGCATGAGGGCGATATGAAGCCAATCGTCAAGGCTTCGGACCATGCCAAGCTCGTTATCTTCGCGTTTCATCCAGAGGCGACCCCGAGGCTCGCCTGGCAGGTGCGCCTCCCCGCGGATCTCGCCCGGCGTGAGGTAATTCAGGCCATCATCGACGCCCAGACCGGAGCCGTGCTCCGCGTGGAGAACATCGCCCGCGAGGCGGCCGAGCACAAGGCCAAGGTGTGGAAGTTCAACCCGCGGTCCGAGGGTGCGAACACGCCGCTCATCGAGACATCGCTCGAGACGCTTCCCCAAGCAGCCACGCAGCTCATCGATAGGGACATCGTGGTTCAAAACTGCATCGATGAGCGGAAGTGCAGGAAGGTGAGCTTTGGCGGCTTTAACGGGTCCATTCATTCCTGCACGTTCAAGCCGACGGTCACGACGAACGAAGAAGGGAACTTCCTGCACGTGACGCGTCCGACGAACGAGAAGGAGCCCGAGGACCAGTTCGCCGAAGTGCAGATGTACTACCACGTGTCCAAGATCTACTCGGCCTTCAGGGGGTGGATTGGCCCTGAGTTCAAGCTCAAGGACGCGCCGATTACGGCGATTGTCAATGCCAAGATTCCGGGCGGGTATCGCGAGGCCCTCTGTCAGGAGCCGGCAGGCGGTGGAGAGGCCGTGGCCCCAGCGGCGTCGACGCTCGTGGGCTTCGAGAACGCTCTTTTTACCCCCAAGGGGGGATTCGGCGGGGGCTTCCCAGAAGAGGACTCGATTATCTTCGGCGAGGGAACGATCGGCGACGCGGCCTACGATGGCGACGTCGTGTACCACGAGTTTGGTCACGCCGTCATGAACAAGGTCCTCCCCAACTACCAGCCGGTCGTGCCGGACGAATATGGCCTCGATGCGACCGCGGGCGGGCTCATCGAGGGGTACCCAGACTACTTCTCGGCGGCGGTCACCGAGGATCCGAAGCTCGGCGAGTATTTTGGCGCGGCCTTGCCCGGTGGCGTGGTGCGGCATCTCGAGAATACCAAGACGTGCCCTGCCGACCTGTGGAACGAAGTCCATCAGGACTCCGAGTTCTTCACCGCGGCGTTGTGGAGCGTGCGCAAGTCGCTGTCAGACGAGGACCAGGTCAAGATGGACAAGGCGATCTTTCGGGTCATGGACTCGCTGTCCGTCTATGACGCCATGGAAGCCGCCGCGGCGAAGTCGGTAGCGGAGCTCGAGCTGTCGGTGAATGCGCAGGTGGCGACGAAGCTCAAGGAAGCCTTTCAAGCGAGAGGCGTTTTGGGCTGCAACCATCGCGTTCTCGACATGAAGGGAACGAGCGTGAAGGATTTCTTCATGCTCAACGGTGCGGAAGATATCGGCCAGCCCATCGCGCCAGGACCCATGCAGTTCAAGCTCGACTTGCCCGAGGACTCCGTTGAAATCAAGGTAACCATTAGGGGCACCCAGTCTGGAGGCTTTGGTGGCTTTGGCGGCTCGCGCACTCCGCCCGCGCTGAAGCTCCTCGTGAAGGCAGGGGACGAGCCCATCAAGTGGAACTGGAACGTCAACCCCATCACGCACGACGCCACGGCGGTGGGCGATATTTCGCTCGTGAGCCGAGGCGGTGGCGGAGGGGCCGTGTCCGGGGCGTTCCCCAAGGGGACCTACCACGTCATGATTGCGAATGAGGGGGCAGGCGTGGGCGTTGAAGGGGTAAGCTTTGCGCACACGGCCGGCCACCTGCCGACGCCCGACGCGGGCAGCGAGGCAAACCATCCCGCGTCCGACGCTGGGACGGACGGGCATGCCGAAAAGGAAGACGAGGACTGCGGCTGCCGCGTGGGCGGTGCGGGGCGTGGGCCGAGTGGCGCTGTTCTCCTGGGGCTGGTGGGGTTCCTGATCGTCCTTACGCGCAGGCGACGGGCGTAGGCGCGTTGGTCACTTGGTGCGTCGCCTGGTGGCACGCACCAGGGCTGCTGCGAGCAGGAACAGCGGAAGTTGGCGCGTGGGCCGGACGGGCGTCACAGTGCAGCCGAGGCCAGGTGATTCGGCCCTAGCGGCTGGCGCGGGCTCTTCGAGAGCCCGGATGCCGAAGATCGTGTTGCCGAGGATCAGCCTGGGCCTGTCGATGTCGAAGGTCCACTTCCCATCCAGTGAAGGCGTGGGGCCGAGATCGATGGTCTTGCCATCGGGGAAGGAGAGGGTGCTGCGCTGGCCGGTAGACCAGGTGGAGTACACAAGCTCGCCATTGGGGCCCACGAGGTTTAAGAGCAGTCCGGAAAACAGGGGAGCTGGTGGTCGTTCGCTCATCGTACCGTCGGGCGACCGGACCAGGATGCGCCCCGAGGACATGGCAAGTGCCAGGTAACCGTGTCCGGCAACGAAGTATCGCACGGTGTCGTTGTCAACTGGGTTCGAGGGGAGAAATACGGCTGCTTTGGTTTCCGATATGAGAAGAACCTGTCCGTCATAGCTGCGGGCAGCAACGGCACCGCCGGAGGTTGCCAACGCCCAACCGTACTTGCGAGCATGATCCAAATCGAGGAGTCGCGTCAGTACGCCGTTGCGGTAGCGGAGAAGCCCGGCCGCTTCATCCAAGAACACGAGATCGCCATTGTCCCCGAGTGCCCATCTCCCGGTGCTCGTGCTGATTTGCTTGGTTACGCCCTGTTCAATATTCCGGTAGTAGAGCGCGCCATCTTGCCCCCATGCGACGTGGTCTCCCTCGACCGCTAGGTTCCAAGTAAAACCAACTTGCGCAATGGGTGCGCATGAGGAGTCGCGGCATTCGATAAGATTCGTGTCCTGATCCAAAATGATTGCGCCGCCACGAATCAGGAAGCCGGACTGTGCTCTTAGATTTAGAGCGAGTACTTCAACCTGCCCAGTGGTCCGATCCTTCACGATTACCTTGCCTGGACTTCCCATGCTCGGCGACTCCCAGTACAAGATGCGCTCGGAGGTCGTGTCGAGGACCTTGCCGGGGACGGATTCGATCTCGACGAGCTCATCGCTCGGGCGCGGGTGCAATCGGATGAAATACGATCGCAACTGATTGGAATGGTCAGTCAGATCAACCTTGAGCAGCTCGTGTCCTCTGAGCGGGCTTATCGGGACCTCGAGGTCCACGCGCGGCGCGTCTTTCGATATGAGCGGTTCTGACCAATCCGTCCCGCCCCAGTAGGAGATACTCCGTTCAAGCGATGCGGCAATGTGGGCACATCCCTTGGGATCTTCGGGACATGACGCGGTAATGCGAAGGAAGTCGGCGACTGGTTCCCCCTGCCGCGGCGAAGTGACCCAGGGGGCGGTTACTGGCTGGTGATTGACGGAAACCGTGGCTCGGCTCACGGCGCCGTCGGTGTTGGTTGCCGTGATACGAAGCGGCAGCGTGCCGATGGGCAGAGACAGGAGATGGATCGTTCCCCCGAAGCAGGGCGCGGTCTCATGGCACGCGGCATCGGACATCTCTTCGAGCGGCACTCGCTCGGCAAAGACCTTGGTAAGCGTTCAGCCCTCGGCTAAGAAAAGGTAAGCGTTCACCGCTTGGGAGGTCACGCGGCCGCGACAATCGGCATCGTGGCCGCTTCGGGCACGAGGGAGCCGGCCGCCTCTCCACGT
>JACQUZ010000130.1 GCA_016210055.1 Deltaproteobacteria bacterium | reverse complement strand
TCGGGGAATGGATTGCCAGGGGCCTTTTCAACGGCGATGACGCGCGTTCCCGACAGGCGTGCCGGCACGTGGCTCGACACGATGGCGTTCACATCAACGATGTTCGTTGAATACCCGATGCGCTCGCCGAAGTCGTCACCTGTCTTCTCTCCAGGAGCTTTGGGTTTCTGCACGAGGAAGGGATATGTGAACCTCTGAACAAACCCATCTCGCGAGAGGCTCTGTTTCAGCCCATACCACTCAGAGATGTCATCGATTGTTGATTCTCTCATTCGGAATGGCCCGCAGGCATGAGGTTGTGTCTCTTAAGCAGCTCGCGCAGGTGGTAGCGGGTGAGCCCTGCTTCCTGAGCAGAACGGGTGATGTTGCCTTCATGGCGCTGGAGCAGCGCCTTGAGATACGCCGCTTCGAACCCGTCTACGACCCGCTGCTTGGCTTCCTTGAAGTCGATCCCTGGCGCGAAGATGCTGGGGTCCAGAAGGGACGGCGATCCCCCTCCCGGCGTCGCACCTCCGCCGCCGGCTTGCGCGGAAGCTCCGTGCGGACCGTGTCCTGTTCCTGGATGGCCCGCCTGGACCTGGCTTGACAAAGCCATCGACGGACCGGCATCGCGCCCAAATACCAAGTCGGCGCGGGTGATGGTCGGACCCGATGCCAGGGAAGCGGCCCGCTCAACGATGTTGCGCAGCTCCCGCACGTTCCCCGGCCACGCGTGAGAATGGAGTGCTCCCATCGCGTCCTGGGAGAGGACGAGGTTCATGCCGCGGCGACCCGCCACTTCCCGCAGGAAGTGCTGGGCAATGTGGGCAATGTCATCGCGGCGCTCCCGAATCGGCGGCAGCTCCACGTAGATGACGCTCAGCCGAAAATAGAGATCCTCCCGGAAGGTCCCGGCGTTGACCATGGCCCGCAAGTCGCGGTTCGTGGCAGCGACCACGCGAACATCGACCTTGATTGTCCGGTCTCCCCCGACACGCTTGATTTCCCTCTGCTCGAGCACCCGCAGGAGCTTCGGCTGCAGGGCGATATCCAGCTCGCCGATTTCGTCGAGGAAAAGAGTGCCGCCGTTCGCCTGCTCGAAGCAGCCGCGGTGCTGACCTATCGCTCCCGTGAAGGAACCCTTCTCATGGCCAAACAGGGTGGACTCGATGAGATCTCTTGGGATCGCGCCGCAGTCGAGGACGACGAACGGCCCCTTGCGCCGGAGAGACGCGTTGTGAAGCCCGCGCGCGACGAGCTCCTTGCCTGTCCCCGTCTCACCGGTGACCATGACGGTTAGATCGCTTGGGGCTACTTTTTCGAGGGTAGCAAAGATCTCGCGCATGGCTGCCGACGCGCCAATCACGCGGTCAAAACGATCCCGGTCGGACAGGGCGATCTCGACGACGTCCTGCATCGGCTGGAAGCGGATCTCCGTGTGCCCGACGCGGAACTGGGTCCCGGGCTTCAGGTAGACCTCGCGGACGCGCAGATCGCCTATACAGGTGCCGTTTCGAGAGTCGAGATCCCGGAGGCGGA
Organism: Deltaproteobacteria bacterium; assembly: GCA_016210055.1. GTDB lineage: Bacteria > Myxococcota_A > Polyangia > Haliangiales > SHYZ01 > JACQUZ01. Next base: position 50,769 of record JACQUZ010000130.1, on the reverse strand, counting down.
ATCCGTCGTCTTTGATCAGGATCTCAAAGTGGGTCCCGGACACGGCCTTGTCCTGAAGGACCAAGTCGTTGATGATGCTTCGGCCGCCCGAGACCCGCGATTTCACGATTTCCAGCTCGCGTCCCTGGTCGAGGCCAGCCACCACGACGAGCTTGGCCTTTTGGAGACGCCGGATGGTTGCACGGTCGCCATCGAAGATGGTCGTTAGCGCTCGCTCGTTCCCCGCACCGCCGTCGATGTACGACGAATCAAAGTCGGACGACATCTTCATGCAGCGTATCCTGCCCTCTTTGTGGTGGTCAAGGCGAGGGACAAGGGGCACACGAGCTGAGATAAAGGCCCCTAGTTCATCCAGCGTTTTCTTTCCCGGGACGCACCGCCGTCAATGACGGTGTACTTGCGGCGAATACGCCACCTGCGGAATCGGAGCCACCACACGTTTGGCTGGAAGATACCGCTCGTCATCACCCACGCGAGCCCCATGGCGGCAAAGAAGCCCGACCCATCCACCCAATTTCGCTCCATGAGAATGAATGCGAACAAGAAGATCGCCATCCCTATGGCGAGGGTGCGCCCGCGCATGGGGAACACCCCAAAGAACTGGACCGGCTGGCGTGCGAACACAACTCCGTAGGCGGCGATCGAAGCATAGATGAACGGCGACAGCCCCTGGATCCGCGCCGCTGGATTGACCGCGACCCCAACGAGCGCAGAAACCAAGTTCCCGACGAAGCTCGTCGCGATGACGAAAACGACAAAGCGGCGAGTGCCCCAAAAGTGTTCGAGCACCGGGACGAACATCCAAAGCATGAGGATATCGAAGAACAGCGAGAGCGGCCTGGTGGTCAGGAGCGTAGTGGTGAACAACTTCCACAGGTGCCCCCCAAGGAGAGCGCGTGGCGTGAGGCCAATCCAGTCCTCAAGCCTCTGCCTAGAGGTATCCCCAGCAAAGGCATAGAGAAGGAAGAACCCGAGCTCGAGACCGACGAGCCAAGCCGCGGCAGGGGAAAGCCGCGACCCATGCGACACCCCTCGGCGGCCTGGAAAATAGGTCATGTTGTAAAGATAAGTGCAACCCCCGCGGACCGCCAGCTTTCCGTGAGACTACCGCTCGCTCGCTGGCTTAGACCTGTTGCAGTCGGCATCGTCTGCCGGGAGCGGGTTCCATTCGACCATGATGACCCCGAGGTTCTGGTCGGCGCTGCTCACGGTCACCTGCTTGGGCGCCTTGCTGTTGCGGTAGCACACGTCAGTGGACGAGTCCTGGGCGCCCTTGAGCCCGTAAATCTCGAGGGTGTACGTGCCGTTGGGAACGTCCTCGAGGGTCTGAGTGACCTCGTCCTCGACACAGATCATGTTTTCGCAGGCTTTTCCCGTATTCGCCCCGGCTTTGATGCCGACGGCGAAGCACTGGTTATTGCCGAGCAGGCGGATCTGCTGCTGAATCACACCCGATTCAGCACAGCTGCCGCCGACTTGGGTGCCGTAGTCCACCGAGAACGTGACGTTGCCGGTGGGGGGAGCGAACGCAAACGCGATCGGGCTTTGGGTGAGGGGCACAGACTGACCGTCGAACTCAATGCTCTTGGTGATGGGATCGGTTTGGCCAAGGATGTCGTCGTCGCTCCGATTGTCGGTGCCTCGGTCGTCGTTGATGCTCACGAGCACCGTATAGGTTCCGATCGGAAGCGCCGAGGTCTTAGAAGTCCCGGCCGAGCCCACGCAGTCGAACAGGTCGTCGTAGCCCGTGGTGGTGCCCTGGAGCGTGGACAGCACGGAGAAGTAGTCCGCACCCACCGATTCGCAGGTAACAGGAGCCCCGCCCTGCGTCAGGCTCCAGCTGACTTGAAACCTGCCGCCGACCGGGTCGTCGTCAGATAGGATGATGCAACCGGTTGCCTGCGTGACGGCACAGAGGGCAAGCGCGGTTAGGCTCAGCTTCTTCATTTTTGTTCCTCCTTGGGATCCGTTTTCTCTTCGACGGCCATTCATTTCCAACCTGGGGTACGGTGCTAGCCTGTCTCGCTCTGCGGGATGAGGGCGCTCTCGCCTGGGCACGCCAGGCCGGTGTCACGAACCTCGATTAGGAGCGCGTTGAGCTGCACGACCTCCCCTTCGACGACGTCACGCAAGATCGGATCAGGATAGCGGGTCTCCGCCGCTGGGCTACCCGACCGGCACACGGCGCTGATTCGAAACTGACGGTTGCCGGGCGCGATATCGAAGGCCGTGCTGCCTCCGAGCCGGCCGCACGTCCAAGCGTTTCGTCCCCGCTCGGTCCCAGACCCGGTGCGACATGGCTCCAGTTGCACGGCCTCGCCCAGCTCGGGAACGGTCAGGCATGTAAGCTCAACCTCTGCAAGGCCGATGTCCTTGCACTCGACGGTCCGCCCGCTCGTGTCGTGAACCGTCCAGCTCAGCTCGACGGCACCACCGTCTATGTTGACGCATCCCAGCATCATGGCGCACGCAAGGAGGGCTGCCACCCGAGCAACCTGTCTTGCACCAGCTAAGACCTGACTGTTTCCTACGTTATTCATCGAGATGCGCACCAGGGATTCCGCATCTTCGGGCCCGATGACTTTAATCGAGGGCCCGGAGAACTGTCAAACCTCCATGGAACAAGGGGTTTCCCCAAGTTTGACGAAGCGCTTTCTGCGTGCTACCTCCCTTGCTCATCGGCCCATGGTGACAGGGGCAAGAGCGGCTGTCTGTGACTAGACTCACCCCAACCGAGTAAACGATGAACCAATTCTTGCTTGTCCTTGGATCCGCCGAAAGACTTTCCCCTTGGGCGCTTTTCTGGGAAGCGTCGCTGGTGGTGAAGGTCGTGATGTTCCTCCTCATCGCCATGTCGGTCGTGGGGTGGTACATCATCGGCTACAAGTACCTGTTTATCGCTCGAGCCGCCAAGGAGTCGGACGTCTTCATGGAGGCATTTTGGCGCTCCAAGGACGTCGAGGCGATCTACAAGAGCGCCCAGGAGCTCTCCCGATCACCCCTTTCCCACCTGTTCCTGGCCGCCTACAGCGAGCTTGCCAAGCTGCAGCGCGTCGAGGGAGCGGAGCGTGACCGAGACGGCGACCTCGAAAACGTAGAGCGTGCGCTCATCAGGGCGCAGGTAAAGGAAACCACCATGCTCGAGTCCATGGTTCCGTTCCTGGCGACCACAGGATCCGCGGCGCCGTTCATTGGCCTATTCGGAACGGTCGTGGGCATCATGAACTCCTTCCGCTCCATCGGAGCCATGAAGAGCGCCTCCGTCCAGACGGTCGCTCCGGGAATTGCCGAGGCCCTATTCGCGACCGCGATTGGCCTCGTGGCGGCGATCCCCGCCGTGATGGCCTACAACTACTTCCTTCGCCGCATTCGGGTGCTGACGTCTGAAATGGAGACGTTCTCGAAGGATTTCTTGAACATCGTCCGCCGTCATTTCTTGAAGTAGGGGGCTGCGATGGGAATGAGCGCCGGAAAGGGGGATCTCAACGCTGAGATCAACGTCACGCCCCTCGTGGACGTGATGCTCGTGCTGCTCATCATCTTCATGGTCACCGCGCCCATGATGCAAACCGGGGTGGATCTCGAGCTTCCTCAAGCCGAAGCCTCGATTCTTCCCGATGAGGAAGGGAAACTCATCCTCAGCATCGACAAGAAAGGTGCACTCTTCCTCGGCAGCATGCAGGTCCCTTGGGAGGAGCTGGAAGTGAAGCTTTCGACGAACGCAAAGGTCAAAGCGGATCGGGAGCTATTCATAGAGGCGGACACGAACCTCCCGTACGGCATGGTGCTCAAGGCCATGGCCACGGCCCGCAAAGCAGGCATTAGCAGGTTGATGATGCTGACCGATCCGCTCGAGGTGGGTGGGAAGTGAACCTGGGGCGCCTCCACGTCGCTGCGTCTGCTGTCACGATAACCGTTCATTGCGCCGTTCTGGGGGCGGTCTGGGGAATGGGGGTCTTTGATTCACAGCGTGGGAACGCTTCAAAGCCGTTCGAGCCACCCGTGGCTTCCATTGAGGCCGGGTTGGCAATTAGGCGACAAGCCACGTCCGGGAAGAAATCCCGGCTGCCTCAAAAAGAAATGGCCCCCAAGGTGAAGCCAAGCGTGACCGGAGTCGCGATGGACCCTAGCGCCGTGCCCTCGAAGGACACGACAAAAGACGTACCGCCGAGCATGGTGGACCCGGAAGCCGTATTCGAGAAATACCGCCAGGCCGCCGCCGCCGGAGAGGCAGCGGCAGAAGGGGATCCGGGCAAGGACGAGGAAAATCGGCGTGGGGTGTCGGAGGGGAGTGAATGGGGTACGGTAGAGGACGCGAAAGGCGACCCGTATGTCGCGGAGCTAGTTGGACGAATGACGACAAGCCCCGAGATTGTCGTCCCATCGGTCGTCACCCAGGGCGCGGGTCTGCTTACCCAGGGATGCGTTCGACTGGATGAACGCGGCAAGATCGTTTTCCGTGGCCTGGGGGATTCGAAGAGCCCGAGTCATGCGTTCAACAGCGCTGTCGAGAAGCGCCTCGCAATAACTCCGGACATGGAACAACCCGTTCCCGAACATGTGAAAGACCTGCTGGTGGTGCAAGGAATATGCGTACCGTTTCGTTACTAGCGCTGATAACGCTTGGCTTCGTGCACTTCACGGCGCTCTCGCGGGCCCACGCCGAAGGTCCCGTAGTCATCAACGTTGAGACCAAGGCGAAGAGGGGACTCTACCCCATGGCCGTCCCCACGCCCTTCGACGGCGATCCGGTGCTCGCCAAGCTCGTCGCCGAAGTCCAAGCCTTCGACTTGAATGCATCCAGCTGGTTTACGGTGCTCGACCCGCAGTCGTTCCTGGCCGACCTCAAGAAGGAAGGCATGTCCATCGAGCCCCGGCACTGGAAAGACGTCGGCGCGTTCGGCGTCATCAAGTCGCGCGTGGTGTCATCGGGTGCGGAGGTGACGATCCAATTCAAGCTGTACGAGCTGGAAAAAGGGGCGATTCCCGCCCTCGAACGCGAATACCGGGGCCCCCAGGACCAGGTCCGCAAGCTGGTCCACAAGTGGTGCAACGAGGTCGTCAAGCACTTCACGAGGGAACCAGGGTTCTTCAGGTCGTCCATCGCGTTCACCGCGGAAAATCGGTCAGGCCGATCAATCTACGTCATGGATTTCGATGGTCATGGAGCGCGTTCGCTCACCAACAACAGCTCCATCAACATCCTTCCAGCGATCGCCCCGTCGGGGACTCGGGTCGCATTCACATCGTACATGCGAGGGAACCCGGACCTCTACGTCACCAGCACCGCCGGCGGCCGCCCAAGGCGGATTACCAAGTTCCCAGGCATGAACACCGGAGCGTCTTGGTCGCCGGACGGCTCCAAAATCGCGCTCACCCTCACGACGGACGGAAACCCCGAGATCTACGTGGTGAGTGCGCAGAGCGGGGGGATCCTCGCCCGCCTCACAAGCAACCGATACATCGATACGTCACCTGCCTGGTCGCCGGATGGCAGCGAGATCGCGTTCGTCTCCAATCGCGAAGGGAGCCCGCAGGTGTTCGTGATGAGCGCCGACGGTTCAAGCCAGCGCCGCGTCTCCCTAGTAGGGAACTACAACCAGACGCCGTCGTGGTGCCCAAGAAAAGGCACGAGGATTCTCGCGTATACCGCGCGGGACGACGCGAGCGGCCGATTCGATATCGTCACCCTCGACCTCGCGACCGGCACCATGACCCGCATCACTCAGGGCCAAGGGAACAACGAGGAGCCGACCTGGGCACCTGGGGGCCGCGTTATCGCGTTCGCGTCGAGGCGGGCCGGAGGCTCGGGGATCTACCTGGCGAATGCGGATGGCAGTGGAGAGCAACGGCTCGTGTACCGAGGCAACGCGACCTCGCCAGACTGGGGGCCGGTACCGTAAGCTGCAACGCATGCGCCTGGCGACCATAGACATCGGCACGAACTCCATCCTTCTTCTCGTCGTGGACCTGTCCGCCGAGGGTGACGCACGGGTTCTCGAAGATCGGTGCCGCATCGAACGCCTGGGTCATGGTGTGGACAGGACGGGACTCCTCGACGACGCCTCCATCCAGCGGGCACTTGAGGCACTGCGCGAATACGCGGGCGTGATCCGTGCGCACGACGTGGACACGGTGGCCGCTGTCGCTACCCAGGCGCTTCGTGAGGTGCGAAACGGCGTCAAGTTCCTGGGCCCGGCACAGGAAATCTTGGGGGCCCCCGTCGAGGTCATCACCGGCCGTCGGGAAGCCGAACTGGCGTTTCGCGCAGTGATGCAATCCTTCCCGCAGTTGTCGGAGGGACCCCTCGTCGTCTGCGATATCGGCGGCGGTTCAACGGAGCTCATCGTGGGACGGCAAGGAGTCGTCGAATCCCTGGTCAGCCTGCCCGTTGGCTCGGTGCGAATGACAGAACGCTTCCTGAGCTCCGATCCTCCTTCGACTGATCAGGCGCATGACATGATCAGGCGCATCGACGAAGAGCTGGCCAAGGCGCCGCTGCCAGGGCCGGCGCCGCTCGTCGGTGTCGCTGGTACCGTCACGACGCTGGCCGCAGTGTCGATTGGCCTTGAGCCCTACGAGGCGGATCGGGTCCAGGGGATGCGGCTCAGGTCGACGGAAGTGGAACGACAGGTCGGTGAGTATCTCCGACTTCCTGTGGCCAAGCGGCGAAAGATGAAGGGCCTTGAGCCCAAGCGTGCCGACGTGATTCCAGCCGGCGCGGCCATTTTGGCCCGCGTCATGGCTCGGATGGGCGCGCGCGAAGTAATCGTGAGTGATCGCGGAATCCGCTGGGGCCTGGCGCTTGAGCGAGCGTCCATTCCGCGGCGTTCCTAGCGCAGGCACAAGCAGGGTCGCTCCAGGTGACCCTGGTTAGCCCTCGCCTGGAACCTCCACCCGGACGAGAGTACCCACCCCTTCTCGGCTCGTGAGGACGATCTCGCCACCATGGCGCCGGACGATCTCCGATGCCACGCTAAGGCCCAGGCCTGTTCCCTGGCGGTTCGGCTTGGTCGTGAAGAACGGGTCAAAGACCCGAGGTACCACGTTCGCGGGGATGCCCACCCCGCAGTCCTCCACCTCGAGGACCGCGAGGCGACCAGCGCCGTAGGTGCGAACCTCGACCTTGCGCCGTTCCTGAGGCATGCGCTCGACTGCATCCACTGCGTTCAGTAGGAGATCCATCACCACGTCCCCGAGCTGGCGGGATAGGCCTCTAATTGTCGGCGCAGGCTTGTCGCTCCGCTCGATCCGCGCCCGCTTCTTGAGCTCGTGCCCGGCCAGGCGCATGGCCTGATCCACGATGTCAGACATGCGGAGCGTCACCCAAGGCTCCTCGCAGCCGCCTCGCGCGGAGAAATGCAGGAGCTCACGCACGATCCCGCTGATGCGCTGCAGGCCGCGCTCGGTTTCCTCCAAGAGCTGAGGTGCGTCGCTGAGGATCTCCTTGGCCGCTTGGTGGGAGCCCGAAAGACGCCCCAGCTCTAACAGGTATTCGCCCAAAGACCGCATGTTCGCGATGACGAAGCCCAGGGGATTGTTGATTTCGTGCGCAACCCCGGCCCCCAGAGTTCCCACTGCGGCCCGCCGCTCGGCGTCGGCGAGTCTCGCAAGCATGGCACGCTCGCGGGTCACATCGCTCGCGATCACGGCGAGCCGCGTGGTCCCCTCAATGGTGGCGAGATGACTTCGAAGCTCGTAGGAGACCGTGCCACAAGAAGTGCGGGTGTCCCACGCCTGAGGCTCCTTGGCCGATATCAGCTCACTGAACGCGCGCCCGCCAATGGTTTGGGCGATACCCGTTGGGTCGAGTTGTATGAGGGCCCCAGTCGCACGCCGAGCGGCCTGGTTGGAGATCTCGACCTGGCCGAGCATGTCAAAGCACCAGATCGCGGCGGGCAGGCCTTCCACGAGCGCCGTGGTGAGCGCTCGGGTACGCTGCTCCACCAATGCCTGCATGAGGTACTCGGTGGTCATCTGCGCGGTAGGCGCGGCACCCACCGCTGCCGCCACACCGCCTAGCGTGATCGTCCGCCTCCGGGACATCGCAATCTTCCTCCAGGAGCACACGATCGGTGCCTGAAAGTGGATCTTGAGCGTCAATTGCTCGACGGGAATATCGCGCGTCGGGCAGGCGGCCAGGCCGAGCCGACACGACGTCACTGGGCTGGAAGGAGGAGGAGTAAGAACTGCCTTAGTAATCCGAGAGGATCGGACCGCGAGCCGGCTCCCGGGGAGGCGCGGTCGTCACCGCGGGAGAGTCGTCGAGGCAAAAGATCCGCATGGCCGACGGGGAGTGACGCGTGCCTGGCGCGATGCGGTTCAAGATGGAAACGACGTTCCGTTGAATATCCTCCACCTCGGATGGCGCAATTCCTCCGTCGACGATCTTGCCAATCCATTGGTCCTCGCCATTAGGGACAATGCGCAAGTACGGGGAATTTGGATCTTCGAAGTATCGACGGTCTCCAGGCGTAGCCTGGGCCAACGCTTCACGCAACTTACTATCGATTTTGAAACCAAAAAACAACTTGCCCTCAGGATCCATGCGCATCGCGATCCCATGCCAGTCGAGCACAGAGCGGCTCAATAATCATAATCGTCATCCTCGTCACGCAGGCGCTCGCGCTCGCGCTCGCGCAGGCGGTCCCGTTCGCGGTTCGCCTTGCGTGCCTCTTTTTCATTTGAATTGGGAGTACGCGTATCCGCTCGAGCCGCAAATCGGCCTCGAGGCGGACCACCGAAGTCGCGAACACCACCGCCCGGGCCTGGGCTCGGGCGAGGGCCACCATAACCACCGCGTGCTACCGGTCCCCCGCCTCCTGCCGGTGGACCACCTGCTCCGCTGCCAGCCGCACCACGCGGACCTCCAAAGCTACCGCGCGGACCTCCAAAGCTACCGCGCGGACCACCCGGCTCACCACGCCCACCTGCATGACCACCGCCCGCAAATCCCTTTCCGCCGCCGCCGCCGCCGCCGCCACCGGGCGCACGCTCACGCGCCTCATTAACGATAACCGACCGACCCCCGAAAGGGCTGCCATGCAGCTCTGAAACAGCAGCCTTAGCCTCCTCGGCATTCGCCATTTCTACAAACGCAAAACCTCTCGACTGCCCCGTTTCCCTGTCGGTAACGATCTTGACGTCCGTGACTTGCCGACCATGCTGTTCGAAAAGCGTTCTGAGATCAGTGTCGGTCGTGGCATACGGGATGTTTCCAACGTAAAGCCTGGTACCCATGCGTGTCCTCTCTAAGCCTCCTTCAGCGCCAAAGAAGTCAAACGACGCTGGTTTTTAGCATTCTGCTAGTGCCGGAAGGGGTATGTCAAACGAGAAAGAGAAACCAGCACGTTGACATCCGTATAAAACTCGTCCACCTTGGCGTCGCTCGGGGATCGTCTAACGGCAGGACAGCGGACTTTGGATCCGCTTGTGAAGGTTCGAATCCTTCTCCCCGAACCGATCGCAAATTCCTCTTGCCGGCCCAGACCGGTTTGACTACATTTCGCGTCCTCGGCGGCGGGGTAGCTCAGTCGGCAGAGCGGGGGTCTCATAAGCCCTGTGTCGGGAGTTCGATTCTCCCCCTCGCCACAACCATTCGAGCAGTTGCGGTACTCCAAAATCCTCCTTGTGAGGTGCGCGGGTACGTTCCCTAGGCGTGCACCTCACGCTCGGTAATTTCCTGGTAGGTCTTGATGAACTGGTCCCGCTCCTCTGTCCGAGCGAGATCCGACAGGCTGATCACCCCCACGAGGGTGCCGCTGTTGTCAACCACCAGGATGCGGGACTTGTGGTTCCGAGCCATGAGCTGCTCCGCTTGCCGGATGTCGTCGCTCGGCCGGCACTGCACGATCTCGTGCGTCATGACGTCTTCTACCCGAGTGCTCGCTTGGCGATTGTCCGCAAGGATTCGCAAGGCCAAGTCGCGGTCGGTCACGGTCCCGATCACGCGGTTCGCCGGATCGCATACGGGGAGGAAGCCCACGTTTTGGTCGCGCATCTTGGCCGCAGCCGACGCACAGGAATCGCCGGGACGAACGCACTCTACCCTACGCTTCATGATCTCTTCACAGCGCATGTCTTCCCTCCATGAAAGAATCGCAGCAGGCTGATAAGGACAACGGTTGCCGACAAGACGAATGCCGCTCCTCGCTGAGCCGCTGGCGACACTCGCCCACTCGCCACTACAGCGCAGCCTCGCCACCCGCTCTCGTCATGCACGCAGGCGAAGCGCGCCTGGCCGCTGGGCTTGCACTCAAACCCACTGGGGCAGGCTTGCTCCATGGCCAAGTCGCAAAGTTCTACGCACCGCCGCTCCTCACACAAGCCCGAGGCGCATTCCTCGCCCCAGTCGCACTCCTGCCCCAAGGCGCCGGGCATCCCCACCGCCGGGATGCAAAAGCCACTCGCACACGTCTCCCCATCCCTGCAGTCCTCCAGGGCTTGGCATGGGGTCCGCACGTTGACGAGAACCGAGCTTCTCGCTTCCTCGCCGGACGATGCCAGGGCGTGGACGTAAACCACGTGCTTGCCCGACGGCAGTGGATCCCGCACGTCGAGACGGAACGGCGGAGACTGGGTTTCCCACAAGCTGTGGTCGGTATCGAGCGCGAACGAAACCCTCGCCACCCCGCTCCCCGAGTAGTCGATGACATCTGCGAGAACCGAAAATTGCGCGCGAACCGAGGCCCCCGACAGGGGCGTCACCACGTGCACCGACATGGGCGTCGGAGGCCGTAGGCCGAGGAGCGACCTGAGCGACTGATATGAGTTCTGAAAGGACCCCCCGCACTCGCACGGGCGAGGCTTGTACTCGCCGCACGGAACGTCCACGTCCTGGAAGGTCTTGTCCCCACAACCCGAAAGATAGGTCATTGGGTCTGGGCAATAGAACTCATGATCGAGGCTGAAGGCGTGGGCTGTTTCCTGCACTGCGGTCTCGCAGATGGACCTGGGGGAATTTCCCCACGCCTGAGCGAAGGTATAAACGATGGCGGAGTTGAACGGCCGACAACGGTAGGGCGCCACGCCGGCCACGTTGTCGGGCATTCCCACGATCCGAGCTTCGGTGGTTACGACGACCTCAATATGGGCCACCCCACCGGGGTCCTGCTCGACGACGTCGATGTCGAACGGAGCCATGATTTCGCGAACACACCGCACGACCTGGTTCCACGACTCCTCGCCGAATGGAAAGCGTGAAAGGGAACGGGTTCCTCTGAAGAGGCTCGACCGGTTGAGGGATGCGTTCTCTTCCCAGCTGCCGTCCTTGGTGCCGACAAAGGTACCGCCGTTGTGGTTGAGATAGAGGATCCGACGAGAGGGAAAGCGAGAGCGGAAGATCTCCGATGCCTGTTCTGGGACGCGGACGTAGACCCCCCGGGGAAACTCTGCACGTGCGATCGGAAGGGACAGGCAGGAGATCGTCGCGAACGGAATCGAACGAGTGAGCAGCGAGCGCATCGGACCTCCATGAAGATCATTGGTCCGCGCGCGAATCCGTCCCGTGCCCGAGGGCACGCCTAGCTACCGGCTCAAGCTTGGCTCAAGCTATTTTCGTGAGAAGTCCGAGGCATGTGAGACGGCATCAGTCATGTGAGGTACCGCTCTGCCCCGAACCTCCTCCGCCCCCCCCGGGCGTTTTTTGGCTTGCGGCGACTGGCGCCCCCTTGGGGGGTCCCGCGCGGCCTCGGCGACGACGACGGCGAGGAGCGCGACTTGGATCCCTTGCATCCTTGGGAGCGCCCGGCGCGACCTGGGCCGCGGGGGCGCCTGCTTGTGCCGCGGGCACCCTTGCTTGTGCCGCGGGCACCCCTTTGGGATCCCTGGGAGGACGGCCACGCCGCCCCGGTGGTCCCTTTCGACCGCGGCGATCTTGCTTTCGCCCCTGCTCACCTGGCTGGCCTGGGGCACGCGAAAGCATCCATCCTACGCCGAACCTCGGCACCTCGTCCGTGCGGGGCTCGCGCTCCCCGCGCTCCCCCTCATGTCCGCGGCCTGGGCGGGGATGCCGCTCCTCTCGGCGTCCCCCGCGCGCCGCGCCTGATGCTCTTGGGCCTCCCCGTTGCGGCTGGGGCATGAGGTCGACGACATAGAAGTGGTCTCCCTGCTTGGTCGCCGACGGCGGCGGCGAATCACCTCCGTAGACACGAACCAGGCGGACTCTGTCGGTTTTTCCCTTGGTCACCTCAAGGGCCTCCATGAGGCGGTCCAGCCGCTCCCCCGAAACCCCAAGGGCAGTGCCGATGGATTCGGCGTCGCTCGACGCGGGCGACGCCTCCGCCGCCGAGGATGGTTCGCCGGCGTCCGGCTGCGGGCTCACTCTTGCCTGGGCGGCCCGGCGGAGCAGGCTGCCCGAAAACTCGGTTATTGTCTTCATGCTTGTCACCACGCGCGCTGTGCCGCATGAGTAGTCCTTCCCGTGGCCAGCGTCAACACGTGTCGCTATGGTTTTGCCATGACAGGAACAAAAATGCCGTCAAGTGAGGTGCTCAACGCTTTTGGCCTGTCTCTTCCGGGCGTGGAAGTCGTTCCATTGGCGGGCGGGCTCATCCACCAGACGTTTCTGGCCCGCGACAGATCACGTGATCTCGCCGTCCTTCAGCGGATGCACCCGATCTTTGGTCCCGAGGTGATGCACGACATCGAGGCGGTCACCTCGCACCTCGAGGCTCTTGGACTTCCCACGACGCGGGTCATAACAACGCGGTGGGGTGGCCTGCATTTCACCGACGGCGACGCGAAGACATGGCGAGCCCTGACATGCGTCGCCGGCGTGACATTCGAACGGGTGGAGAGCCCGAGCCTGGCCGCCGAGGCAGGCAGCCTCGTCTCGCGCTTCCACCGCGCCCTAGGCACCATGGAGTACGAATTTCGCCACGTCCGCTCGGGCGTGCACGACACGGCGGCATTTCTAAATCGACTCGAGCAGGCGCTTCATGCAACGGATATCCCAGGAAGGGAGCACTTGGCCAGGCTCGCGGAGGCGATCCTCGACGAGGCGCGGCGACTTCCAGCTCTCGGCACGCTTCCCCGTCGGGTCACCCACGGCGATCTCAAGATCTCCAACGTGCGCTTCACCGCCACCACCCCTACCCGCGCGCACGCGTTGCTTGACCTGGACACGCTCGGGCGCCTTCCCCTGTCGTACGAGCTCGGGGATGCGTTTCGCTCGTGGTGCAACCCGCTGGGAGAGGACGTTGAAGCCACGCGGTTCGACGAGGACATCTTCGCGGCAGCGGTGAATGGGTACGCCCGCGAAGCCAAGGATGGATGGCTTGCGGCGGAAGAAGTGGAGAGCCTGGTGCCAGGGCTCCTCACGATCTGCGTGGAGCTGGCGGCGCGCTTCTGCCTGGACGCCTTTGAGGATCGGTATTTTGGATGGGACCCGCAGAGGTTCCCAAGTCGACGCGAGCACAACCGGGTTCGTGCCGCAGGGCAGCTCTGCCTGGCGCGGGAAGTGCTCGCCGTGCGCGGGAAGGCAGAAGAAGTTGTTCGCAAGGAGCTCCGCTGCTTGGCTAGTTCCTCCGGTACATCGTGACCACGGCCGCGCCGCCGAGGCCCAGGTTGTGCTGGAGAGCGATGCGCGCTCCCTCGACTTGCCTGGGCCCACACCTCCCGCGGAGCTGCTGGCAAAGCTCGAAGCATTGGGCTAGGCCAGTGGCGCCCAGAGGATGACCCTTGGAGAGGAGCCCACCCGACGGGTTCACCACCCACTTGCCTCCATAGGTCGTGCGGTTCTCGTCGACGAGCTTGCCGGCCTCCCCTTCTCCGCAGAGACCCAACGCCTCGTAGGTGATGAGCTCGTTCGAGGTGAAGCAATCGTGCAGCTCGATGACATTGACGTCGCCAGGGCCGATGCCGCTCTTCTCGTAGACCTCCTGCGCGGCCGCCCGCGCCATGTCAAAGCCGACCATCTTGATCATCGACTTGGGCTCGAAGGTCGAGTCGGTGTCCGTTCGTAGCGAGATGGCTTCGATGGTGATTGGGTTCGAGATGCCGAGCTTCTTGGCGAAGTCCTCGGAACAGAGCACGGCGGCCGCTGCGCCGTCGGTAGTCGGACAGCACTGAAACTTGGTGAGGGGCTCGAAGATCACCTGTGAACCGAGGATCTCCTCGACGCTGGACTCCTGCCTGAACTGGGCTCGCTCGTTATGGACCGCGTGCTTGCGGTTCTTGACGGCGATCTTGGCGAGCTGCTCCACGGTCGTGCCGTACTTCTTCATGTGCTCTCGCCCGGCGCCGCCGAACATCTGAGCGGCGAAGGGCGACGGGGCGAACCCCTGAAGGTCCATCATGACGAGCATGTGCTTGTCGAGTGGGCTCGTGCGATCCCCGTACTTGGTGCCCAGGGAGCCCTTGTCCATCTTCTCGAACCCGAGGGCCAGAACGCACTCAGAGACACCGCCTCCGATGGCTTGGCACGCAAGCATGAGCGCCGTGGATCCGGTCGAACAGTTGTTGTTCACGTTGTACACGGGAATGCCCGAGAGCCCCAGCTGATAGACCGCCCGCTGCCCACATGTGGAATCCCCGTACACGTAACCGACGAAAGCTTGCTCTACCTGGGCGTAGCTCACCCCTGCTTCGGCCAAGGCGTGTTCTCCCGCTTCCTTTGCGAGCGGCGGATAGTCCATGACGCCGGGCTTGTGGAACTTGGTCATCCCCACGCCAATAACGCACACTTTTCGGTCGAGCTTCATGCGCTCTCCAGCTCCTTTTGGGTTACTTGCCCTTGGGGCCAATCATGTCCTCGGGGCGGACCCAGGTATCGAACTGCTGGGCGGTGACGAGTCCGAGCTCCAAGGCCGATTCCTTTAGGGTGATACCTTTTTGATGCGCGTTCTTGGCGATCTTTGCCGCGCTGTCGTAGCCGATGTGCGGATTTAGCGCCGTAACGAGCATCAGGGAGCGCTCGAGGAGCTCCTTGATCCGTGCTTGGTTGGGCTCGATTCCAGCGGCACAACGATCGTTAAAGCTCAGCGCCCCATCCGCGAGAAGCCGCACGCTCTGCAAGAAGTTATGGATAATCATCGGCTTCATGACGTTGAGCTCGAAGTTCCCGAGGGCTCCCCCCATGTTGACCGCAACGTCATTGGCAATGACCTGGGATGCCAGCATGGTCACCGCTTCGCTCTGCGTAGGATTCACCTTGCCAGGCATGATCGAGCTGCCTGGCTCATTCTCAGGGATTCGGATCTCGCCCAGCCCCGAGCGAGGGCCAGAGGCCATCCAGCGCACGTCGTTCGCGATCTTCATCAGGCTCGCCGCCAGGGTCTTGAGGACGCCGTGCGCGAGCAAGAGGGCGTCGTGCGCAGAAAGGGCCTCGAACTTGTTGGGCGCGGTGACGAATGGATGGCCGGTGAGCCGCGACAGCTCGGCAGCGACCCGGACGGCCAGCTCGGGATGGGCGTTCAGCCCAGTGCCCACAGCGGTACCTCCGAGGGCCAACTCACTGAGGCTCGGGAGCGCCTCGTCGACGTGCCGCAGGCCATTGTCTAGGAGCTGAACCCACCCTGAGAACTCCTGCCCCAGCGTGAGCGGCGTCGCGTCCATGAGATGGGTGCGGCCGATCTTGATGACAGCCCTGAATTCCTCGCTCTTGCGGGCCAAGGTGTCTCTCAGCCTGCGCATCGACGGGACGAGCTGCGACTTGAGGGCCTGCACGGCGGCCACGTGCATGGCCGTTGGGAACACGTCGTTCGACGACTGGCCACGATTCACATCGTCATTGGGATGAACCTTGCGCCCCTCGCCCCGCTCTCCGCCGACGATCTCGCTGGCGCGATTGGCGATCACCTCGTTGAGGTTCATGTTCGTTTGCGTGCCGCTTCCGGTCTGCCACACGACGAGCGGGAACTCGTTGTCGTGCTTGCCCGAGATTACCTCATCGGCGGCGGCGATGATGGCCTTCGCCTTTTCCTCGTTTAATACCTTGAGGTCGAGATTCACCTGCGCCACGGCTCGCTTGACCAACGCCAGGGCATGGATGAGCCCGATCGGCATGCGCTCGCCGCTAATCCTGAAGTTCTCGAGCGAGCGCTGGGTCTGGGCACCCCAAAGTCGTTCAGCCGGAACCTGGATCGGACCGAAGGTGTCCTTTTCTATCCTGTACTGTGTGGACATTGGACCTCACGTGAGCTTGACGGTTTTGAGCCCGCTCGCGAAGCGCACGAGCATGGAGCGGGGGAGGACGGTGTCAACCTTCCCACGGCCGTGCTCTGGATGGTCGATGATCTCCCCGGACCTATAGCGCTCGCCGGGGGCGACCGGGCGTACGTTTTGTGCATTCCGGAGCTCGTCGAGGAGGTGCTGCTTCTCGGCAGCCCGCTTGCTCGCCTCGCGGTCTACCGGACTCGCGGGGCGTGCCGACACGCTACGCGGAGCTTTTTTCTTTGGCGACTCGGACTTGTGCTTGTGCTTGGCGCCACATGACTGGCAGGTGACTTGCGCCGGCTCCCCACCCACCATGGCGATGATGACGTGCGATCGCATGTCGTCGCACGGCCCGCACCACGACTCTACCTCACCTCCGACTCGAAACTTGGGGGGTGGCTCCTGCCTTCCCGAGGAAGTCACGCCGATCGTGACCGGCGGGCGGGACGACGTGGGAGGACGCGTCTCGAAGAACTCTGACTTGGTCTTTGCGGACGCAGGATTGCCCGAAGCGACCGAGGGAAGACGGGAAGCCAGTTTCTGCAGGTCAACGACCCGGCGTCCAATACCACGCTCGACTGTGCTGCGGTCGGCCTCGGAGAACGACGCCAAGAGCTCACGGTAGCGCCGCGCTACGTCGTCCACCCGCCTGCGGGATTCAAACATGACGCTGAACTCTGCGTGCTCGTCGAGGGCGGCCTCCACCTGGTCCATTAGGTCGTCAGCTTCGTCAACAATAGCTCGCACTGCGGCTTGCTCCGATACTTCCATGGTCTGGGGTGTATACCACGACTCGGGGTAAATCCCAGGCCTTGCCTGGGTGTTAGGTCCTCGTCTAAACTAGATTCGCAACGGTCGGGCGCCCTTGGCTCGGCCAGCCGGGCACTTTTCGCGTGAGGCGCCATGGCAGCGGTCATGAGAACGGTTTCTTCGATCATGGTTCGGGACGTCAAGTGTCTCGCACCTACCAAGACCGTGGCCGACGCTGCCCGTTTCTTGGAAGAGCAGAAATTCCGACACCTTCCGATTGTTGACGTGGAGCGCGGAAGCGGAAAAGGAGGCAAGACGCGCCAGGTCCTCCTGGGAATCATCTCCGACCGGGATATCCTGCGGGCGCTTCCTTCTGATTCATGGGCAGTCGCCTCCCTGGAAAAAAGGGAAGTGACGGCCGAGCCGCTCAATCGGGTCATGACCCCTTGCCCGCACGTGGTCAATCCCGAGACCCCAATTAGCGAAGTCGCAGAGACGATGGTGACCCGCAAGATCGACTGCCTGCCCGTTGTCGTGGGGAGCGATCGGGAGCTCGTCGGCATGGTCACGAGCGACGACGTGACCAGGCTGCTCTTGGAGAGTTGGGCCGCAGAAAAAGCCGGGGTGGCAGCAGCGCTCCTCACGGGGCGTATTCATGAGGTTTCCCCGACAGACGACCTGAAGACAGTCATCGAGTTGATGCAGGCTCGGGCGATCCGACATCTCCTTATCACCGATGGTCAGGGGCATCTCCTCGGCATCGTCTCCGATCGAGACATCGCCCGCACGCTTCCTGCTCTTTCGGGCGCGGCGCGGAGAGCCCACGTGAGCCGTGACAAGCGAGCGCAGGGGCTATTTCGAGGCAACCTCTTTGCCTTTGACGAGGACGACCTCCAATCCCGCAAGGTGCTGAAATACCCGGTCGAACGAATCATGACACGCAAGGTGATTACGTCCGCCCCCACGACGTCGATTGCAACGATTGCAGCGTTAATGCTTCAGCACCGCATTAATGCGATTCCGATCGTTGACTTATCGACGCACGTGCTCGCCGGCGTGGTGACCAAGACGGATCTGCTCACGCTCGCCGCCCGGTTGCTGCGCGAAGGCACGACGGACAAGAGCCATGGCTAATTCTTTTGGGCCCTACGCCCAAAAGCCGTTGTCCAAGCTTCGCCAGAGATACCAACTTGCGACTGATCGATACGGTCGCCAGTTCTCTCCCACCCGTTCTACCTCCTTCGGAGTGGGCAAGTCGCGCATTCGGCGAGCAAGCATGACTGCCTTGCGAATTCCAAGATCCGTGGCCGGAAGCACGTCCTTGCGGCCAAGGCGGAAGATGAGAAACATCTGCGCGGTCCAGGTTCCAACGCCATTGACCTGGGTGAGGGTATCAACGAGCGCGTCGTCGTCGAGCTCGTGCAGGCTCTCTATCAGGACCGCGCCCGATTCTGCTTTTTCAGACAAGTCCCTCAGGTAGGAGAGCTTCTGCCTGGAAAGGCCCGCGGCGCGGAGCGCCATCTCGGGGGTTCCGAGGAGCTCCCTCGGCGTGGGCTGGCGTCCACCAAAGAGGCCCAAGAACCTCTCCAAGATGCAACTCGCCGCCTTGCTGGAAAGCTGCTGAAAGATAATGGCGCGCACCACGTGAGCGAAATGGGTCCCGCCTGATTGCGGGCGGAATCTATACGGCCCAACGGCCTGCACGATTGGGGCGAGCTTGGGATCCTGCGCGCACAGCGATACCGCGGGATTCTCCCGTGCTCGCCGTGACTTCTCGCGCTTTGGCTCGCCTTGACCCCTTGGTCGCCCCATGCCATCTTCCCTTCTCTTTGCACGAATCTGGACGGATGTTCCCATGCCGAGCGGGACGCAGCAACTCTTGGAACAACTTCTCTCCGAGCGCATTCTGGTCCTCGACGGCGCCATGGGGACCATGATCCAGCGCTTTCGCCTCGGAGAAGACGATTTCCGAGGGGAGCGTTTTGCCGGCCATGGCAATGACTTAAAAGGGGACAACGACCTCCTCACGCTCACGCGACCGGACGTCATTGCCTCAATCCACGACGCGTACCTTGACGCCGGCGCCGATATCATCGAGACAAACACCTTCAATGCGACCACCATCTCCCAAGCGGATTACGGCTTGGAGCATCTCGTCTACGAGCTAAACTTGGAGGCCGCGAGGCTGGCCAGGCGCCGCTGCGACGCATTCACCGCGAGCGCGCCACGCCAGCCACGCTTCGTGGCTGGCGCCATTGGACCCACCAACCGTACCCTGTCCGTTTCACCGAGCGTCAATGACCCTGCTTTTCGAGCTGTCACGTTCGATCAAGTCATCGGCGCTTATGCCGAGCAGGTGCGGGGCCTCATCGATGGCGGCTGTGACTTGCTCCTCGCCGAGACGGTGTTCGACACGCTCAACCTAAAGGCCTGCATCGTCGCCATTGAGGAAGTTTTCGAAGAGAAGGGGGTGCGCCTCCCCGTCATGTTATCGGTAACGATTACCGACAAGAGCGGACGCACCCTGTCTGGGCAGGAAATCGATGCCTTCTGGATTTCCGTGGCCCATGCCAAGCCACTCGTTGTCGGGATCAATTGCGCGCTCGGCGCCAAGGAGATGCGCCCGCACATCGCCGAGCTCGCGGCCATCAGCGACTCGTTCCTGAGCTGTTACCCGAATGCCGGCTTGCCGAACGCGTTCGGCGAGTACGACGAGCGTCCCGAGACCACCGCAGCGCTCCTCCAGGAAATGGCGGCGAGCGGCCTCTTGAACGTCGTAGGCGGCTGCTGTGGGACCACGCCAGACCACGTGCGCGCCATTGCCACCGCGGTGTCCTCGATTTCGCCTAGGCCTAGGCCAAGGCCAACCCTTCCCTCCCTGACGCAGTTCAGTGGGCTCGAGGCGCTCACCATCCGGCCCGACACCAACTTCGTGATGATTGGGGAACGGACGAACGTCACGGGTTCGGCGAAGTTCGCCGAGCTGATCCGCAAGGCGGATTACGCCACGGCGGTCGAAGTCGCGCTGGATCAGGTCCGCGGCGGCGCCAACATCCTCGACGTCAACATGGACGAGGGTCTCCTCGATTCCGAGCGGGCGATGACGACCTTCTTGAACATCGTCGCGACCGAGCCCGAGGTCGCCCGCATCCCGATCATGATTGACAGCTCGAAGTGGTCGGTAATCGAAGCGGGGATGAAATGCATCCAGGGGAAGGGAATCGTCAATTCCATTAGCTTAAAGGAGGGGGAAGAAGAATTCCTCGCTCGGGCCCGCCTCGTCAGGCGATACGGCTGCGGCGCGGTCGTCATGGCGTTCGACGAGAAGGGGCAAGCGGACACCATAGCCCGCAAGGTCGAGATCTGCCAGCGAGCCTACCGACTCCTCACCGAGGCGGTGGGGATGAACCCGGTGGACATCATTTTCGACCCCAATATCTTCGCGGTGGCCACCGGGATTGAAGAACACAACCAGCTGGCCATTAACTATATCGAGGCCACGCGACTCATCAAGAAGGCGTGCCCGGGCGCCAAGGTGAGCGGTGGCGTCTCGAACCTCTCCTTCTCATTTCGCGGCAACCAAGTCGTCCGCGAGGCGATGCACTCGGCATTCCTCTATCACGCCATCCGCGCCGGAATGGACATGGGGATCGTCAATGCGGGGCAGCTCGTGGTGTACGAGGAGATCCCGCCGGATCTCCTCGAACGAGTGGAGGACGTGCTCTTCAATCGCCGCCCGGATGCCACCGAGCGGCTCGTTGAGCTCGCGGAGGCATTCAAGGGAAAAGGGAAGAAGAAGGAGCTCGACCTCGCTTGGCGAAATGGCACCGTCGAGGAACGCCTGTGCCACGCGCTGGTCCATGGCGTGGTCGATTTCATTGAGCTCGACGTCGACGAGGCGCGAAACAAGCACGGCCGTTCATTGGACGTCATCGAGGGCCCGTTAATGGACGGCATGAAGGCCGTCGGGGACCTCTTTGGCGCCGGAAAGATGTTCCTGCCCCAGGTGGTCAAGAGCGCCCGCGCCATGAAACGCGCAGTGGCTCACCTGCTCCCGCACATGGAGAAAGAAAGGCTCGAGAAGGGAGCCACCGGATCGCAAGTGCAGGGCCAGGGGAAGATCGTCCTGGCCACGGTCAAAGGGGACGTTCACGACATCGGAAAGAACATCGTGGGGGTCGTCCTCGGCTGCAACAACTTCCTGGTGATCGACCTGGGGGTCATGGTGCCGTGCGACCGGATCCTCGATGCAGCCGTGGAAGCGCAAGCCGACATGATTGGCCTGTCGGGGCTCATCACGCCGTCTCTCGACGAGATGGTCCACGTGGCCAAGGAGATGGAACGCCGCGGCCTCGAGATCCCGCTGCTCATCGGGGGCGCAACCACGAGCCGGCAACACACGGCAGTAAAGATCGCCCCAGCGTATCGCCACCCGACCATTCACGTTCTCGACGCGTCGCGGGCAGTGGGCGTGGTCTCGGGGCTCCTTGATCCCAAGCGCAGGGAAATCCTCGACCGGCAGAATCGCGAGGAGCAGGCGGGACTCAGGGACTTGCACGCGAAGAAGCAGGCACGCCCGCTCCTCCCCCTTGCGACCATCCAGGCGAACCGTCCGCGGCTCAGATGGCGAAGCGAAGACATCGCCGTGCCCTCGTTCTTCGGGCGAAAGGTCCTTCGTGATTATCCCCTGAAGGAAATCGCCCGATACATCGATTGGACGTTTTTCTTCACGGCATGGGAGCTCAAAGGGAAGTTCCCCCAGATCCTCGACCACCCGACGCATGGCAAGGCCGCTCGCGAGCTCCTCGCAAGCGGCCAGCGCCTGCTCGAGGAGATAGTCGAGGGAGCCCTCCTTCACGCCCACGCTGTGTACGGGTTTTGGCCTGCGAACAGCGAGGGCAATGACATTGTCCTCTTTTCAGACGAAGGCCGTAAGGAAGAGCTCGCGCGCTTCCCGATGCTTCGCCAGCAACAGGTAAAAACCGACGAGAAACCCCATCTCTGCCTAGCCGATTACGTGGCGCCGGTGGAGTCGGGAATAGCCGACTACGTGGGGGCCTTTGCGGTCACTGCGGGCATCGGCGCCGACGCGCTTTCACGAGGCTATGAGGCCAAGCTCGACGATTACAGCGCCATCATGGTCAAGGCCTTGGCCGACCGGCTCGCAGAGGCCTTTGCCGAGCTCCTTCATGAGCGGGCGCGTCGCGAGTGCGGATACGGCGAGCCCGTGTCCCTTTCGAACGACGACCTGATTGCCGAGAAGTACCGGGGCATCCGGCCCGCCTTCGGCTACCCGGCTTGCCCCGACCACTCGGAGAAGGCAAAGCTCTTCGCGCTCCTCCAAGCGGACGCCATTGGAATGTCCTTGACCGAGAATTTCGCCATGGTTCCAGCCGCGAGCGTGAGCGGCCTGTACCTGGCGCATCCGGAAACCCGGTATTTCCTGCTTGGCCGAATCGACCGGGACCAGTTCGAGGATTACTCGCGTCGCAAGGGAATGGGGGAGGATGAGGTGTAGAAGTGGTTGTCGCCGCACCTTGGGCATGGGCGGTGACGGGTTCAGTTTCTCCAAAAACGGCCGAAACCAATGCGAACCACAAGGAGAGAGGTGTGCGCATGGAGCTTTCGGCACTGGCAGGGGTCAGCGTTGCCCTCGATCGCGCCCAGGTGGACAGGCAGGCGTCGGTACATGTCCTCAAGAAGGCGCAGGACATCGCCAAGGAGCAGGGTCAGCAGGCCGCCCTGCTGATTCAAAGCGCCGACGGCAAGGGGAAGAACGTGGACGTCTTCGGCTGACGCAGGCTGCCCGCCCGAATAAGGGAGTCCCGTCGACGGGACTCCCTTAACAGGCGGCCTTCCCATCTTCGCTATCGCCCTCCCGCCCAAGCGGTGTAACCTCACGCCCATGAAATTCCAAGGTCGAGTTGCGTTCATCACCGGAGCCTCCCGTGGCGTAGGGAAGTGCATCGCCCTAGCTCTCGCCAAGGAGGGCTGCGACATCGTCGTGGCTGCCAAGACTACGGAGCCGGACCCTCGGCTCCCCGGTACAATTTACGAAGCCGCCCAGGAGATAGAAAAACTGGGACGCCGCGCCCTGGCCATTCAAGTGGACGTGCGCGACGAGAGCAGCGTCGAGCGCGCCGTGAAGGGTGCCCTCGATAAGTTAGGACGCATTGACTACCTCGTGAACAACGCCGGAGCGCTGCACTGGCGGTCTCTCATTGAAACCCCGATGAAACGCTTTGACCTAGTCATGGAGGTCAATGCTCGCGGGGCGTTCGCCTGCACCTACCACGTTCTCCCCGCCATGATTCAGCAGGGCTATGGGCACGTGCTCATGATGTCCCCGCCTATTGACGTCAAGGCCGCGGGCGGAAAAATCGGCTATGCGATTAGCAAGTATGGCATGACCCTCATCGCCCACGGTCTTGCCGACGAGGTGAAGGACAAGAACGTGGCGGCCAACGCCCTTTGGCCGGCGACCATGGTGGAGAGCTATGCGACGATCAACTGGGCGCTCGGAACCCCGGCGCTCTGGCGCAAGGCGGATATCCTCGCCGATTGCACGCTGAAGATCTTCGCGAAGGAGCCGCGCACCTTCACGGGCCACGCCCTCATCGATGAGGATTTCCTCCGCGCCGAGGGGGAAACCGACTTCGTCAAGTATCGTTGCGACCCCAACTCGGAGCCTCCGCGAGTCGGATTTGACTTCAAGGTCAATGCCGGTCGCCTTTGATCCACGAGGTAAGGCTTGCCGTCCCTCCCGGAAATCCTTTGCCAGCTGATCCGCTTTGACACGCAAAACCCCGGCGGAAACGAGCGCGCTCTTGCAGAGCACATCGCCGAACGTCTTTCCACTCACCACCCGGACGAGCTCGCGCTCGTAGATGTCCCTGGACGTGAGGGCCCGCGCAACGGGGCGTACGTGTACGCTCGCTGGGGCACCCCACGTGTTGTCGTCAATGCGCACGTCGACACGGTCCCAAGGAACCTAGGCTGGACCTCTGATCCCCTCACCGCGCGCATTGACAACGGGCGGGTAATCGGACTCGGGGCGGCGGATACGAAGGGAGCGATCGCATGCCTTCTCGCCTGCCTCGAGGAGACACGGCCGCGTGACTTGGCCTTTCTCTTCTCGGGGGACGAGGAACGAAACGGCACGTGCGTGCGCGCGTTTCTCAAGACCCCGGCCGCGCGGGGCATTGTCCGCGCGATTGCCTGCGAGCCAACGGGGTGCCGAGTGGGAACTCGGCATCGCGGCATCCTCGCTCTCGAGGCGCGCTTTCAGGGCGAAGGTGGTCACTCCTCGCGCGCGGACTTCATGCCAGCACCCATCGCCGAGCTCGCGCGCCTGGCGGTAGCGCTCGCCGACTGGGGAAGAGAGCGTCGAGACACGGGCCCGCCAGGGTTTCCCGGCATGTGCATGAACGTGGCCAAGCTCGAAGGTGGGGTGGCGTTCAACGTGGTTCCCGACGCTGCCACGCTCTGCTTTTCCCTGAGGCCGCCACCTGGAACGGACACCACCTCTCTTGGGAGCGAGCTCTTCAACCTGGCGCATCGGGTGGTGCCTAGCGCACAAGTCCGCGTCGCGCTGGACAACCCCCCATTCGCCACCCGTAATGTCCAATCCTTCATGCCGCTCTTGGGACAAGCTGTCGTGTCTCCCATGGACCTGTCATTTTGGACCGAAGCTGCGGTTTTCGCGTCCGCGGGCATGGACGCCGTCGTATTTGGGCCTGGGGATGTCTCCCAGGCGCACGCCCCGGGCGAGTGGGTGAGCATCGGGGATCTCGAGGATGCCAAGCGCATCTTCGCCAGGATGTTCCATGGAGCCGTCTGACGTCGTCCTCAAGTTCCTCGAGAGCGTCGGCCGCAGGTCCGAAGCCGAGTTCTACCTGGCGCTCTTTCGTTCTCAAGAGAAGGAGAGATTCGCCACCATCGCCGTGGACGGAACCGTGGCAAGACACGCCCTCGACGCGGTAGTGCTCGACTTGCGATTCCTCGCGGCACTTGGGCTCACGCCCGTGGTCGTCCTCGGCCTGTTCGAGCCCAACGACGTGCTTGAACACGCGACGCGCATCCGCAGGCGACTCGAGAAGCAAGACGTGCCTGCAGCGGTCACCCCCCTCACCGTGGGCCCCGAAGGCCCTGATTCAATCGTGTCCACGGTTCAGTCTGGGAAGCTCCCCATTGTTCCCTTTGGCCCGGGGGATGGAAAGAGCGTCGATGAGCGCTTTCTCCGCCTGGGCACGCTGCTCGCCTCGATGAAGACCCGCAAGCTGATCTTCCTCCATCGTCGGGGCGGCCTCAGGCTCCGCGGGGCCTTGGTTCCCCTCGTGAACCTTACAACTGATTACGAGGAGCTCGCCGCGTCACCCGAGCTATCCAAGAAGCAGCAGCTCCTGCTCTCGCAATCCCGCCGCTTGGCTCTCGACCTGGTCTCACACAAGCTACTCATCGCGGTCACGTCCCCGCTCGAGCTCCTGCGCGAGCTGTTCACGGTCAAGGGAGCAGGCACCCTTCTTCGCCGCGGCTTTGTCATCGAGCGGAAACAGGGCCTGGTCGAAGTGGACAGGGAACGCCTGCGGGCGCTCTTGACCTCGAGTTTTGGCCGTGCGCCAGTGGAGGAGTTCTTCGCTCGCCCGGTTTCCCGCGTCTATCTCGAGGAGAACTACCGAGGCGCAGCTGTTGTGGCAGACACGCCTCTTGGAGGATACCTGACCAAGTTCGCCGTCGACCGAGAGGCCCAAGGGGAAGGGATGGGGCGCGACTTGTGGGACCTGGTCACCTCTGACTATCCCACGCTGATTTGGCGGGCACGGCCCAAGAACCCCATCCACGGGTGGTACGCGAATCAGTGCGACGGCATGGTGCGGCTCGCCTCGTGGCACGTGTTCTGGAAGGGCCTGCCCCATGAAAAGATCCCAGAGGCGGTTGCGCACGCGCTGGCGGCGCCCATGGATATCCCACCGCCGCCAGCCGGAGCATGATCCGCCCGAGGGTTCATTCCACCGAGGCGTTCGGCTACTCGGCGCGCTCGAGGAATGCCGCCGCAGCCGGGGTAATCGTGAGCCCTTGCCCGAGAGAGCAGGGGATCCACTCACCGAGCTTGAAGAGCTCGCCGTCGACGGCTTTTCCGAACGCGTCCAGCATGGCCGGTGCCACGTGGCAAGAGAGGGTCAGCGTGATGTTGCCGCTTGGCCTGGCTAGCTCACGGACAATTCGCCCTCCCAGGGCCGCCACCTGATGTGCCTGCGCTTTGGCTGCACCTGCTTCCTGGGAAAGGACCATCACGGCCAGAAGCCCAGTGGGCGTTTCCATGGCGATGTCGAGTCCCATGTCGGTGCAGGCGCAGGACGCCTCATCGAGAACGCACGCGAGCTCGTCGAGCGCCGAATCGTCGCTCGCCATGGCTTCGGAAACTCGCGCCTCGATGCTCAAGGCAACTGCAATTTCGGAAGCCGGCGCGGCGGTTGCGCGTTCCTTCGAGATCGCCCTGCGCAACGCACCGAGGAACTCCTCGACGGATCCGAATCGCCGTTCCTTCTGCTTTTCAAGGCAGCGGGTGATGACGGCGTCGAACGCATCGCTCACGGGCACGAGGTCTCTCGCATGAGGAGGGGGCGCGGAGAGCTGAAGCTCCTCCACTTCGATCACCGTGTCGGCGCGAAACGGCGGCTGCCCGGTCACCAGCTGATAAAGGAGCAGCCCGAGCCCATAGATGTCGGTACGCGCGTCGATTTCCTGGTGGAGAATCTGCTCGGGCGCCATGAATTGCGGCGTGCCGACCACGATGCTGCTGCTGGTCAGGTCCGACAGGTTGTCTCCTGCGACGAGCTTGGCGATGCCGAAATCGACGAGCTTGCAGGTGAACCAATCCCCTCGGGGCAACGCCACGACGTTGTGTGCCTTGAGGTCACGATGCACGATCCCAAGAGCATGGGCCGCTGAGAGGGCGGCGCAAAGCTCCTCCATGACCCCGAGCGCCTCGTCGGGGGAGAGCGCTCCCCGCTCCTTGAGCTCAGCGTTCAGGTCGCGCCCTTCTAGCCACTCCATGGCGATGAAGGGCCACCCCTTCTCGATTTCCCCGCAATCGATGAACTCGACGATATTGGGGTGTTGCAAGCGATTGAGCATGAGCGCCTCCCGGCGGAAACGCTCGAGGATCTCCGACGACGTGGACAGGACCTTGGCGAGCACCTTGAGGGCCACCACGCGCCCGGTGGCGCGTGAGCGGGCTCGGTAGATCCATGCGAATCCCCCCTCGGCTCGAAGCGAATCAATCGTGTACCCACTCACTTGAAGCCCTGGGCCCGGCATGTCCTCTGAAACAGAGCGCGTCGCGCCGGGCAGTGGGGTCTCGACGCGTGGCGGTGCCACGAGGGTGTTCACGAGTCGGAATTTCGCTGGATCCTTCATCGATCTCCCATTCATGCACTTCTAACACACCTTTTCTGCCAGGTTTTGCCAACTCACAGCGAAAAACCGTTCAGACGGGCATTTCGCTTGACCCCACTTCAAGCGTTCGACTAATTTCCGCTCTTGTGCCTTTGGCTTGGAGGTCTTGGATGGACACGAGATTGCTTTCCCTGATCGGAATCAGTGGGTTGCTTTCTGGGGCGTGTGCCGCAATCGACGACGATCAATCCGTCGAAGGTAGCGAGAGTGAATTGCGGGCGCGCGGCTCAATGATGGGTGGCACGGGCGGACTAGTCTTCAACGATCCCCCGTCCCTGCCGCAGATATCGAAGAACGGGGTTTCTGCCAGCGACCTGGACCGCCTGGGAGCGTACAGGTGGCAATTGACACGCTACAAGCTGCCGGACGCCCAGCTGGCGGCGCCAATCCTCGCTGGATCGACGGTAGACGGCAGAGCCCAGAAAGCGCTCGCGTACGTCGTCGACTGCGCTCTCCCCGCGAGCACCTGGATCGTCGTTGGAGAAGCTTCTTACGAAGGGCGCCTGGGCCTCGCAAGCGAGTGGGGCAGCGGCACCTGTGAAGGGGCTTGCCAGAGACTCGTGTCCGCCTGTGTCTTTGCCCACCTCAATGGAAGGAGCGTGCAGGAGCTCGTCTCCATGCGCATCGCGACAGGAGCGACGAGCGTTCCTTCCACGAGCGACATGGTGAGTCTTGAGGCAGGCGAGAGCGCCGGCTATCCCTACGCTGAAGCTGCTTTTTGGGGCAATTACTTTACAGGCTCTGATTGGCGCGCCGGTGAGAACGCATGCCTCGTTGACGTGGCGCGCGCCAGCCTGCGCCGCTGCAACGGGGACAGCACCTGCACGAGGGCAATCCGCGGCGCCTGCGCGTCCACATGCACTTCTCGCGACGGCAGCAATGGCGCCTATTATCGATGCGGCAGCAATAGAGCCCGGGACGTGGTCACGGCCTACGTGAGCACGCTTCGGGGCTGCCGAAGCCCTTACTCGACCGGGGCCCCCATCAGCCGCGATTGCTCAAGCTGCGTGGCCCTGGTCACGACTCGGGATCCCTATTGCTTCACGACGCAGTGGGACTCGACGTGCGTCAACGAAGCGAGACAGCTGTGCCAGTAGCCCTCTGAACAGGGGGGACTTTCCCGTCCCCGCTCCTCGAGCAAATCCCTCGGAGCCTCCCCCCTCCCGCGCGCTACCCACGCGGTTTGAGTACCTATCGATGTGACAGTGTTTGAGCCAGGTGGCAAAGTTCGGCAACGTCTCGTCCAGCGCCACGTGGCACTTGACCGCGCCGGGAACCCTTCACTAGGTTATCGCCAAGTGGCCACGCGGCCGGGAGGCTAGAATCGATGCACGCAAGGCGGATTGGTGTCACTGGTTCCATTGTTCTCGCCCTGGTTGCTGCATGTGCGACCGAAGACATGGCGGGCAATGATCTGGATTCCGACACCAGTGGATTACGGAGAACGAACGAGATCGGCGATGGTGACACAAATGCCGGCGGCATCGTGAAGGAGCCGCCGCCAAACACCCAGCAGATCTCGAAGAACGGGGCTATCCCGAGCGACCTCGATCGCCTCAACCCATACCGCTCGGCGCTTGCTGGTCGCAAGTTGAATGAGGCCTATGTCGCAGCGCCCATATTGGCGATCGATCCAAGAGCCCAGCTTGCCCTAGCGTATTTCGTGGACTGTGCACTTTCGAGCAGCGACTGGCTCGTCATCGGGAAGCACGCATACCGGGGAAGGCTTGGCTTCGCCACCGAGTGGGGAAACGGGGCTTGCGGAGCGAGTTGCCAGCAGCTGGTCTCGGCGTGCGTCTTCGCCCATCTCAACGGAAACGGCGTGAACGAGCTCATCTCGGTGCGTCTCCCCCAAGGGACGCCCGGAATCTCCTCGGCCAGCGCCGCGGTAAACATAGCCACGGCGGAGCAGGCCTCCCGCCCCCACGCGGAGGCTTCTTTCTGGGGCAATTTCTTCACGGGTAGTGACTGGCGCGCCAATGAAAACGCCTGCTTGATCGACGTGACGCGTGCGAGCCTGCGCCGCTGCAACGGGGACAGCACCTGCACGAGGGCAATCCGCGGGACCTGCGCCTCCACCTGCACTTCTCGCGACAGCAACAATGGTGCGTATTCTCGGTGCGGCAGCGGCAGTGCACTAGAAGTAGTCACCGCCTACGTGAGCACCCTGAGGGATTGCCGAAGCCCGTACTCTACCGGCGCCCCCATCAGCCGCGATTGCTCGAGCTGCGTGGCCCTGGTCTCGTCGCGGGATACTTATTGCTTCCGGACGCAGTGGGACGCCACGTGCGTGAACGAAGCGAAGCAGTGGTGCCAGTAAGAAGCCGAAACGTAGTAAAAGGGTTAGGTGCGTTGCCCGACGTGCCATCGTCGGTTCCTCGATGCCTGCCCCGTCCACGGCGGTGTTCCATCGCCGACCAGAGCGACCACAGCCACAACAGGTGCACTTCCTGATCTCCCTGGCTTCACGTGCGAGCGCCCGCTCGGACAAGGAGGCTTCGCACGCGTCCTCAAGGCCAGGCGGGCTCATGATGGCAAAGCAGTCGCACTCAAAATAGCCTATCGCCCACATGACGAGCGCTTTGCCAGGGAGAAGCTCTGCCTGGAGAAACTCGGCCCGCCCGTTTCCGCAGAGCTCCTGGGTGAAGGACAACTGGAGAGCGGCGAGCCATGGCTGGCTCTCGAGCTTCTCGACGGTCAGACTCTCGGAGACGTGCTCGCCACCTTGCCTGGCGACGGCCGATTGCCACTGCGAGAAACCATGCACCTCTTCGGAGCCCTGTGCGAGGCCCTGGAACGGGTTCACGAAGAGGGGATCGTGCATCGCGACCTCAAGCCCGAGAACATCTTCGTTCGGGCTTCCGGAGGGGTTACCCTTCTCGATTTTGGGCTCGCTCGCTTCCTCTCTGAGCAAGCCATGGGAGCCGATGGTGATCCCGAGCTCACGCGCACCGGACAGCGCTTGGGGAGCGTGCTCTACATGGCGCCAGAACAAGCCGCATCTGCCCGCACGGTTGATCGGCGTGCCGACGTGTACTCGCTCGGGGTCATCCTGTTCGAGCTCCTCACCGCACGGCCGCCATTCATTGGTGAGCCGGCAGCGATAGCGCAGGCGCACGCTTCGCGAACGCCCCCGACTCCATCAGAGGTCGCGCCGATCTCTCCCGCCTTTGACCAGGTGATTCGCCTGGCGTTGGCCAAGGAGCCAGGCGATCGTCCACCGAGCGCATTGGCCTTGCGTGAGGCGTTCCTCGACGCTGCACGCGCGGCAAGCTCAAGCACCTTCACGCCTAAGGTACCGTCGGCGCCGAGTCCTCAGCCCGGGGCGATCGTGGTCCCTCTCATCGGGGTTAGGACGCGCGCTTCCATCCGGGCGCTGCTCGATACCACTCGCCAGAGCGGAGGACAAGTCGTTCGCACGCAAGGAGACAGGTATCTCTTGGCCCTCCCCGGCGCGAGCACCTCGCCCATCGCCGTGCGAGAAGCAGCAAGAATCGCAAGGGGGCTCATGCAAAAGCTCGGGCCCAGCGATCAGGTCGTCCTCCACGTAGCGACCCTCTGGCAACGAACAGCCCGCGGCAAGCAGATCCTTATCGGCGAGGCTATCGCGCAGTGGACCAGCTGGTGGCCCCAAGACGACGCCCGTGGATTCCTCGTGACCCCGGAGGCGACGGCGCTTCTCGAGCCGGATCGAAAGGGTGGCTCCGCCGATCATCATCGGCGGGCAGCAAGCTCGGAGAGCTCCGCCGATCATCATCGGCGGGCAGCAAGCTCGGAGAGCTCCGCCGATCATCATCGGCGGGCAGCAAGCTCGGAGAGCGCTTCGGCGAGCCCGGTGGAACCTTGGGCGAGCTCCTCGAGAGACGATCTCCCGTCGCCGCCCAGGATCTGGCCCCTCTTTGGTCGAGACGCGCTCATCATCGACCTGCTCGGCGACATCGAGACGATCCTGAGGCGAGGGACGTCGGGGCTCATCTCGCTCGTGGGAGCGCCCGGTTACGGTCTCACACGCATCGGTCAGGAGGTCGCCGAGCGGGTCCGCACCGCGGGCCATGTCCGCGTCGAAGTGATCACAGCACCGGCCCCCGCGGCTGCAGATCCAGACCAGTTCCTCCGGCAGCTCTTGCGGGTCGGCCTCTCGATCCCCGAAGACGCTGGACCAGACGAAGCGAGGGGCGCGTGCCGCGAGCTTTTCGGGAACGATCGCGGCGAGACCGCGTGGCCCGTGGCCGCGCTCGCGCTCGGAATTCTCCCCGAAACCGACCCGTCAATCGCCACGATGCTCAAAGCGCCAGGCGCCTATCGCCAGGCGCTCGCAAGAACGATCGGGGAATCTCTTGTCGCAAGGGCGGGCGCTCACCCTCTCCTCCTCGTCGCAGACGATCTCCAATGGGCCGACCTGCGGGCACTCGATGCACTCGCACTCGCAGCCATGGATCGCCCGGCCCCCCTATGCGTGCTGGCCCTCGCTCACCCGTCGCTGTTCGAGCTCCGCCCAGAGTGGGGCGAAGGCTCGACGCATCACGTGCGAAAGACGCTCATGCAGCTCGACAGCGCGTCGTGCAAGGCGCTCATTCGGGCGCTCCTCGCACCCATGGAATTCGTCCCAGCGGCGGTGATTGACCGTATCGAAGAGCTCACGCGCGCCATCCCGAGGCAGGTGGTCGAGCTCGTCCATGCGCTCTGGTCCTCACGAGCGATTCGCCGAAGCCACCCCGGCGCGGCGCTGCAGCTCTCTGCCGACGAGCTCCTCCACCTCTCCGCGACACCGCTCTCCTTGCGTATTGCAGAGCGCCTGCAACGAGAGCTTCCTCCAGCAGGCTTGGCCCTGGCACGCCTGTGCGCGGTTCTCGGGGAGGAGGTCGACCCAGCGGCGATCACGACCGTCACGCGATTCCTCTCCCCGGGAGCCATGGGCACGGAGCTCCTCATGGACGCTTCGGTCGGTCTCACGCGCCTCGCCCATCGAGGATTCCTCGTCAAGCGGGATGCCGGTCACTACGTGTTCCGCCACTCGATGCTCAGGGATGCCATCCTCGAGCTTTCCCCCCCGACCCTGCGAACAGAGCTACACCGGGCCGCGAAGGAAGCGCTCCTCCAGGATGCCTCGAGCGCCGATCCACGGCGGCTGGGCAACCTGGCGCGCCACGCAGCGGCGTCCGGGGATTCCGAGGCAGCCTGGCGCGCGTTCTACGCGTTGGCCCAAGAACACCATCGCCTGCATCGATACTTCGAGGCAGACCAATGCTACACAGAGGCGCTGCGCTACCTGCCGGTAGAAAGCGACGTGCGAGAGCAGGCCCTCGCAGGTCGGGGAAAGGTGCGCTATCGCATCCAGAGGTACGACGACGCGCTTGCCGACCTGCAAGCCGCCAGGCAGGCAGCCGAGTCGCGGGGCGACACGAGGGCTGTCGCGAGCCTCCTCTTGGAAGAAGCCACGGTCTTGGATTGGCGGGAACAGATCGCCGAATGTGACGCCGCCGCGGAGCGAGCCGTCATGCTCGCCAGGTCGCTTTACGAGCCATCTCTGACCGCGCGCTGCAAGCTGGCGACAGGGCGCGCGCTGCATCGCCAGCACCGCGTCAAGGAGGCCACGCTGGCCCTCGAGGACGCCGCAAGGTTGGCTGCTTTGTCGGAGGACCATGAGACCCACGTCATCGCCCTCATGCTCCTGGCGACCAACTTCACGTACGCCCGCGCTTTCGTGCCGGCCGAGGCTGCCTACGCCCGGGCCATTGCGCTCTGCGAAAGGACTGAAGATCGCTACCACCTGGCCACAGCGCATGGGAATCGGACCATCCTGTGGAACGTTCGCAAGGACCACGCACGGGCCGAGGAGGACGCCAGGCGAGCCATTGACATCGCCAAGGAGCTCGGCAATGCAGCGCTCGAGAGGTTTCCGACCTACAACCTTGCCGAGTGCCTGTACTGGGGTGGTCGGAATGACGAAGCGCTCCGGTTGGCGAGACGCTCGTGGGAACTGCAGTGCAGGCTTTGCGGCACGCCTCTTGCGGTGGTGGACGCCCTGCTCATGGCTCGCATCCACTGCGCGCAGGGGAACCTGAAGGAGGCGGCGGAGCAGGTCCAATGGATAGAGACCCACTGCCACGGCCAGGAACTCGATCCATTGACCGATGTGCTCCTCGCCCTCGTGAGGCAGTTCCTGGCGGAGGATGCGGGAAAAAGAGACGGGGCGCAGGACGCCTGGATAGCGCTCCTCGCCCGCACCAGGGAGATCTCCACGTGCGACGAGCTCCTCGAGGGGATGTACCTCGCCGCGCTCGCGGCCGATCGCCGCGGCGTCCAGGCCGAAGCGGCGTACTGGCTACAGCAGGGGCGGAGCGAGTCGGCGGATGCTCCTTCATGGAAAACAAGGTTTCTGGCCTACTTGGAGCGAAACGTGTCGAGGTTGAGCTGATAGCGCCTGGTCCAGCGCTGGACCTGCGTCCGTGCTTTTCCCATGGCACGGGCCACGGCGCTCAAGTTCCCCCCGTGCTCCCAGAGCAGCCGCACGAGCTGAGCTCGCAGTGGATCTTCGGCCTTGGAGCCCGTTCCACTGGACGGGCTCCCTGTGGACGAATCATTGGATACGGCCATCGGCCCAGCGAGCGCGCCATACACCGCTGGCGGAAGGTGATCGAGCTCAATTCGCCCCTGATCCGCTAGGGCTACCGCAGAGGCGAGGCACTGCTCAAGCTCACGCACGTTGAGCGGCCAATCGTAGCGGAACAGGGCGCGCACCGCTTCGCACCCAAAGGACAGCTCCGCGGCCCTTTCTCCAGCAATCCGCTTGAGCAGGGTGGCGGTGAGGAGCCCGAGGTCATTCCGGCGCTTGCGCAGCGGCGGAACCGTAATGGTGAAGCCCGTGAGCCTTGCCTTGAGGTCATGGCGAAACTTCTCGGCAGCGACGAGCGCGGGGAGGTCGCGATGGGTGGCCGCGACCACGCGCAGGTCGACCGAGATGGGCTTGGTGTCGCCGATGGGCGTCACCTGCTGCTCCTGGAGCACGCGCAGAAGCGCGACCTGGGACGACGTCGGCAGGTCACCTATCTCGTCGAGAAACAGGGTACCTCGATCGGCGGCGCGCACGAATCCAGCACGGTCAGAGACCGCGCCAGTAAACGCCCCACGGCGAGCGCCAAAGAGCTCGCTCTCGACGAGGGTGTCTGGCAAGGCGCCGCAGTTGATCGCCACGAGCTCGCCTGGGCGACGGGACAGCTCGTGAATCGCGCGGGCGATGAGCTCCTTGCCCGAGCCACTCTCCCCTTGAATGAGGACAGGTACCTGCGAGGCGGCGATTTTCCCAAGGGCGACGAGCTCGCGCGAGAAGCTCGGCAGGAGCGTCGCGAGCCCCAGGGCAGTCGGTCCAAGTGATGACGAGTCCAAGACGGCGGGCTCGTCTTCGCCGCTGGCGAGAATCCGAAACAAGAAAAAGGTGTAACCAATCTCCACCACGTCGCCGTCGGAGAGGAGGGCTTCTTCCTTGTATTCACCGTTGACGAGGGTGCCGTTCGTGGAGCCCAGATCTTCCAGCTTCCAGCCCTCCGGGGCCTGGAAAAGCCGGGCATGGACCTGCGACATTCGCGCATCGGGCACCGAGATGCGCAGCTGCTCAACCTGCGAGGCCGGCTCGCTGCTTCGCTCGGCGATTCGCTCTTCTCCCCTCCCGATCCTTACCTCCGAAATATCCCGGAGGCAGTAGCGCGCAGCACCGGCGATGGGACGCTCGCACTCGAACGCGACGAACAGGTAGGGCGCCAGGGTGCGCTCTCCTCGCGCGCGCGCGCGACGGCTCGTTCGGGCGAGCGTCTTTTGCGGCTCCATTGGCGGTGATGGTACTGATTCGGGCGGGAGAGTCAAAGGCCCGCACGCTTATTTGAGCTCGAGGCAATAGCGGAAGAGCTCTGGGGACGTGCTTGCGCACATGCCTGCACATGGCGCGGCGTCGAAGTCGATCTCCAGCTGGACGGTCTCGCCAGACGTCGGGGTACAGCAAGCGCCGTCCTCCGCTGAGGCGATGCACTTGAACTCCTTGCCGCTCTCTTCACGGCATTGGCACTCGAACTCGACCTCGCCCCCTTCTGAGCCGCCCCCGCTGCATTCGATGGCGTGGGCGGGATGCACGGGAAACCCGGCGACGATGCGCCCCGTCATGCGCTCGCCGGCGCGGAACGCCTCGGTGCTCGACGGAACCGACAGGATCTCGACGCGCCCCGAAATGGCCGGGTACTTCGCCGCCTTCTCCCCTTCTCGCACACGAACGAGCCTTGCCGAAGCGCCCTTTGTCCGGGCGATCTCGTAGACCCCCGCGCTGGCGGCGGGCGTCGTCACCGAGAGCATCCAGAAGTCACCCGGTGGTTTCTCGGACGTGTAGAGCCCGCAAGCCCCTATCAAGTCCTCGGCGTAGAGCGCAAGTCGAAGCTGGGTGCCCGACGGAGGCTCGCCCTCGTAGGCAAAGGAATAGGTGCTGCCGCTGCCCGCCATGGTGCCGAGAGCGTCCTTCCAGTCCTTGTTGGGGCTCGCGCAGGACAAAACTAGGAAAGCAAGGGCGAGGAGGCGCATGAGGAGCGAATCTTACTGCGCGGCGTTGGGAGGTGTCTCGCCAGTCGTGGGCTTGCCACAGAGCGTCGAGGAGGTGCACAGCGCCATGGCTTGAGGCCACTTGAGGTCCGGCTCCACCGTTAGGCCAGCGGGAATGGGGTCGGCGTGGGCGGACCGGATGAGGCCGTCGGCGGGGTTCAGCCGGTTCCGTGCCGCGTCGCCGACGCGCGTGGACATCTGGTGGAAGTAGCAGGCGCTCTGCAGCAATGCGCTCGGGTCGCGTCTCCTTGCCCCCTGATCGAGGATCCCGCATTCAAACCGCTGGAGCTTGGTGGTCCCGCCGGTCGGCAGGAATCGCTTCCCTCGCTCGAGGATCTTGCTCACCGCCAGCACTTCCTGCTTTCTTCCGGTCCGCGCGTAGGGTGCCCAATCGAAATCGAACCCCACCGGGGTGCCGTCATTGATAAAGGTAATGGCCACCTTCGAGCCGGGGCCGACCACGTGTAGACCGTCGATGGTGCGGCTAAACACCACGGTGCTCGCCACCACGAGGTTCGTGGCCGATCCGCCGGACGCAGATTGACCGCCGTCGACCTGGTATTCCGTCTTGAAGGGCACCAGGGTCTCATTCTGGCCAAGCTTGATGAACCCGGAGAGGTCGCGGGAGATGAAATCACGCCCGCGCTTCTCGAGCTCGTCGTTCGTCATCCGATAGACGACTGGCTTGCCGAGGCGCGCCCCAGCGTCGAGGCGCGCGATGTTCCGGTAACGGACCATGGTCCCGTCGCCGTGAACCTGCAGGTACCATCCGCTGCCCGAAATGCGGGTGCGGGTGGCCTGCTGGTCGATCTGATACTCACCGCTGGTGGTGACCCCGCCGGTGGAAGTGCGGTACTTCTCGAGGATCGTCTTCATGACGATGTCCTGGCCGGGGCCCTTGGCGCGACTTAGGAGCTCCACGCTGGAGCGTCCAAGGCCGCTCGTGCGCGAGGCAGCGTCGAGGGTCCTGCGTGCGGAGTAATCCGCGGCATCGGCCTTACCCTGGCCCAGCATGAGGCCTACGGAGAGTCCAATTGCGATCTTGATTCCGGTTCCGAGCGTTTTCATGTTCATCCCTCTCTATTTCGCAGGGCAGGTCATCGATTAAAGGTTGTCCCAATAAGTCCAGCAGTAGTACGCGGCGTCGCCGTCGCGCCGCCGGTTGTAGGACGTGTAGTTCTGCCACTTCATGCCCGACCTTCGCGACGAGCAGTCTGAGCTATTGAGCCCAGTGGTCATGACGGCCACGTCGTTATCGACATACCAATCGGAGTTCCCGTCCCGCCAGGCATAACGAATGGTATTGGACTTCTGGAGCTCGTCGGCGTAATCCTCGCCCGTTTCGTCGGTGGTCAGGCCATCCCAGAGCGTGTCGTGACTGCCTGTGACGTACCGCAAGCCCCCGCGCATGGTGTTGCGCCAGCGGTTGATGAGCTGTCCGTCGAGCTTGAGGGTGTCGCAGGAATACGTGGACATGATGCTGAGCCCGTAGGACTCGTCACCCAGGCGCATGCTGGATGTGTAGGCCAGGTCCCCGTCGTCCCACATCGCGTAGACCGCCGAGCCGCTCCACGCACCACCGTGGGTCGAGGAATAGAAGAGATTCACGTTATCCAAGTAATTCTGATCCCAGGAGGTCTCCCAAAGAGACTTGGTCCCGTGGAGGTTGTAATAGAAGATCTTCGAGTCGGTGTCGTCGAGCTCGTTGTTGAACCAGCCGCAACGGTTCCAGACGTAATCGAGGGTGGTCTGCCAGCCGTTCTCGTATTCCTTCTGGCACATGGTCCCGAATCGGGCCCCACCAACGGCAGGGAGCGATTCGGACGCGACGTCCCCCTCGTCGAGCTCGCCCGCGCCACCGAGCTCTGTTGATGTGCCGTCACAACCGAAGAGGAGTCCTCCGGCGAGGAACGACAAGGTACCTGCAGTGATTCTTCTCTTCATGGGTTTCTCCTTGCAATAGCGATAGAAGAGCAATGGCTCGGGCGCGCCTTCCTGGCACCTGAACCTCAGGTGGGCGCTGCTTCCCAGCCGTCTTTGCGCATGGGTCTTCGCTGCGGGGTGGGGGAACCTGACAGATTTTTTGGGGGAGTGTGCAACTCCGTTCACGCTTCAAGCTGTGGCACGCGGGCCACGCCCGAGGGTTTTCACGCCAACCGGGTCACCGGGCGAGTGGCGAGCTTCGTCGTCAAGGGCGGGGGTGGTTCAGTCGAGTCCGACACGTTCGACTGCGATGGTGAATTGCAGCCATAGCGCGGTTGTGCGAATCACGCGCGCGCACTGAGCGCGCACGCCCCTTACCCATTCACAACCTGTTCGTCCTGCCCCGCCTCGCCCAAGAAATGCCTGCGCACGTAGCGAATGGTATCCATGAGCGTTTCCTGAGGATCCCGCGGCTCGAAGCTGAGCTCGGCCATTGCCTTCGAGCTATCGACGTACCAGAAATGCTGGGCCATCTCGACCGAGATGCGGTCCACGGGCGGTGCAACGCCACGCCAGTCGGCGAATTGCTCCATGAGGATCGCACCCCAGCGCGCCACCTTGTCGGGCACGCGCAACCTGGGCGCTGGGACCTTTGAAAGACGCTCCAAGCGGCCGAAGAACGTCTCCAGTGTCCAATTGGGCCCCCCGAGCAGGTAGCGCTCGCCATCACGCCCGTTCTCCATGGCGCTTGCGAACGCCGTCGCGACATCTCGGACGTCCACGAAGTTGACGCCCCCTTCGGGACAGATCGGGATCTTTCGCTGCAAGAACCGACGAACATCCTCCGTGGACGAGCCCCGGGCGTCGCCTGGACCGAGGAGCAAGCTTGGGCTCATAATCACGAGAGGCAGCTTCTCCTTGCCACAGACATCGAGCGCGAGCTGCTCCTGGTAGATCTTCGAGAGGTAGTAAGGCCACCCCTTGACGAGCTCCAGCGCAAAAGGCGCGCTCTCATCCAAGACACGCTCTGGATCCTTCGAGACAGCCACCGTCCCCGATGAGCTGGCCAGGACCACTCGATCGACACCGGCCTCGCACGCCGCGCGAAGGACATTTCGCGTCCCGTCCACGTGGATGCGCATCATCCGGGTGGCGTCCTTGGGATCGCGCGATACCAGCCCTGCCAAGTGGAACACCCGCCTTGCACCCGCCAAGGCGGCGGGCAGCGAAGCCAGGTCCTGAACATCACCGCTCACCTGCTCGAGCGCGGGGAACATGCGCGCGAGAATCCGGGAAGGCCTGCGCACGAGCGCCCTCACCGCTTGTCCCCTCGACAGGAGCTCCTCGATCACGTGCTGGCCGAGAAACCCCGTACCCCCGGTCACGAGCACCACCTGGCTCACGATTCACCTCCCCTGGGTTGCTCTTGGCCGGCCGCCTGGGAGCGGCGAGGTGGAGGCGGCAGCTTTCCCAGCTTCCGCACGGCCATTTCCACGATGCGGGCCGCCTCTCGGTACTGCTCCGATTTAGGCATCCCTTCCGTTGCAGCCCGAAGCTTCTCCTGCGTGATGAGCGGGCCAATATGAGCCGCCAAGTTCCAGTTCTTGGGCCAGCTCGTCCCCTTGGGAAGAGCCGCAGAGGTCCCCTCGAGGTACATGGGCACCACGTCCACCTGGTTGGCCAGAGCCAGGTACCCGATGGAGGACTTGAATTCCTGCATGGTTCCCGTCTCGCTGCGCGTCCCCTCCGGGAAAATCAAGAGCACGTTCCCTTCCTTGAGTACCGAGCTGGCGAGACGCAACGACTCACGAAGAGAGCCATTTCGATCCATGGGGATGAGGTTCGTGAAATTCTCGAAGTACATCTTCTTCAGCCGGTCTTCAAAGAAGTAGTCCTTCGCCGCCACGGCCACGACGTGGCTCCCCCAATCGCCGAGCGCGTGCTTGACGAGGCCCATGTCCAGGTGGGACGAGTGGTTCGCCGCGACGATAAAGGGCCCGCGATCCGGAAGGCACGCTCGCCCCGTGACCTTGGTTTCGAACATCCGCTCGTAGACCATGCGCTGTCCGAAGCCCAAGACTTCTCGGCCAAGGCGCACGATAGGACGCGGCACGTGGAGGTCATCGCCGTTTCGAGGTTGAGCGCGCTCTTTCTCACGAACCACGCGCTCGTTCCGCTTTTCCAGGCGGGATGGGGCCTTGCTCGCCTTGCTCATGCGGGCGGCGACCATGCGTGCCAGGTCTGCCACCGTGCCCAAGCCCTGGAGGTTTTCACCCTCGGCGACCGCCACCCCGTGCGCCTCCAAGGCCACGCCCAGCTCGGTGTACATCAAGGAATCGAACCCGAGCTCCTCGAGCTTGGCCTCGGCATGCACTCGATCCCGCGGCTTCTGGCAGACCTGCGCCACCAGATCCATGAGCCACTCGTCCGTCCTGTCACCCTTGCCTCGGGCGGAATCGTGGAGGCTGCTCGCCTTCTTGACGGCACGCGAAAGCTTCTGGAGCTCGTGGACGACGAGCTTGCGCTTGACCTTGCGCGTGGCCGTGCGCGGAAGCTCGTGGTCCCAAAGGTGGAGTACCTTGATGCGCTTGTAGTGCGGCAGCTTGGCAGAGACGGCCTTGACGTGCTCCTGGATCTTCTCCCGCAGCGCAGCCCGAGGCGAGCGCTCACCCGAGGACGAGCCGGCCTCGTAGTCGGGAACGAGCAGGCACGCGACGAGCTCGCCCGGCCCATCGTCCTCGGGAAGCCCGACAATGGAAAGCTCCTTGATCAGCGAGGAGTCCCCATACAGCTCCTCGAGCTCGTCTGGATACACGTTCTCGCCGTTGGCGGCGAGGATCATGTCCTTCTTGCGGCCGACGATATAGAGGCGCTTGTCGTCATCGAAGCGCCCGAGATCGCCCGTGTGGAGCCAGCCGTCCCGCAAGACCTCGGACGTGGCCTCGGGGTTCTCGAAGTAGCCGAGCATGATGTTCGGACCCCGGGCTACCACCTCGCCAACGCCGCTTCCGTCGGTGTTGTGGAGCGACAACTCGATACCTGGCAGCGGCTCTCCGACTGATCCAGGCACCACCTTCGTCCCCGGATGCTGGACGGCGAGCACTGGCGCCGCCTCAGTGAGCCCATACCCTTCGAACAGCGGGAAGCCAAGCCCGCGGAAGGTCTTCATGACGTCTGCGGGGAGCGCCGAGCCGCCGGAGACCATCAGGCGCATCCGTCCGCCTAGCTTCTTCTGCACCGGCCAGAAAAGGATTTTCCCGACGTTCACGCCCGTCTTGTCACGAATGCGGCGGGCGCCCTCGACGGCGGCGCGGAAGACCTCTTCGACCCACGGCCCTTGCTCCGAGACCCCTTTTTCGATCTTTCGGTGGAGCATCTGCCACAGCGCCGGTACGCCTATCATGCCCGTGACGTCGCCCTCCTCGAACGCCGCGTTCAGCGAGTCTGCCGACAGCTCCGAGAGATACGTGACCTGGGCCCCCCGCATGAAGGGCATGAGGAACCCCGCGGTGAACTCGAAGGTGT
This sequence comes from Deltaproteobacteria bacterium, assembly GCA_016210055.1. Taxonomy (GTDB): domain Bacteria; phylum Myxococcota_A; class Polyangia; order Haliangiales; family SHYZ01; genus JACQUZ01. Next base: position 9,378 of record JACQUZ010000130.1, on the reverse strand, counting down.
GGTGCAGCGGCAAGACCGAGAGGAGCTTGTCGTGCGCGCCGAGGTCGAACACGGAGACCAGCTTGGAGAGAAGCGAGGTGAAATTGCGGTGGGACAGCATCACCCCCTTGGGGGTGCCCGTAGTCCCAGACGTGAAGATCAGCGAGGCCACGTCGTCGGCTTTGACAGGGACTTCCACCGCCAGGGGCGAGCATCGCGGTTCCGTGAGGTACAGCTCGTCGAAATCCAGGAAGTTCAGGCTTATTCGTTCCTTGTTCAGCCGCGCGGGAAGCTCCGCCATTCGCTCGCGGACGGCGTCGGACAAAACGGCTGCCGTCGCCCGCGAGGAGCGAAGGATATTGACCACTTCGGGGAGCGTCGCCTTCTCGTCGACCGGGACCACGACGCAGCCCGCCTTGAGGATGGCGAAATAGGAAATCCCCCACTCCGGGCGATTCTCCGACATGAGGAGTACCTTGTCGCCGGCACCCACGCCATGCTCTCGCAAGATGGCGCTGCCTCGGGTCGCGTATTCCTGCACCTGCCTGAAGGTGTACCGCTCGATCGGCGCATCGGATCCCAGCAGCGGAAGCTTCCTGAGCGCCAGGCGTGACTTGTGTAGCTTGCACGTCGCGTCGAACAGCTCGAGGAGATCCTTGTACGTGTAGACGGACTTGGGCTTGGCCTGAAACTCGTTCTCGAGGTCCGGAAAAATCCACTTCTTGAGGGCAGGGAGGTGGTTTTCAAGCCAGTACGAGCGCCACTCGATGGTCTCCGGATCCCACTTGAGCAGCTCGCGATCCTCTGGCCGCATCGCGGCGAAAAGCTCACGGACGTTGTCCGAACGGAACACGTAGTGCCGCTCGTAGATGAACGGCATGAACAGATCAAACAGGTCGGTCACCTGGCCTGCGAGCTGGGCCACCTCATCGAGCTTCTGCTTGGCCTCGGAGGCAATACCCGCAATGCGAGGTGCCCCCCAGGAAGGGGTAGCCGTGTCGATGAGCTTGATCAGCGATTCCGCGACGCCCTTCACTGCCGGCGCGGAGATTGCCCGGTATCGCTCCTTGGTGCTGGGGACGCTCTCGAGGCGGCTACGCAGGCGATTGATGAGCTTGCTTCCGGCCTCCCGATCTCGCCAGTACTTGCGGGCCCAAAGGGATGTGAGCTCGACCGCCCGAGGGACAGGCAAGGGTACCGTGTCTCCAGTGGCGCACTGGTACACGTGCTTGTTGGTCCCGGACAGCGTCGCAGCGGTGGCCCCCACGATGCCGGCGGCCAACATGTCCACGGGCACCACATCGAGGCGTGCCTTGGAGTGGGCTGCGAAGGTCCGGTGGCCTTTTAGAACCAGAAATGCCATGGGAGCGCTGGTGGTAAATCCCTCATTCCATCCCGGGAACGGGTAGCGCACGGAGGTCTCGACGATGGACGGCCTCACCAGCGTATAGTTCACGTCCCCTGCCGCCGCGAGCACCTGATCTCCGAGCGACTTGCTGTACGTGTAGATATTGGGCCATCCCCAGTGCTTGGCCCGCTCCATTCCCAGCTCTGTCAATCGCGCGGATACCCAGAGCTTGCGCTCACGCGCGACGGCGAGCTTGAGGGTGCGGGGTTCGTCTGGGTCCCTTCGCTCGTCGCGCAGCCTTTGTCGCGCGCGATCGCGGAACATGGACAGGTGCGCGTGGTCGTCGGCGAGCTCCTTGACCTGCGCGATGATCCGCTCGCAGTCGGCGATCTCCTTGTCGACGTGGAAATCGTCGCCCGTGAGCTCTCCCTTGCGCGGGAAATAGCCGTTGACTGGCTCATCCTCCCAGATCTCGCCGTCCCGGTTCCCGGCGACAAAACAGGTCGAGACATGCACCACGGCTGCGCTGGTCTTTCTAGCGACCTCGAGCACGTGCCGCACCCCGAGGGTGTTGATGCGGAGCGCCGTGTCGAGCGCCGGGGCAAAGGAGACCAGCCCTGCGCAGTTGATGACGGCGTCTAGCTTTCCGAACCGGGCAAAGTCCTCAGGCGTAAAGTTGAGGTCGGGCCGCGCCGCGTCGCCGGCGAGCGGCACGACCTTCTCGCGAAGGTACGCCTCGGCGGCGTCGCCATGCTCCTCGCGGATGGGGTCAAAGACCGGCGATCGCACGATCTTCTGGAAAAACCGCTGTTCCGACGTGGATCCTGCACCCGGACGGACAAGGACGAAGACCTTGCCCAGCTCCGGATAGCTCTTGAGCAATAGGGACAGGGCCACCTTCCCGACAAAGCCCGTGGCACCAATGAAGAGAATCCTTCGATCTTTGAGGACCTGGGCGACGTTTAGCATGGAGAATCCATTGGGCGTACCTTAGAAGAGCAGGCCATTTCCTACCACAGGATGGCGGTGGGAAGAATTGGGAAGAAGGGCGTTACGGGATGTTCAGGATCGTGTCCGGTCCGAGGCTTGGGACGAGCACATCGACCCCAGGGCCGCCGTCGATCAGATCCGGACCGTTCCCGCCGTTCAAGCTATCATTGCCAGCTTCGCCGAAGAGGCTGTCCGGTCCAGTACCACCGAGGAGCGTGTCGTTGCCCACTCCTGCGTGCAGCGTGTCCGGGCCCGAGCCACCGTTCAGAGTGTCGTTGTTCGTGGCGGACGTGCCGATGTCGCGCAGATCGTCCTTTCCGCCGCCGGCGAGGCGTGTTCGACTTGCGCGGCACCTCGGCATGCGACCTGACACGCGAGGGAAGCCAGGCCCTGTTTACGAAAAGCTTCGGAGGAGGTTCTTGGGTTGAGGGCTACATGACGTCTGTCAAGAGTATCGGGGGGTGATGGAGCATCGTGATTTGCGCGCCCCTCCCCATGTGGGAGCGTGCCATGGAAATGGCATCGGACAAGGTATCCGCGCGCTCCCAGCCCAGAAGCCGGGGAACCGTTGCGTTGTCAGCTCCCACCACGATGACCTTGCCGAGCCACTCGCGTCCCGCCTGGCCCCAGTACCACATGAAGAAGGGATGAGCGCCATGGTATGCGTGACCGCGGCGATAGAGCTCTACGTAACTCGGGTTGTAGGCGAACTCGTCCTGGTATTTCTTTTCCAACGTATAGGCGTCGGTCGTCTCGGGGAGCAGTCGATTGAAGAATTCGATATACGAAGGGTGATGGTCGGGGTCGAAAAGATCAGAGCAGGGGTGGGTGACGATCATGACCCCACCCTTTTTGACCATCGGCTTGTGCCTGTACATGTGGAAGAAGTAGCCCAATGCCATCACCTGCACGAGAAGCGGATTGAGCGCCTTGGAGTTCACGTTGTAGGGGCTGATATAAGGAATGCCGGATATCAGGATGTCCGCCTGGCCTTCCACCTGGACGCAGTATTGCTCGAAGCACTTCTTCAGGATCTTTTGGTGCACGGGCTCGCATGCGCCGGCATGGCAGGCGATCATCTCGTAGGCCGCCGGGACGCGCATGAATACCTCGCGCCTTAGGGCCCGGGGCGTTCGGTCGAGGGTCCACTTGAGCGCCTGGAATTTCAGTCGGTCCGCCTCGGTGAAGTCGTCCTCGTTCTTCATGAGGAAGTCGGTCGGGCCGCTAAACATCCGGTTGTTGAGCGCGGTTTCGATATGAAAGACCTTGACTTGCTTTTCGGCTTGGCGACCGATGCGCTCGACCGAGTGGTTGAGGGCAGATTGGGGCGGATCCATGAAGCTGTTGCATTCCACGATGGTCTTCGGGGTGTGGTGCGCCTTGAGTGACTCATATCCGCACAACCCGACGCCGACCGACTTGTGGCCGCCATCCATGGGCACGAGGTTGATGTTGACGTAGATCACCAGGTCGCTCTCGGCGGCCCGGCGGCTCATCTCCACGACTTCGCCGTGGCGTGTCTTGCCGAGGGTCACCATGCCGTCGGGATCACAGGCGTCGTGGTTGTACAGGCGGTCGGGCCAGTAGGCCTTGAACACCTTTTCCCCGACCATGCGACGGATTTCCCACTCGGTCATGCGGCGATGCAGCGAGGTGGCGACGATGATGTGCACGTCGTCAACACCGTGGTCGGCGAGCATTTCGCAGGCGATCTCGAGGATCGTCTCGCGGATGTCCGGGCGCGCCATGGGCGGCAAGGGGAGCGATATGTCGTCGACTGCGATCGTCACCTTCATGCCCGGCTCGAGGAGCGCATGGAGCGGCTCTGATTCCTCGGGTCGGTTCAGGGCGTGCCGGATCGCCGCCCGCCGATTCGGTAGAGGCGACATGGGACGGCGGGGGTAGATGACCCGAGTCCCTACCGGCAAGTCCTCCACGAGGAAATTCTCGCCGTAGAACATGATGCGTGGCGCTGAATCGGTGTCGATCGTGACCACGTGCTCTTCCACGTCGCGGCGGCAGATGGCGCGAGGAACCCTCATTTGGAGCCTTCCTTCAATTGAGATGAATGACCGGCCAATCGTAAGAGCGTGCCACGGCCCGCAAGCGCAGGTCGGGATTTACGGCGGTTGGCCTCCCAACCACCGCCAGCATTGGATAGTCAGAGTAGCTGTCGGAATAGGCCCAGCACTTGGAGAGATCGAGGCCGTGCTTGGCGGCGTAATCGCGAATAATCACCGCCTTGGTCGCGCCTGCCACCAGCGGCTTCTCGAGCTGGCCAGTGGCGTAACCACCTGAGAACTCCAGGCGATTCGCAATGAAATCGTCCATCTTGAGATAGCGGGCCAGGGGCCACACGCAGAAGTCCAGCCCTCCCGAAATGAGCACCTGGCGGCATCCGGCACGCCGCGACTCCTCAATCAGGTCAATCGCTCCGGGGTAGAGACTAGGCTTGATGACCTCCTCGAACATCTCCTCGGCGAGCACCACCAGCCTGTCCTCCGAAACACCGCGGTAGTAGCGGTAGAACAGCTCATTGAAGAACTTCCGGGAGACCTTGTCCGCGGCCCAGAAAACCGGCAGGGAAAGGACCGTCCGCGCGGTCTTGAACAGGCTCCCGGCAAGAGTGGGTTGATTCATCGCGTAGTACGCGAACGCGTGGACGATATTCGCGCTTATCAGCGTTCCGTCCACGTCGTAAAAGGCTGCTGAGCTGGTGAGCTTCTTTCCGGCCATGGGGTCTCTGGGAACGCGAAGAATTACGTCCTTGGGCGGGAGTTGTCAATCGCGGGCTCGCAGTGTCGCAGGGCCTGCTCGGCACGGGAGAAACCGTGCTATATAGGAAACCAGTGAGGCCGTGGGTGTTCGTCCCGTTTCTCCTCGGTTGCGCGGTAGGCGACTACGCGGAACCTAGCGACAGGCCCGACGATCCCGACGATGTTCCCCGACTCGAGGACGTGGTCAACCCACGGTTTAAGCCGCCGCCCATGAGGCAAATCCCGGCAGGGGATTTCTACGTCGGCTGCCACGAAGGGGTAGCCTTGGAGCTTCTTGGTATTCGCTGCCAAGCCGATGAGAAGTTCCGTCGTGAGCACGTGGACGCGTTCTCCATCGACGTAGACGAAGTCACTCAATACGAGTACCGCCGGTGCGTTCTTGCCAAGAGATGCACTCCCCCGTCGATGCGTGATCCCGACGACGACGTCCAACGCCCAACACCCTACAAGCACGACCTCCCAGTGGTATACGTGTCGTGGAGACAGGCCAGGGAGTACTGCCAATGGCGCGGGACTCGATTGCCCACGGAGCTTGAATGGGAACGCGCGGCTCGGGGTGACATTGCGCGTCTTTTCCCCTGGGGAAGCGCGCTACCGACCTGCAGGCTCGCCAACTTCGAGGGGTGTGGAGGTGAGCTCCAAGCGGTGACGAGCCACCCCGAAGGCGTGTCGGCAGACGGGCTTTACGACATGGCAGGAAATGCGTGGGAGTGGGTTGAGGAAAGCCCGGGCGAGGACTTTCCCCATTCGATGCGCGTGATCCGCGGCGGCAACTTCAACTCGCCTGCGGAACTCCTCCGCACATCGTATCGGGGGCACCTCGTCGAGTCATTTGGCTATCCGACGGTGGGATTCCGCTGCGCCACGTCGCGGCAGGTCGAGTAGACAAGCAGCTCAGCGAGGAAGCCGCTCGATGCGGAGCCCGCGGACTGCGGCGCGTCGCACGAGACGCCGCTCGAACGTGGTCCCACGGCCACGAATGCCTTCGAGCGCACGCCACGTGCGGGTGCGCCGACACAGCACGTACCGTCCCTCGAGCACCACCAGGTCCGCGGCGTCTGAATGGATCTTCCGGCTCGCCCAATGAAAGGGAAACAAGGGGGCATCCGAGCGTGCAACATCGAGAAGCCAGAGCGCCCGTCCGCGGGCGACCTTCGCTCCAGTAGCGAACCCATGCCCTTTTTCCGTGCAAAGGAGCTCTATTTCGGGGACCTGAGCCCGAAGGAGCGAAAGCACGGCGATGCTGTTGTCACCCGAGTCCTCGGCGACTGCCAGGATCTCGAACCGCCGCACTTGGGGGCGCAAGTGCTCCGCCACGCGCACCACGAGCTTGCCGACCCGATCTTCGTCATCGCCGAAGGGAACAATGACTGATACGTCCATTGCGGGATCGTCATTCATTGCTTCTTCACACTTTAACGCCGGTCGTTACTATACGAGCGAAGGTCACATCTCGGCAAGACTTGAGAAGGCTTGCTTGAACAGGCGCGGGCAAATCACGTCCCAGTCGTGGGCGGCAGCGACCTCCCTGCCTGCTTGTTTCCGCCTGAGGTTGTCTTGGTCATCCCGTGGGCTGAGCGTCTCGATCAAGGCATTCGCAAGCGCCACTGGGTCGCCCGGCGGAACAAGCCGCGCGGCGGCCGCTGCCACGTCGCGGACTCCGCCCACGTCGGAGGCCACGAGCGGCACAGAAGCCGCGAGCATCTCCAGGGCAACGACCGGCATCCCTTCTCGTCGCCCAGAGGGGAGGTCGATCGATGGGAGCACAGCCACGCTGGCTGCTGCAAGACAAGCGTCCCGACGAGGCCCATGGACCTCGCCGACGAAGTGCGCCGCGACACCGCGCGCGCGCGCATGGGCCTCGAGCCGCTCTCGCTCCGGCCCCTTCCCTGCGACAAGGAGCACGGGCTCCGACCGATTGCCTCCGGGCCCTGGCGAGGACGACGCACGCGATCTTGTCCACCCGCGCATGTGGGCCACCGCATCGATGAGCACGCGTACTCCCTTGATGGGCACCAAGCGACCGAGGAACAGGATCACGTCCCCATCTGGGGGAAGCCCAAGAGCATGGCGGGCTCCCGCGGGATCTTCTTCTCCTGCCAGGGCAAGGGCAGCAACGTCGATGCCCATCGCGCAGGTGAAGGATGCCGAAGCGATCTTCTTGCAAAGGGCATCCAAGCGCACCTCTGCAAGCATGCGGTCCCGAAGGTAGTCGGCCACGAATGCCACTTGGGTGTGGCGTCGAGCAAGCGCGAGCGCGACCAGGTCCGCCAGGACAGGTCGCGCCGAAATGTGGACATCCCCGGAATGGGCGATGGCAAGGTGAGGACACCGCGGGGCGGCGAGCGCTGCCGCTAGCCCCGACGGCACGAGCCAATGCGAGACCACGACGTCCCACTTCGGAGCAAGACGGGCCACGGTCCGGGCGAGCGCAAGCGAAAACACCGGGGCTCGCGTGCGCATGAGCAGTGAGCGCTCGAGGAGATCGGGCGCTCCTTCGCCGTAAAAAAGATCGGCGCCGGCATGGATGCGTGAAACCCGCACGTGCCCGTCGCGCTCCTCGCCGGGCGCCTCGGGCCCAGCAGCCACCACTTGGACATCGTGACCACGGTTGGCAAGCCATCGCGCCATGCCGCCAACAAAGTTACCCGCCGGATCCCCCTGGAAACGAGGATAGCTCGTGGTCACGACGCCAATGCGCAACGGCTACGCCTCGTGACGACGTGGTATTGGCCCTGGATTGAGAGCGGGGACCGAATCCCCAGGCAATCCGTCGTCGGCCAGGTGGCTCCGACCCAGCGCGCGCTTGCGCGGAAGAACCCATTCGGCGCAGAGCCGCCATGCGAGCGCGCGAAGGAGCACCCAGGCAATGGGATAAAACACCGTACGCAGGCGGATGCCGCTTTTCCACCCAGGCCCGTACACCGGGCGGACCGGCACGTCCTCGACACGAGCGCCGATGGCGTGGAGCCGAGCGAGCAGGTCGTTCGGATAGCCATAACGCGCGAACACCCGATCAAGGTCGATCTCCTCGAGCGTGCGGCGGGTGATCGCCGTGTAGCCGCATTGCGAGTCAAAGAGGTGCCAGTAACCGCTCACCAGCCGCGTCGCAAGCGAGAGAAGGACATTGCCGACGAGACGCGCCTTTGGCATGACCCGGAACACCTCCCGGCGCAAGAAGCGGTTTCCTTTCACGTAATCGGCACGCCCAGAAGCGATCGGCTCGAGAAGCGCGGGCAGGTCTGCCGGGTCCATCTGGCCATCCCCGGCCATGACCACCACGACGTCACTTCCCAGTGCGAGCGCCCGCCTGTACCCGGTGATGATCGCAGCCCCGACGCCACGGTTGGCTTCGTGCCGCACGATCTCCAGGGATCTGCGGCGCGACCGCGTCGCCAAGGAAGAAGTCCGGTCATGAGACGCATCATCGACGACGATGATCCGGTCCACGAGTCCCGGAATGGACCGAATCGCCCGCTTGATCGCCCGTTCCTCATTGAAAGCGGGCACGACCACAGCCACGGACAAGCCACGAAACATGGGGGTCGGAATCTAGCACTAGTGCCCCGACCGGGGCGCAACGATTCTCCAGGCGGTGTTGTCAGAGACTCGTGCTAGCTTTTGCTCGCCTTACTGAGGAAAGGAGCTTTCATGGCCGCGGGCGGCGTAAACAAGGTTATCTTGATCGGCAACCTGGGAGCAGATCCAGAGCTTCGGTACACCCCCAGCGGGCAGGCGGTTTGCGACCTCCGCATGGCCACGAACGAGGCATGGACCGACAAGAACGGGCAGAAGCAAGAACGCACCGAGTGGCACCGCGTCGTGTTTTGGGGCAAGCCGGCCGAAATCTTGAAGCAGTACCTCGCGAAGGGGCGACAGCTCTACGTGGAAGGACGGCTTCAAACCCGGAGCTGGGAAGACAAGGAAGGGAACAAGCGGTACTCAACGGAAATCATCGGGACTGACTTCATGTTTCTCGGCGGTGGTGGTGGCGGCGGTTCTTCTGGGGGAGGGCCTGACACATCAGGCTTCCGCGGCCAGCGCGGCGGTGGTGGCGGTGGCGGCGGCGGCGGTGGCTTTCGTGGGGGACGAGGCGGCGGAACGGACGAGGGCCCCCCGCCCGATGATTTTGGGGGACCCGGCCCCGGACCGGGTCCCGATGACGATATCCCATTCTAGATGACCCCATTCACAGGCCATTCTAGATGACCCCATTCACAGGCCATTCTAGATGACCCCATTCACAGGCCATTCTAGATGACCCCATTCACAGGCCATTCTGGC
>JACQUZ010000013.1 GCA_016210055.1 Deltaproteobacteria bacterium | reverse complement strand
GGCGCCGACTTCACGGCGCTGCTCCGCCAAGGACTGCGCGTGCTCTGTGGGCCGAACAACGTGGCTCCTGCCTGAGACGTACCGCGGTTGTTTCGGGCTAGGGAGCTCGAGGGGAGTGGCTCCTGGATCCCGTCATCCACGCGCTGGAAGTGCTACGCCGCGAAGGGGCAAGCTGGGTGATCTCGGGCGTATTCGACCAGGACGACGTGGTTGGCGCCGAGCCGTTCGACGCCATTGGCCTCGAGCTCCGGGCGCTTTGGGCGTTATCGCGCGCGCGCCGGAATGGCTCGGCGGGGGTCGACTTTGGTCGACCAAAGTCGACCTCGGATCAGCGCCAAGCGGCTGCCAGCGCCCGAAACGCGATGGCCGCGCGCTCTTCGGGGATACCGCGCACCTCGACGAGGACTTGGCCGTTGCGGGCACTGACGAGGGCGGTCGTCGCGTGTTTCTTCCCCACCGCCTTGTCGAGGGCTTTTCTGCCTTTTGGAGCGATTCCACGACTTCTTCGGGCATGCTGGCGCTGGCTTTTTCACGCCGGCCAGCCCCTGTGCGAGCGCCGGCCACCGCGGCGCGCAGCTCGGCGAGCGTCGTCTGCTCGAATGGCTTTTCCTGGGCAGGCTGGTCGCCGCGGGCTGGGATGCGGATCTTCGTCGTGGGTACCTGGTCGAGGTCCTCATCTTCGGGTGTCAGCGAGGCATAGCGCAGGAGCCAATCAAGCTTTTCAGGGCCAAAGAGCGCGGCCATGTCGGCGCTGAATGCGTCGGCGACGCGCATGTACTGGAACGTTGCGTACTCGGCGAGGCCAAGGGTCTTCTCGGCGTACTCCTGGATGGTCGTGAAGCCGCGGGCCTTGTGCAGGGCAAGCTCGGAGATCTGCAAGAGGCGCCTGCCAATGATCCAGTAGTTGCGCGCGGCATCCTTTTGCAGGCGGCGGATCTCCGCGGTAGCCCGGTCGAGCGCAGCTCGGGCGGCTGGGCGGGTGAGCTTCAGGGTACCTCCTTTAGTGAGTATTCACGCTTCTGCATCGATTCCTCCAGCGCTCGCCGGACCGCTTGTGGCAACACGCTCCAGACCGCATCAAGATACAGCCGTCCCAGTCTTCTTCAAGCAACGCCAGCGCCTCGATGGCGGCCTGCGCGACGGTCTTGTCGGGTCGGGACATGACGGACAGGACAGCCAGCTCGGGAAGGCGGCGAGCGAGAGCCGAGTCGGTCACGCGAGGCACCGATGACGAGGCCAGCACGAGCGGTGCGAGGCGAAATCCAGGGTGACCGAGGTCGATCGCCTGTCTTGCCCATGTCGCCACGTCGTCGGACAGGGCGACGACGAGGAGCATCACGGGGCAGCCAAGCTGGGCGCGCAGGGCGGTCACGTACACGGGCCAGCTCAGCTGCTTTCGGGCGTCGGTCGCGAGTTGCACCTCGACGACGATCGCGGCGGCGGCCTGGCCATTTCCGTCGGCGATGCGCACGACCGCGTCGGCGGAGTAGGCCGGGGAGGTGACCAGGGCGAGGTCGACGGAGCCGATTTCGGCGTGGGCGAGGCCCCGCCCGTGGTGGACTGGAGACTGCGAGCCGTGGGAGCAGACGAGGATCAGTGTCCAGGCTCGGCGGCAGTCCTAATCGCCTGGATCGGTAGCCACATGGTCATCGGTCGCGGGCGCGCCTCCGACTGGCCTTCGAGCGGCTCGAACGGTGTAAAGCCGTACTTCGAGTAGAAGTCGATAGCACCTGGTTTTGCGTCGACCACGACGCCGGCGCAACCAACATCGTCGGCGATTTTGGAAGCGAGCTTGAGGACGAAGCGCAGGAGCTGTGCGCCGAGCCCCATGGATTGGGCGGACTTGTCGACGGCCAGGCGTGGAAGCCCAAGCACCGGGATGGGGTAGTGGGGCAGCTTCTTGCGGGCACGTTCGGGCAAGTCCTCGATGTCGATGTGCCGCGGGGCCACGGTGGCGAAGCCCAGGACGCGATCGCCATCGATAGCGACGTAGGTCACGCCCAGGTAGTGCCGAAACTGGTTCTGGCCGGCGTAGCGGTGAAAAAAGCGGTCTAGGGCTTCATCGCCGGATTGAAAGGCCGAGCGGTCGTCACTCGGACGGAGGGCCCTAATCTCCATCGCGCATGAGCTCACGAAGAGCAGGTGTTGGCTGGGCTGACTCGGACTCGCGAAGCATCTCGTCGCCGGTCTTGCGCGAGACGACGATGCGGGGGTGGACAATGTACTCTGCGGGCAGCTCGTCGAGGGCCTGGATGTGGTGGAGGATCGCCTGCTCGACCAGGTGACCTTTCTTGATCCCGGTCTGGCGGACGTGCTTCTCCATGAGCTCACGGGTCGTCTGAGAGATCAGCGCAGAAATCTGGATTTCGTTCGCCATGACAGCTCCTATCAAAATTTACGTTTTTGTAGCGACGGGTTCAAGCGGATTCACGGTAGTCGTCGACCACTTCAAGCGGTTACTCAAAGCTGCGAGCGCCCCAAAGGTCAAGCCGTCACCGCGCCTGACCCCCAGTCGCATGTTGCAAGACATAGTTGGATAGGGCTGCCATTACCCGTTGGCCTCTGTGCGAGCGCACCCGCTACTGAATTTGCAAGTACGCACTCCAGCGCGTCACTCTTGAAAGAGCCGTCCCACCAGCCTCATGAGCCGAGCTCTCGGGTGCATGGCCACCTTTGAGCCAACTTCTGGCGTGGTTCAGTTCGTGAGCGATGGTATTCGCCAGCTCTTCCTCTGCTTCGCATGCCACGGTCGGCTAGAATGTCATGAGGCGCTGGGAACAGGGCGCTGGCCATGGAAGGAAGGATCGGATGAATAGCGAATGCGTGCCGTCCTTGGCCGGACGTCCTGGTCCAGGAACGATCCTGGTGTTCTTGGGCGGGGCGGTGATGGCAAGCTGCAGCTCGTCGGGCACCGGGAGCACGCCCGACGCCGGGATGCCCGGGCGCGATGCCGTCGCATGCAGCCATTCCGGCAACGGCATCGAATACCAGATCGGTCCGGGCAAGGGTCTCGCTCGGCTTGGGGATGTCCCTTGGGCGGCGCTGAAGGCGGGCGATACGGTCCGGGTGTTTTTTCGGCCGGAGCCGTATCGAGAGACGGTGCTGCTCTCAGGTGTGGGCACGGCCGATCAACCGATTCGGGTGTGCGGAGTTGCCGGACCGAATGGGGAGCGTCCGATTGTCGACGGTGAGGATTCGATTCCTGCTTCCCTCGCGGGGTGGCGCGGATCGGTCCAGCAGGGTGGTCTATTTGTCGTGGACATCACGGGGCAGCAATGGGAAGGGGCCTACGATGTCGCGGAGCCGAAGCACATCCTTATCGAAGGGTTCGAAATCCGTGGGCGAAGGCAGGCATTCCGTATTCCACGGTGGGGGGCGGGCAGGACACTTGGTTCAGCGGCGCGGCGGGAGTCGTGGTCTACCGCGGTGACAACATCACGATCCGCGGCAATTTCATCCATGGCAACGGGTTCGGTATCTTCACGAAATCCACGGGGAGCGGGGCGTTTCTCGTCGAGAACCTTCTGGTCGAGGCGAATCACATCCTGGATAACGGCAATCCGGGGAGTCATTTCGAGCACAATGTCTACAGTCAGGGGGCGAACCCGGTGTATCAATTCAATCGAATCGGTACGGTAACCGCTGGTTCCGGGGGAACCCCGCTGAAAGATCGGTCCACGGGTCCGGTGGTTCGCTACAACTGGTTCGACGACGGGTTCCTGGATCTCGTCGCTCCCGAGGAGCACTATGAGTCGGTGAAGGATCGTCCCGACTTTCATACGGCGCATGTCTACGGCAACGTGTTTCGCGCTTCAGTCGAGGGCGATCTCATCGGCGTGGTCCATTTCGGTGATGAGCATGGTCATCCGAAGGCCGGGCCTTTGTTTTTCTACCACAACACCGTGTACATCCGGGCTGGGGAGAGTTCTTGGCGAACGATCGTCTTTCGGGTCGACAATCCCATTGCGGTGGTTTCCGTGGTCAATAACGTCTTGCATCGGACGGGGGGACGTCCAGACAGTCCGGGTCTCGCCCTGATGAACGTCCACGGGAAAGCGATTCTCGGCGTCAACTGGATAAGCGAAGGCTGGCGAGAAGGTCATGAGCAGGACTGGGC
>JACQUZ010000127.1 GCA_016210055.1 Deltaproteobacteria bacterium | reverse complement strand
GCGGCGACGTGCCTAGCACCAGCGGATGTCGGGTCCCGCGCCGGCGCCGGGGAACGTCAGGCATCAGATGGAGCCACTACCAGGCTCTGTTTCAAGGCAAGCTGAGGCGTTCTTGGACCTTCCGCATGAACAATTGCCCTCCTACCAATCTCCCCCACTGAACTGGGCATAAATGCCCCTGGCGGGGCATTTATGCCCATTACCCGCGTGCTTTGCCCACCTGAGCCCCTCGTTCCTGGGACATGACCGGCCCCTCACCAACCATCCGCTCTGGACCCATGCGACCCAGCAGCGACAGAAGGCCGTCGAGGATCGTGTACGGATGCGGCGGACAGCCGGGGATGAACAGGTCTACCGGAACCACCGAGCTCGCTCCGCCCGCGACTTCCTCGTGCCCTGCGTAAGGCCCACCGGAGATCGCGCACGCCCCGACGGCAATCACGATCTTGGGCGGTGGCACGGCGTCGTAGGTCTTCTTGAGGGCGAGCTTCATGTTCTCGGACACGGGGCCCGTAATCAGGAGGCCGTCCGCGTGGCGTGGCGACGCCACGACCTGGATCCCGAAGCGCCCGAGGTCGAACACGACGGTGCCCAGGACATTCACATCGGCCTCGCAGCCGTTGCATCCGCCGGCGCTTACCTGGCGCAGCTTGAGCGAGCGCCGGAACAGCCGAAGCATCTTCTCGTCGAGCGCCCTTACCCGCTCGAGCACGCCTTGGCGGACGACCAAGTCCTCGCGCCGCCTCGCCGCCATGCGGTGCTCGGTGGTAAACCGCACCGCCCCCTCCGGACAAGCGCCTGCGCAGTCCGTGCAAAAGAGGCAAAGGCCGAGGTCAATGCCGACACCCTTCTCGCCAACTCGTATCGCGTCCGTCGGGCATGCCTCGGAGCACGCGCGGCATCCTTCCTTGCAGCGCGCCGGATCAAGGACGGGGTGGCCGCGAAGACGCTCTGGCAGCGTCGGCGGCACGTCCGGAAATGCCGCTGTTCGATGACCTTGTTTTAGTCTTGCGTGGAGAATCCGCCACATGCGCGCACCTACAGGTCGTGTCCGCAATACGACAGGTTGAAGCTCTTGTTGCAGAGCGGGAAGTCCGAGATCTGCTGGTCCCGGAGCGCCATCGCCAGGCCCGTCCAGTTGTGGAATGAGGGGTCCACCACCTTGTAGGCCGAGAAATGCCCCAAGTCGTCGGTCATCGCGACGTGGCAGATCTCGCCGCGCCACCCCTCAACGAGGGACACGGCGAGCATGCCGCCCTTGGGCGTTGCCACGTCGCGGTGCCCTGGTCCGCGCGGGAGCTCGCCGAGCTGCGTGCGCACGTATTCGACGGATCGCTCGATCTCGAGCCAGCGCACGTACGCACGGGCAAAGACATCGCCGGACTCGACGGTCGACAAGGGGATGTGGACGAGCTGGAAGATCCCCGACGGGTGCGTCTTGCGCACGTCCCGCCGAAGCCCCGAAGCACGAGCCGCAGGCCCGACCATTCCAAGCAGGTCGGCCACGTCCGACGGGAGCCGCCCAGTTTCCTCGAAGCGTGCCATCACCGTCGGCGCAGCCCAAAGGAGCTTCGCCGCACCTGCGACGTCGCGCGCGGCCGCGTCCAGCCGCCGGCGCAGGTCAGCCACGAGCGCCGCGTCGACGTCGAACGCGACGCCACCGGGACGCACGAGGCCCCGCCCGAATCGGCTGCCGCTAAGGACCGCGGTCATGTTGAGGAAGTCCCCGCGAAGCCGACCGCAATACGAAGCGGTGGGCAGGAACCCGACGTCGCCCGCGAGCGCGCCCAGATCACCCGTGTGGTTGGCCAGGCGCTCGAGCTCCAACGCCACCCCACGAAGCGCCCACGCCCGCGGCGTCGCGTTCCGCCCGCCCAGCGCCTCGAGGACCTGGCAGTACGAAAGGGCATGCCCAATGGTCGTGTCACCCGCGAGGGTCTCCATGTAGTGGATCGTCCGTTTTCCCGGTCCGCCCACGAGCTTGCGCTCCACCCCACGGTGCTGGTAGCCGAGGGAGATCTCCAAGTGGAACACGTGCTCGCCGTGACACTGGAAGCGGAAATGCCCGGGCTCGATCACGCCGGCGTGCACCGGCCCGACCGCGACCTCGTGGACTTCATCGCCTTCGACCCGGAAGAAATCGACGACTCCGGGGACCAGCGGGACGTCCGCAGGTCGCCCCCACGCGTCACGCCCGGGAGAGGCGCTAAGATGGAATCGGACCGGTTTTAGCCAAGGGTGCCCCCTGGGCACGACGCCCCACTGCTCTGCAATCTCGCGCTCGAAGAGGTGCACCTCAGGGCACTCGGGAGTCATCGACGGGAACTCTTCATGGTCGAGGTCGGTCCACGCGCACTCGAGAAGGCCCGCGTCGTCGTCGGCAAGGATCACGTACAAGCCAAGGCCCAGGGGCGAGCGAGCGCCAAAGAGCGCGCTCACCCGACGTCCGCGGCCACGCGCACCGATCACCGCGTCCCGGAACGCCTCGAGCCCTAGCCGTGGCAAGTCACCCACCGGCACCGCAGCGCCGTTCGGCAACGTGAGCAGGCGACTTTCGGTCATGGATTCACCCCTTCGATGAAGGTCGCCGCGTCTTGCAAGGCTAAAGACAGGGCCGGCGGTACCCACACGCCCAAGACGGCGACCGCGAGGAGCAGGACGAGCGCTGGCCCGACCGTGCCCACGCTCTCATGGAACCCGGT
Source organism: Deltaproteobacteria bacterium (assembly GCA_016210055.1). Taxonomy (GTDB): domain Bacteria; phylum Myxococcota_A; class Polyangia; order Haliangiales; family SHYZ01; genus JACQUZ01. Next base: position 45,280 of record JACQUZ010000127.1, on the reverse strand, counting down.
CTCACGAACGTCCTCGGGCGGCTTCCCCTGCACCACCGCGAGCACGGTGTTTCCCATTCCAACGAACACCACGAACAGGAGCACCAGGAAGGCCGCCGCCACCCCGTACCGCCCGCTGGCCACAGCTCCCCTAAGGATCGTGAACTCGCTGAGGAATGGCCCAAAGGGCGGTGAGCCGGTGATGGCGAAGAAGCCCGCCAGGAAAAGTGCTCCAGACGCAGGCACGCGCCGGAGCGCCCCTCCCACGCGGTCGATCGTCTTGTGACCGTACGCGCGGTGGATGTTCGCGGCGGCCATGAACATCACGCCCTTGGTGAGCGCGTTGTTGACGAGGTGCAGAAGCGCGCCGAAGGCGGCGAGCCCCCCTATCCCCATGCCCAAGACGAGTATCCCCATGTGCTCGACGCTCGAATAGGCGAGCATCCGCTTGTAGTCCCTTTGGCGCGCCATGAAGACGCCTGCCACCGCCATGGAGAGCAGGCCAATCACCACCATGAGGTCGCGCGCAAAGGCACCTTCGCCTGCGGCCGCTAAGATCTGGTAGAAGCGAAGAAGCGCCAGGAAGGCGCAGGAGGTCAGGCCGCCGGCGAGGAGCGCCCCGACGAGCCCGGGCGCCTCTCCGTAGGCGTCGGGCTTCCAGGTGTGCATCGGCGCGAGCCCCATCTTGGTGCCGTAGCCGACGAAGAGCACGACGAAGGCGGTGTGCAGCCACGGCCGCGAGAGCATCGGAGCATCGCGCACCAGGTCGTCGACCACGAGCGATCCGTGACGACCCGCGTGGAGTGCGGCGTAGGCGAGAAAGAACGATCCCAGGAGCGCGAGGGCGATCCCCACCGCGCCGATGAGGAGATACTTCCAGGTGGCCTCGAGGGAACGCGAGTTCTGGCCAAAGTAGAGGAGCGGCGCGGACACGAGCGTGTTGGCCTCGAGGGCGACCCACATGAGCCCCAGGTGGTGCGACAAGGTGATGAGGGTCATCATCCCCAAGAACGCGAGAAGCGCCGAGCAGAACACCCGGTTCGGCCGCCCGCTCCTGATACGGAGGTACGTCGGCACGTACAGGGAACAGGCGAAAAAGAGGCCCGACACGAGAGGGAGCACCACGCGGCCGAGCTTGTCGAGGACGAGCCAGCCCCCCCAAGCCGAAACCTCGCCCTCACTGCCAAGAGCTAGAGTAACGAGCCCAAGGTGGACGGCAGCGCCAAGCGGCACCAGGAGCGGGCGGGCACGGTGCGCGGGCATGAGCATCGCCGCGAGGGCGAAGAGGAGCGGCACGAGAAAGAGGGCGACCGCCATGCATCACTCCTTCAGCGTGTCGAGCCGCGCCACGTCCAGGGAGGCGAACTCGCGGTTGATGTGGTTAATCACGATCCCGATCACGAAAATACCGACGAGCAAGTCCAGGAGGACGCCGACTTCGACGAACGAGGGCATCGCGTCGTGGAGCGTGAGGCCCATGATGAAGATGCCGTTCTCGAGCACCAGGTAGCCGACCACCTGGGTGATGGCCTTGCGGCGTGTCGTGAGGATCAGGAATCCAACCAGCACGGTCGCGAGGGACGCAGGGACGATGAGCGAGCCCTTGTGTTGAGGTGCGAGGGGCAGGTGGTCGGCAAACAGGACCGCCGCTCCGGTGGCGATGGCGCCGAGGACGAGCGAGGTCACGAAGCTCACGAATGGCTCCACCTCCCGCCGAATCGCCGCGTCGCGGAGGGCCCGGTGAAGCATCCCAGGGATCAGCAGCCCCTTGATGGCGATGGCAAAAACCCCGACGACAATCGGCCGAGTCGCCGGCGCACCGTGCACGGCGATGGTGAGCAAGCCAAGGAGCGCCCCTTGGAGCCCAGAGGCGTTGATTGCCGTGCGCAGCCGGCTCGTTCCACAGAGCAAGAAGTTCAGCATGAGGCCCAGCACGAGGAGGGGATCGACGACGGAAGACATGCTCACCTCACCATCAAAACGGCGCCAAAGGCCGAAATCAGGCAGGCCGCGACCAGCAGGTTGGGCACCTGCGAAAGGCGCAGGCGCGCCATCACCGACTCGACGACGCCCACGCAGGCCGCCAAGACGACGCATGAGCCCACGAAGGCACCCCAGGCGAGCCACGGGTCCACGCCCGGGAGCGGCAGGGCCACGCCGAGGACGAGGGCGCCGAACACGAGCAGCTTCATCGCGGCTCCGTAGAGGATCAGCCCGAGGGGCGGGCCGCTGTGGTCGAGGACCATGACCTCGTGAACCATGGTGAGCTCCAGGTGGGTGTTCGGGTCGTCGAAGGGGATGCGGCTGTTTTCGGCGAGGAGCACCACGAACCAGCTCACCAGCACGGCAGCGAGTGAGGCGCCAGCGACGCTCCAGGTGGCGGCGACGGTGGGCCCGAGCATGCCGGACAGCGATGTGCTCCCCGACGCGCGCGCGAGGACCAGGAGGCCGAAGAAGAGCGCCGGCTCGGCGAGGCACGAAAACGTCGCCTCGCGGGCGCCCCCCATCCCTTCAAACGAGGAGCCCGTGTCGAGGGCGGCGGCGACCGTGAAGAAGCGGCCCAGCCCGAGGGCGTAGGCGAACAGGACGAAGTCACCCTCGAACGAGATGGGCGCCGGGTGCCCGCCGAGCGGCAGGAGCAGCGCAGCAAGGAACGTGGTGACGAAGGAGACCGCCGGACCAGCGAGGAAGACCCACGTGGTCGTGCGACTTAGCACCGTGCCCTTGCGCATGAGCTTGACGAGGTCGTAGTAGGTCTGGAGAAGCGGTGGGCCGACGCGACCGGCGAAGAACGCCTTGGTCTTGTTGATGACGCCGAGGAGCAGCGGCGGCAATACAAGAACAACCGAGACGTGGATGATGGAGTCGATTACGGGCAAGGTCATCTCCAAAACAGGAGCGCGATGAGCGTCCCCAAGATGTAGAGAAGGTAGAGATGGATGCTGCCGCGCTGGATGGGGCGCAGGCGGGCAAGGAATCGGCCGACGAGGGAGAAGCTTGGCGTGATGGCCCGATCGAGGACCGTGTCGGGGACATGGCTGTGAAAGGCCGCGGCGCTGGGGAATGGTCCGTCGATCTTCGGTCCATGCGCCGACGGGTGGAGCGCCCAGCCAAGAAACGACACGAGGATGCCCGCGAAGGAGGAAGACGTGTACTGCATGCGCGCCGAGGGTGCCGCGTAGCCGCAGTCCCAGGTGCCGACCTCGCCAGCGTCTTTGGCAGCGCTTGACGTAGCGAGGGCACGCGCACGCACCCGCTTGAAGAGCAGGGCGCTCGCGAGCACCAGCACGATGAGGAGCACCGCGCTCGTCATGGAGACCCACCCGAGCGGTGCGAGCTCGTGAATCGCGGGCGCTGCCGCGGCGGTGGGCCCTGCCCATGCCGACACCGCGGCGTTTAGCACCCCGGACAAGAGCGGCGCTCCGAGTCCTATGAACAGGCAGCCCGCGGCGAGGACGGCCATCGCTGTGAGCATCGCGGGCCCGCCTTCGTGCGCGCCCTCGGCATCGGCCGTGCGCGGGTGCCCCAGGAAGACCGCGCCGAAGACCTTGACGAAACAGGCCACGGCCAGGCCGCCAACGAAGGCCAGGGCCGGCGCCGCGAGCACTCCGGCGAGCCAAGGGCCTGGTCCACCCGTGCTGGCCCGAAAGAGCCCCAGGTATACGAGCAGCTCGCTGACCAGGCCATTGAGCGGTGGAAGCCCACAGATCGCCACCGCGCCGACGAGGAACGCGAGGCCCGTCCACGGCATGCGACGGAGGAGCCCACCCAAGCGGTCGATCTCGCGGGTGCCTGTCGCGTGAAGCACCGAGCCGGCTGAGAGGAAGAGGAGCGCTTTGAAGAGGCCATGGTTCCAGACGTGAAGAAGCGCACCGGCGACCCCAAGGGCAACGAGCTCGGGTCGTCCAAGACTACGGCCCAGGACGGCCACCCCGAGCCCCAGCAAGATGATCCCGATGTTCTCGACCGAATGGTAGGCAAGGAGGCGCTTCATGTCATGCTGCCCAATCGCGAACCCCACGCCCAGCACCCCAGAGACCGCGCCCGCGGCGACGAGCACATGTCCCCACCACAGCGGCGGCGCGTCGCACAGCGCGGTCAGGCGCACGAGCCCGTAGATCCCGGTCTTGATGAGGACGCCGGACATGAGCGCCGACACGTGGCTGGGGGCGTTGGCGTGCGCGCCCGGAAGCCAAACATGAAGGGGCATCACGCCCGCCTTGATACCAAACCCACACAGGGCGAGGACGAAGATCGCGTCGCGAAACGGCGACGCGAGCGCGCGTGAGAATCCGTCCATGTCGAGGGTCCCGGACGCGGCGCCGAGGAGGGCGAACATCGCGAAGAGGCAGAGTGTCCCTGCGCGCGCGGCAAGGAGATAGACGTAGCCGACCTCGCGCGCGGTGGGCTTCTCGTCCTCGGTGCAAACGAGGAGGAACGCCGAGAGGGCCATGATCTCCCAGCCCATGAGGAACAACACGGCATGGCGTGCGACCACGAGGAGGAGCATCCCGGCCGTCACCGCTCCGAAGAAGGCGCGGAGCTTGCGGCCGTTCTGCGGATGCTCGCGCTGCGCCCAGTACTCGAGCCCGTACCAGGCGCCGACCGCAGCGAGCACCGCGATCTGGATGACGAACATGGCAGAGATGGCGTCGACCTGGATGGCGAAGCGCCCTCCAGGGACGGGCCACGACGCTCGAAGCTCACGCGACCAGCCGAGGAGCGCCAAGGCGGCCGCGGTGCATGCACCCGCCGCCGCCACGCTCATGACAAGGGTAAAAACGCGCTCGCAGGCCCGTCCATGGCGTGGGCTCAAGAGCCCGGGTACTCCGCTCAGGCCTGCGAGCGCAATCGCAAGAAGGAGGATCCACTCGCTCACGGCATCCACCAGGTCTTCACGGCCACCCAGCCGAGTCCACCGATCGCCGTGGCCAGAATATAAAGGAGGTAGACATGGATGTTCCCCTGCTGCAGGAAGCGCAGCCGCGCAAAGCGGTTTCCGCAGCGGACGAGGAAGGGCTCGAATGCCGAGCGTGTAAGTGGATCCGTCGTGTCGGTGGCAAGCTTGGCCGCGCCTGGAAAGAGCCCGCAAGGAGGATGCACGCGCAGCGTCGCGCGAACCCAGCGCGGCAAGGCCCGGGTGGCCAGGAGCTCGGAGAAGGCACGCCCGGTGTACTGCATGCGCGGGGTGGGAGCCGCGTAGCCGCATCCCCATGTCTCCGACAGGCTTGCGCGCCGGACTCGCCAGCCGAGAAGGAGGCCGACCAGGGCAATGGCACCCATGATCGCCGCGCTGATCACCACGAGCGGCGCGAGAAGATCCGCGGCGGCCGCCACGTCTTCCGCAGTCGCCGTACCGAGCTGTCCGTGGAGGCTGGACTGGGCCGAGACGAGGGTCGGCGCGGCAAGAGCGCTTGCGACGCAGGCCGCGGCGAGGACTGCCATGGGCAGCGTCATGGCGAGCGGCGACTCATGGGCGCGGGCCGCTTGCTCGCTTCGCGGGGCGCCGAGGAGAACCACGCCAACCAGGCGGACGAAGCAGAGTGCGGTGAAGCCGCCGACGAGCGCCAGCGCCGCAGCGCCCGCCATCGCCCCGAGGGAGGCGGTTGCCGCATCACGCGTCCCGATCTGGGCCATGGCTTGGTACAAGAGCCACTCGCCTGTGAACCCGCAAAATGGCGGGAGCGCGGCGATGGCGACTGCGCCGACGATCATGGCCCGCCCCGTCCAGGGCATGCGCCCCAGGAGGCCGCCGAGCTTCTCGACGTCCTTGGTCCCAGCGCCGTGAAGGACACTCCCTGCGCAAAGGAACATGAGCCCCTTCATCGCCGCATGATTCCAGAGGTGCAAGAGAGCGCCCCCGAGGGCGATCGCGGCAAGGCCCGAGTTGCCGCGCGCCCGCGCCCAGAAGCCGAGTCCCAGGCCGGTCAAGATGACTCCCACGTTCTCGACGCTCGAGTAGGCGAGGACACGCTTGAGGTCCCGCTGGTAGAGGGCCAGAACGATTCCCAAGAGCGCCCCGAGAAGGCCGAGGACAGCGAGCGCCAGGCCGAACCAGGCCCCTGGCGGTACGAGACACGTGAGGCGAAGCAAGCCGTAGATGCCCATCTTGATCAGCACGCCGGACATGAGCGCCGAGACGTGCGAAGGGGCTGCCGCGTGTGCCTCGGGCAGCCAGGCATGAAGCCCCACCAACCCGGCCTTTACGCCGAATCCAAGAAGCGCCAAGAGGAGAATACCGGGCGAGCCCCCGCTCGGCGCCTGCCACGCGCTGGCAAGGGCGGCGAAGTCGAGGGCACCGCCTGCCCGGGCCCCGAGCGTGACAAAGAGGGCAAGGAGCGCGATCACGCCCACATGAGAGGCAATCAGGTAAACCCAGCCCGCGCGGCGGACCAAAGCGTCGCCGTGGTCGGAGGTGATGAGGAGATAGGCGGTGAGCGTCATGGCCTCCCACGCCACGAGAAAGAGCAGCGCATGGCGGGCGATGACGACAAGCACCATGGTGGCGATGAGCAGGTTCAAGAGAGCAGCGGCCATGGCGCGTGGCAGGTAGCTTCGGCCGTAGACAGCCGCCAGGGCACCCAGGACGAAAAGCGGCGCGAGGAAAAAGGCGCTCAGAGGATCGATGCCGATCACGAGTCCTCCACCGGGGACCTGCCATGCGCCGGCGAGCTCCCCAGTGAAACCGCTCCTCAAGACGACGATCGCCGACAGGAGACCTGCGATGCCGCCCAGCGCCGCTCCTAGGGCGGCGATGAAGGTCGCGAGTCGTGGCGCGCGCACGAGGGCGATTGAGGCGAGGCCGCTCCCTGCGACAACGCCGACAGCAACGAGGACCAGGTCAAGCGGGCTCACGTCAGTCGGCCCCCTCGTCGCTTGTGGATGGACCTGGCGCTCTTGGGAAAATCACCTTGAGCCGTGCCGCCTCCATGGCGAGCTCCTCTGTCTTGGCACGCCTTTGCAGCGCCGCGTGGAAACCGGGGTCGAGGAGCGCCCGCGCTAGGTGGGCCAGCACCTGTAAGTGGGTCCGTACCGTCGGACTGACGATGAAGAACACCGTCGCGACCGCCTTGCCGTCGAGGGCACCAAAGGGCACCGGCTCGCGCAGGTACGACACGCTCACCGCGGCTTTCGCACCCGCGGCGACCACCGGTTGCCGCACGTGTGGGATGGCGATTCCATCGCCGATGGCCGTTGAGCTCGTGCTCTCGCGCGCCAGGAGGACCTCGATGAGGAACTCCCTATCCACGCTCGGTGGCATGGGCATGAGGGAAACGACCGCACGCAGCGCCGAATCGCGGTCGGTGGCAGGTACATCGTGATGCACCCCTCCCAAGCGCAGAGCGTCCGCCAAGCTGGGCGCTCGATCTTCGGGCTCGAGCCCTTCGTCAAAGGCCTCGAGCGATACGGGTAGCCTTCGACTCGTCGCCCACTCGAGGAGATCCGTGCGGTCGAAGCGCACCTGATCTCTCACGCGCCGGAAGGGAATTTCGGATTCGTCTACCCAGCGGTAAATCTGTCTCTCGCTTGTCTTGAGCAACACCGCGGCTTCTCGGGTAGTTAAGAGCATGACTAGGTTCCGGTGTGACGCGCCATCGTCCTAACCCACGAATACGCCGCCCCTGCGGCGAGCGTAGTCAATCTGTGCCTCCGTGAGCCCCGTCGCGTTGGCGAGGCAGGAGCCATGGAACCCACTTTCATCGAGGAGGACGTCGAGAAGCCGGGCACCTCGGAGATCGCACTTTAAGAACTGGGCCCTGCGCAGGTCGGCCCCCATGAAATTGCTGCCGCGGAGCGACACCTCGTCGAAGATGCTGCCGCGCAGGTCGGCGGAAGAGAAGTCCACCCCGTCGAGGTTCGCCTTCCGAAACACTTGTTCCCTGAGACGCCGTTTCTCTTCTCGAGTGAACACCGTGGCTGGGGTCCGATCCGGGGGCTCGAACGGCCGCGTGCGCGTGCGTTCCTCTCGTAGAGCGTCGCCCCCGCTCGCGCTGCCGAGCGCCGCGAGAATCACCTCGGCCGGGGCGGGCCAAGAGACGAACGCGGTCGCGCCGCTGTCCAGCGCGCGCTTGATATCCGATGGGGCGGCAGTGGCGGCCGTAACGACCAGGGCCATGCTCGGCGAGTCCTCTCGACATTTCCTCAAAGCAAGCACGTCCAGCATGCCCAGGCTTCGCACGTCCACAACCACGGCCACCACGCCTCCAGAGCGCACCAAGGATCGCACGTGCTCCGTGTCGTCGACATGGACGTTGGCATAGCCCTGGTGAGCGGTGAGACGCAGGAGCTCAGTCGGCCATGCACGACCACCCTCGATGAAAAGGATGGCACCCTTGTCTTGACCATGGCGTTCTTCTCGCGACATGCCCCCCTCATGGCGAGCCGGAGGCTTGCCAAGTTCGTGCCAAGACGGTGAGAGCGGGCGTCGCCTTGAAACTCCGACGAGGAATAGGAAGATGGACTTAGTCAGTGAGAAAGATGAACACGCCGGAAGTGCAAGTCTCGCAACATCCACCTTGGACCTCGGTGGGAGAGCGCGGTTTCCGCACTTCTGCGGCAACGGCCACGACCTGGGAGTGCGGGAATCGCAGGCTGGGGCCCAGGGAATCGACCTAGCCCACATTATTCGCCAGTGGTGAATAATGCGGGCTAGACAAGCATTGATGCTCGGCACCGCTCCGCTGCCATTGCGCCATCACGGTGGCATGGACGACACTGAGCCCTGTTGGGTTCCGCCTCTGGCGTCCACGCTGCTCCAGCGGTAGACTTTTCATGATGAAGGCGCGGGTACAAAATGGACGGCTTGTCCTCGATGAGCCTACCAACATGCCGGACGGCACCGAGGTTGAGGTGGTCCTCGTGGATGGCGACGATCTTGATGACGATGATCGTGCACGACTGCATGCCGCCCTTGCTGAGTCCGAAGAGGACTTTGCGGCTGGGCGCTTCAGAGATGCAGAGGAGGTTTTGGCTGACCTCCGCCGGCGCCACGGGTGCCGGTGCGGGTGGCGTGGTGAGATCGATCTTGGTTAGATGAGCGGATCTTTAATTAATCCCCTCCCCTCCTCCGCGGCCGCCTCAGGCCATGCCTCTGGATCTTCTCGTGGAGCGTCCGCAGGCCGACGCCAAGAACTCGTGCCGCTTCCTTGATCGTGGGATAGCACTCCAGGTTGCGCCTGATCACTTCGCGCTCGATGTCCTCCATCCTCATGCCCACGTGCAACCTGATTTCCATGGAGGCAGCGCCGCGCACGCTCGGAGGAAGATCCTCCACGTCGAGGACTGGCTTGGCGACCAGGAGCGTTAGGCTCTCCATGCAGTTCCTAAGCTCACGGATGTTACCGGGCCACTCGTACCGCTGGAGTTGTGCCATCGCTTCCGCGGAAAGCCGCTTCGGGGTCATCCCAGCGTGCTTTGCCACGTCGGCCAAGAACCGCTCCGCCAAGAAAGGGATCGCCTCTCGGCGATCGCGTAGAGGTGGCACCGAGATCGTCACGACCTTGAGGCGATAATAAAGATCGTCCCGGAATCGGCCGCCTGCCACCAATCGCTCCAGGTTGGCATTGCTTGCCGCGACCAAGTTGAAATCCACCGTGATCTTCTTGGTCCCGCCCACACGGCGGAACTCACGGCGCTCGAGCGCACGGAGGAGCTTCGCCTGAACGCCCAGGCCCATCTCGTTGACCTCGTCGAGAAATAGAGTTCCCTTATCGGCGATCTCCATGACCCCTTCCTTGTAGCGGTCCGCGCTCGTGAACGCGCCCTTCTCGTGACCGAAGAGCTCGCTCTCCAAGATCTGCTCGGCGAGCGTCGCGCAGTTGATCGCCACGAAGGGCCCAGCGGCGCGCGGCCCAAGGGCATGGAGCGCCCGAGCAATGAGCTCCTTGCCCGTGCCGCTGTCGCCAGTGACGAGCACGGTAGACTGGTGCGGCGCCACGCGCTTGACCGTCTCGAACAGATCGAGAATGGCGCGCGAGTGGCCGATCATGCCGAGCCTCTCCATCTGCGCCGAAGCCTCGGACGGCGGCGTCGTCACCACGCCTCGCTCGCCCGCCACCTCGATGCACCTCGAGAGGCGCGCGAGCAGGGTGTCGACCTGGATGGGCTTGCTGATGAAATCAGCCGCCCCTCGCTTCATGGCCAGGACCGCTGAATCCACCGTGGCGTATCCGGTCACCACGATGGTCGGGAGACCGGGCGCTTGCTCGAGGACACCATCGAGCACCGAGAGCCCTTCCATGTCGGGGAGCTTGAGATCGAGGACCATCCCGTGGAGCTTCTCCCTCCGCGCCAGGGCCAGGGCAGTCCTGCCGTTGGCGGACGGGTGGACCCTGTATCCGTTCTTCTCGAGCATGTAGGCCAACCCGACCCGGCTCTCCGCGTGGTCTTCCACGAGCAGGATGGACCGCATGCTAGGCCTCGCCACGCGCGGGCAAGAGGATTCGTGCGGTGGTTCCCTCGCCAGGCTGGCTTGCTAGCGAGAGCGATCCGCCGTGCTCTTCGACGATTCGCCGCGTGATGGGCAGGCCAAGGCCTGTCCCTCCCTCGCGCATGGTGAAGAACAGGTCGAACACCCGGTCGATCATGTCGGAAAGGATACCCTCCCCCGTATCGCGGACCAGAATGGCTAGCTTGGCGCCTTCCTGCTCCGTCTCGATGGTAATGGTGCCCCCTTCTGGCGTGGCCTGAAGTGCGTTGAGGACAAGGTTTAGGACGGCGTGCTTGAGCTGAAAGCTGTCCGCCGAGATGACGATTGGCCCCTTCTCGAGGGAAAGAAGGAGCTTGACCCCTTTCTTCCCGCATTCGGGCGCCATGAACGTGGCCAGATCGGAAAGCAGGTAGCGAACGTGGACTTGCTCGATCTTTAGCTGCGGGGGCCGCGCGAAGCGCAGGAAATCTGCCACGAAGTTGTCCAAGCTCTGGAGCTCGCTCGTGATCTTGGCCAGCACCGAATAGACGTGCGCCTCCCGATCCGGAATCCAGTCGGCCAGCTCCTGCTCCAGAATACGGACATTGATTTGGAGCGCATTGAGGGGATTACGTACCTCATGCGCAATACCGGCGGCGACGGTTTCGATTAGCGGTCGTTCATCCATGGGTCGCATGCCTTGCTCGCAATTCGAAAAAGGGTCGGGCGGTCAGGGGACGCACAGGTGCCACCTGTGCACCGCAAGGCCACGCGCTCGTCATTACTCGCCACCACCACCGGAGTCCCTGCCAACTTGCCGTAGCCAGCGACCTCCTCGGCAGTGGCCATGGAGTCAATACACCCGTCCAGCTGGCTCGACTCTCCTCTTCCGAGTGGAGCGCCGTCCGCGTACCAGCGCCCGTCGTGTCGCTCGTAGTTTCTCTCGCCGACCTTCATGCGGAGCGCTTCCTTGCTCGAGAAGCCAAGCACCGTGCGGCTGGCGAGGAACGACGTCAGCGCGGAGCAGCGCTCGGCAGAAAGCCATGCCACCTTTGAGCTCCCCTTCAGCCTCGCGGAGCAGCCGCGCATGCCTAGAGCGGATCCCAGAACCCCGGACCAGCCCAGCTCGACGACATGGCGTGCCTCGCGGGTTACGAGCGACAGCTGCGCGCGCCGTGGCAGAAGAGGTTTCTGGCTTGGCATGGAGGCAATCCGCTCGCCGCGCAAGTGCGCCGCGGCGTCGAGAAGCGCAGGTACCGCCCGGTCGTCAGCTGGCATGGCGACAGGGGCAACCAGAGCGAACACGCCCGTGTCGGTGCGGATAAGGACCTCCTTGTTCCCGTCGCGCTCGAGCTCGATCGCCGTCACGGCGCTCGGGTCCAAGGCGAGAAGCTCGGGATCCTGGAAATCCGCGTCGGCTGCGTCGAAAAAGCGGGCAGCCGATGGGTGGACACGCAACGCCACGGGCTCTCCGGTCCTCTGCACCGTGAGCCACTGTCCCTGGGCGAGGAGCGACAGTCGTTCCTCTTCACCCTGCTCGGGCACGAGCGTCAGCTTGGCCAAGGGATGTCCACTCACAGGTGCCGCCTTTGCCACGGCCACGGCGCGGAAGAGGCTGAGCTCCTCGAGCCAGGTGCGCTCGGCCTCGGGCCAAGCCACGCCTTCCCGCTTGCGGACGAGGGGTGATCCGTCGCCACGGTCGATTTCGATGCGGGAAACCTCGCCGGGAAGAAGGCGGGTGAGCCGCCTCTCGACGAGCAAAAGGGGGTCCAATGCGCCCGCCCGCAGGACGGCGAGCGCATCTTCCCGCGCGCACGCAGCACCGAGGGAGCCCTTGACCATGCGCTCCCCTCTTGCGTGAGGGCACGGACCGCCAACCTGGATCGTCTCGTCCTCGACGACGATTCGCCCCTCCTCCTGGAACGGCGTTTTCTCGTCCAGGAATCGCGAGATCCTCAGGTCGAGGAGCTGGCGTACCAACAACGCCACGCGCTCGTCGTCAGCGCGAACACAACCACCGAATGCCTGGAGACATGCCGGCTCGCGCAAGGACAAGCGCTTCCCGCCCAGCTCAATCAGCAAGCGCAAGGCGTCCTCGCCTTGCCGAAACAAGTCGCGACGGCGCAGGTCGCCCAGGCCGCGATCCAGCGCCCGCACCATGTATTCGTCGACCAGAAAGACCTCGCCGGGGTGGAACGACGTGCCGACCCAGGTGCCCCCAAGGGCCGATTCGTCGCGACCGACAAGGAGATCCACAGAGCGTCCCGATCGGAGCCGCAGCGAAATGGCGTGTCGTGGCGTTGCAAGCCCGCCGCCATCGGGAGGCACGCGAAGCCGCCTGCGAAACGAGAGGTGCTCGAGGCTGGACAGGAGATCGTTCACCGCCGTGGCGTCGGCTGGGACCTCGGCCGGCGCGACGATGGTCAGCGCCGCGCCGCGCCGCTCGAGGACGACCTCGGGCGCGCCGGCCGCGCGAAGAGAGAGGCGGGCGATCTCACCGGGGGCGAGCCCGGGCAGCACGCGGTGCGAATCGGCCGTTCTCGCCTTGGGCGGCTCGTCGAGCACCACCGCCGCGGCGAGGAGCGCCACGACTCCGGAAAGGACCGAGAGGGCGCGCGGGCTCATGTCCTCCTCCACGACCGCCACCCTCGCCTGCGCAAGAGGACTGCGACGCCGAGGAGCCCGGCTGCCGACGGAATCCACACCACGCAGCCAAGAAATAGGCGAGACAGCGATTCGGCCGTGAGCACCAGCCGGAATTGCTCGGGCGTCTTGGGTCCTATTCCGAGGAGCTTGCGACGACCGGTCAGCCAGGCCATTGCCGAGGTCGCGAAGGCGTCGTTTTCACCGATCCCCTTCTCCATGACATCCGTCGTAAACGAGCGGGCCGAGCCGAGCGCCACGATGCGGGTGCCTTTTCCCGGCGTCTCGGAAGCAACCGCGACTCCGACAGGCCCCCGCACATCCCGGGCGTCCGGGCCCTCGTCAAGGCCCTCGCGGAGGGGCGCCGAATCGGTCTCTCCCCAGCCGTTCTCCGACGAAGAGACCAGGTCGACTGCGACTGAACCGGCGGTGGTCGTCGATTCGACCCAGCGAGGCTCGACCCACGCGGTGAGCCTCCGCCCCGCGAAGGCGGCGGAAATGGGATGCTCTCCGTACCCCTGGGTGGTGCCCCACGCCAGCGGGATGCCGATGCCCTGAGCGGGATCCACGACGATCGCGGGCCCCACCCGGATGCCCCGCTCGAGGAGGATCAGCTCCAGTCCCGTGGGGACCAGGCCGCGCGCAGGCGCCGTGACGAAAGAGGCGGCGATGAGGAGCCTGCCTCCATTCGACAGGTAGTGATGCACGTTCATGGCTTCGGTACCCGAGAGGGACCGAGTGGGACCGACGATCGCCAGGACGGCGCAGCGCGCCGGCACGCCTTCCGCAAGCTCGGCGAGGGGGCGCACCCGCATGCCGTCGCGCTCGAGCAAGCCCCGCAGGGCGGAGAGGTCCATGCCGCCAGGTTCTTTCTCGAGCCCCAGCTCGCCGTGGCCGGTCGTAAAGCACGCTTCGGGGCGGTTCTCGTCGGTGATCTCGAGCAGGGCGGCGGCGAGCTCTGCCTCGCCACGAAAGCTCTCCAAGACACCGCCCGCCTCGCCCTTGGCGAACCGCGCCATGTCAAGGAGGGCCACGGCTCGGCGGCGGCCACCCGAGCTCAGGACGACCGCCCCACCGCCGGCGAGCTCGTCGGGTGAGAGGGCGTGATCCTCTGCGAGCTCGCGCACGCGCGCGGGATCTAGCGCGGGGTCCAGCTCCTCGAGGGTGATGAGGGGCTGCTCCGCCTGGAAGCGGGCGAGGATCTCGCGGACTTCATCGTAAAGCTGGGCAAACTCCGGCGCGCCGGCCTGCAGAATGAGAGCGCGCACGGGCTGCCCTACCTCGGCGAGGACTTGCCTGGTTTTGTCATGAAGCGAGTACACGCGCGTGCGGGTCACGTCGGTGCGAAGGGGGTGGCGAGCGGCGAGAACATTGCTCAGGAGCGCAGCGGCGGCGACAAGCGTCACGCCCATGACGTTGCGCGCGCCCGCGCCCTTCGCATTCCGTCCTACCGAGGCCAGGGCGACGGCAGCCGCCAGCGCAGTGGCGCAGGTTCCGGCGTAGAAGACAAGGTGTCGCGTGTCGACGATACCGCGGGCGAAATCGTCCATGTGCTTGCGCACGTCTACGGCGTGGGCCACGGCGCGAAGCAGCGGGTTGTGGGCGAAGAACGTGGGGGCGATCTCCGGCGCAAGCCCCCCAAGGAAGAGCATGACGAGCGTGGAGAACGCGACGACCGCTGCGATGAGCTGACTTGCGCTGGCCGCGCTCGCCATGACGCCCACGGCGAGAAATGCGGCCCCTGAGACCAGCACTCCTCCATAGGCGCTCGCGATAGGCCCAGGATCCGGCGCTGCCCCGGTCGCCGCGATCCACTTGAGCATGACGAGGTGGAGGCACGTGGGCGCCCAGAGGAAACAATAGAATAGGAGCGCTCCAAGCCATTTCCCGACGACGACGGCGGCTTCGGAAACCGGGGAGGCGAGGAGGAGCTCCCAGGTCCCTTGTCTCCTTTCCTCGGCGATGAGCCGCATCGTGATGACGGCGACCACGAAGAACAAGAACGCAAAATAGAGAAAGTTGCCGCCGAAGTGGCTGCGCAGGACCGCGCCGTACGGCGCCGGCCGTCTCGGATCGGCCAGCGCTTGCACCACGGCCCAGAATGAGAAGCCCTCGACGACGAGGAAGAGAACCAGCACCACGTACGCGATGGGCGTGTGAAAGGACGCGATGGCCTCGCGCCGGGCGACGGCGAGCGTGGTTCCCCAGGGGGCCGGGCGCCGCGCATTTCCAGCATGTCGATGGCCAAGGGCAGGGAGCACGTGGAGACATGGTGATACCCGGAGGGGGTCCACGGCGCAAGGTGGGGTGCGGGTTCGGCGGGAGCTGTCAGCCGTGCGGCCCAACGATCATGGCCCTACCACGTGCCGCCAGGGCCGCCGTAGGCGCCCATGTCGCTCCTGGTACCGTCGCCGTCGAGGATGGCAGGATCACCGGTGTCAAGGAGCGGCGAGCTTGCGCCGAGATGGAGGTCCCACTCGAGCGGGTCCGAAGGCCAGGTATTGGCGAACGTCGGATCCACCCTGAGGATTCCACTCCCCTCGGGCACGTAGCCGTCGCTCGGGCTGTTCTCCCAGAAATCACAATAGGAGAGGGCCAAGGTCGACGGAGAGCTACCCGCCAGGCTAATCGCACCTCCCCAACTTCCCTGGTTGCTGGCAAAGATCACGTTGGCGACCGTCACGCGGGCCATCGATCCCAATCGAAGGGCGCTGCCGTACATGGCTCGATTCGCACGAATCGTGGCATTGGTCACCGTCACGTCCCCTCCCAGCACCGAGAACGCCCCGCCGACCCCATTGCTTGCGTCATTAGCTGCCAGGACGGTATTGGAGATAAATAGCGTTGAATCGAGGGCGAAGACACCTGCGCCGTCGTACCGCGCCTGGTTTCGGATCAGGCGGACGTGTCGGACTTGCACGCCTGTTGAGCTGTCCACGTACAGGCCCCCACCGTCTTCGGCCACGTTGTTGGCAATGAGAACGGCGTCCAGGACCGCCGCCGAGCGCACGAGCTTGATTCCTCCACCGGTATTCCAGGAGGTGTTGCCCTGAACCACCAGGTTCCTCAGGATCGGAGACGCATCGGTGACCATAATCCCGCCGGGTCCACTCGCATTGTTTCCATTCCGAATCGTAATCCCATCTAGTATTGCGCCCGCCCCTTCTCCGGTCGCGAACGTGACCACGGGACCGCGCCCGCCACCATCCAGAATTGTCGCCTCTGGCCCGAGCGTCCCCACGAGCCGAACCCGTGCGCCTCGGAAGTTGATTGATTCGTAATAGACCCCTGGCTCCAGGGCGATCGTGCCGGCGTTGACGCCCGACATTGCCGCGGTGTCCAGGGCGTGCTGTATCGACGGGCATGTCGTGGGTACTTGGGCGTCCCACGTGCCATTGCAATTGCGGTCAATGCCGTCGCATTGCTCAGCCGCGCCAGGATAAATAGTCGGGTCGGCGTCATCGCAATCGCCACCCTGGGGCGAGGTGCCGACGAGGCCCCAGCAGTCGAGGACCTGGGACCCATCATTTCCGTGGCCGTCGGCGTCGCGATCTTCGTACCAAGCATGCCCAACGCCGTCATCGACCAAGCCGTTGCAATCGTTATCGAGCCAATCGCACGCTTCGGGAGATCCCGGGTACACGGAAGCATTCGCGTCGTCGCAATCCATCCCAGTCGCGACGTAGCCGGCCGGCTGCCCACAGGCCAACACGGCCACCTCTGGATCTCCATGCGTATCCATGTCACCGTCGGCGTAGAACGTGCGGCCACCGCAGTCCCAAGGACACGCGTTGCACGTCTCCCAGCGATCGCACCGACCGTTGCCGCAGTAACGCAGCTTGTGAAGCTCCTGCGCGCGGGATCCCACGTCGTCGCGCGCGTCACATCCGTGGAGCATAGAGAGCAACGCCGAGGAGACGACCAGCCAATGCCTCGCCATGACCACCTCCTGCCTCGCCGGGGAAGCGCCCGGGGGGTAGTAGTATGCCATGGACCGTAGGGCCGTGGGACAACTGTGCCCGGATCGTCGCCAGAAAGGCACCGTTGACCGCCTCCATACCATCAAGTATGGTTCTACATGCTATCCGGTATGGAGGTACCTCGATGCTCGCTGGATTCATGACTTCGCTGGCCCACTTGTTTCGCCGATACGGACTGTGGCGCCGGGTGGACGATACGGAAGGCATTCTCGCCGCTGCACGCGCCACGATTCGGCGCAAGAAATATTGCCTGCTAGCGACACGTGGCCTCGACGGAGTGGACGCGCGGGTCGTTCTTCCCATGGCCACCGACGAGGCCCTGGGAGTCTGGATCGGCACGAGTCCGACCTCACGCAAGGTCGCCCAGGTTCGCGCCTGCGACCGGGCGACCCTCGTCTATGAAGACGACGCACGATGGGCATGTGTCGTGCTCCTGGGACGGGCAGAAGTCGTGGACCATCCGGACGCGTGCCAGCGCCACTTCTTGCCCCTCCACTGGGCGTTTTTTCCGGGCGGTCCGACGAGCGATTACGTCCTCATCAAGTTCGTGCCCGAGCGGATCGAGGTCCTCGATCTCAAGCGCAAGGTCGCTCCAGATCCCTTCGGCCTCGCCGCGGCCGTGCTCACGCGCCAGGGCAGCGGGTGGGTTCGTGAGGCGTAACCATGATACGGACTCGGCGAGACAACTGGATTGCGGCCGGACTCGAGGCGCTACGCAGTGAGGGGAGCAGCGCCTTGACGATCGACCGACTAGCAATCACCCTGGGCCGAACGAAGGGCTCGTTCTATCACCACTTCCCCGACCTCGATTCGTTCCATTCCGCGGTGCTCGCCTGGTGGCGCGAGCACATGACCACGGGGATCATCCGCGAGACCGAGGCGGAGCCGAGCGTCCCTCGCCGACGGGCACGCCTTTCGGCACTCGTTTCCCAGCTCGATGTCAAGCTCGAGCTAGCCGTGCGGGCCTGGGGCCTCACCGATGACCGAGCACGGCAAGCCGTCGCCGAGGTCGATCAGCTGCGCATGGCCCACCTCGAGAACCTATGGAAGGGTGAAGGGCACGCACGAGGTGCTCGCCTCCTGGCTCGCCTGGAATACGCGGCATTTCTCGGCGCCCAGCAGATGTACCCCAGCCTATCCTCGCACTCTGCGCGGACGCTCGAGGCGGCGCTCATCCGTGCCCTGTCGGCCCTCGCGACTGATTGAGCACCGACGGTGCACTTGGCGACTTCCGGCGGCGTCTACTTTCGATGATGGTAAAGCCTACCTTCGATCGTGGAGTGACGACATGAAACACATCCAGGCACGAGAGGCGGATTCGGTCTTCCAGGTCGTAGGTGAAACGGCGCGCTCCCAGGCCGCCACGATGGTGCTCCAGCCGGGCAGCTCGACGGGCGGCGCCGACAATCGGCACGCGGACGCTGACCAGTGGCTGGTCGTGATCTCGGGAGCTGGAAAAGCGATCATCGAAGGGTTCGAGGTGAGCCTCACGGCCGGCTCCCTGCTTCTGATCGAGGCCGGGGAGACCCACGAGATCGTGAACACGGGCGCGAATCCGCTCGCCACGATCAACTTCTATGCCCCGCCCGAATACTGAATTACGGACGGCTCGGCTTCTCCCCCATGACCTCCCGCACCTTCTCCATGAGGTCTGCGACCTGGAACGGCTTGGCGATCAAGCCGTCGGCGCCTGCGGCATGCGCGGAGTTGATGGTCCGTTGGTCGGCCTTGGCGGTGACCAAAATGACGCGCACGCGCGATGAGTCGAACCGGGACCGAATGGACGACAAGAACTTGAGCCCATCCAGCTTGGGCATCTTGATGTCACAAAGGATTAGGTGGGGAGGGTCATCGCCGATTTTCGCCAGGGCCTCGAGCCCATCGGCGGCCTCGATCACGCCCGTTACCTGCCCTTCCTCTTCGAAGGCTCGCGCGATCAGGCGCCGCATCGTACCAGAATCGTCCACAACCATTACCCTCACCGGCGCCCTCCTAACAATCTCGAGTTTCGATGGTTTCGGAGATGGCGTCAAGGCGCTGGTCCAATTCTGGAGCATGTTGGTCCAATTCTGGAGCGCGCATTCTTTTCGCCCACCGACGAAGCGTCGCGGGGTACACGCCGTAGCGGAAGAAGATCTGCATGACGGAGAGCTTGCCGGACTCCCATTGAGAAACGATCGGGGCAATCATTCTTGGTTTGGACAGCGACATCGAATTTCTACGCCTTGGCTACAATCCACTGGATACCACGGCGTGCTGGCATCTGGAAGGAAGGACCTCTTACAGAGCCTCTCCAAGTGCGGTCCGCCCCGGGATTTCCGGCCATTATCAGCGATACTGGGCGGCACCAGGCCATGCCTCATTCCCCCCGCACCATCCTCCACGTGGACCTCGACGCGTTCTACGCCTCGGTAGAGCAACGTGACGATCCAGCGCTTCGCGGCAAGCCGGTGATCGTGGGCGGCTCGGTGCGGCGCGGGGTGGTCTGCGCCGCTTCGTACGAAGCACGCCGCTTTGGCGTGAGGAGCGCCATGCCCATGGCCACCGCGGTGAGGCTCTGTCCCCAAGCTCGGGTCCTCCGGCCGCGGATGGGTGACTACGCGCGCGTCTCCGGGCAATTCTTCGACGTCCTTCACTCGTATTCACCTCTCGTCGAAGGGCTGTCCCTCGACGAGGCCTTTCTTGACGTCACGGGAGAGGAACGGCTCTTTGGCGACGGGGCCGCGATAGCCCAGCTCATCAAGCGTCGAGTCAAGGGCGAGCTTGAGCTCGTCGCCTCAGTCGGCGTGGCGCCTTCCAAGTTCCTGGCGAAGATCGCCAGCGACTTGCGAAAGCCCGACGGCCTGGTCGTGGTCGCGCCAGGCGAAGTGCGCGCATTCCTGCATCCCCTGCCCATTGGACGCCTCTGGGGCGTTGGCAAGGTTACCGAGGAGAAACTCGCAAGGCTCGGGCTGCGCACCATCGGCGACGTGGCCCGAATCGGCGAGCAAGCCCTGGCCGCCCATGTCGGCAACGCCCAGCATCTCGTGGGCCTGGCACGTGGCGAGGACGACCGTGACGTGGTGCCCGAGCGCGACGCGGGCTCCATAGGCCACGAGGACACCTTCGACTCCGACATCCGCGATCGCGAGGAGCTCAAGGGCTACCTCCTCGACCAGGCGGACCGCGCGTGCGCGCGCCTCCGCTCGGCCTCCGCCTGTGCCCGCGTGGTGACCTTGAAGATCAAGTACGCCGACCATCGCCGAACTACCCGCCGGCTGACGCTCCCACGACCCACCGCCGATGGGAGGCTCGTGGGCGATGTCTTGCAGCAGCTGCTCGAAGAGGTACCGGACATCGAGACGCGCGGGGTACGCTTGACGGGCGTCAGCTTGTCAGACTTGCGGTCCACGACGGAACCCGCCCAGCTGACGCTGCCGAGTGCGGTGCCTGATGGCGAGGAGCGTGGTGCACGCTTGGGCGAGGCCATCGACCAAATCACTGCGCGCTTTGGAAGCGACGCTCTTCGCCGGGCGGTTCACCTGCACAAGCGCAGGTGACCAAGTGTTACATCTTGGCATTCCACCAAGGGATGACGCCGATTCCCGCCGATCCGCCAGCGACAGTCGCCAGCTCCTTGGTATTGAGCGGCTTCAAGGTCTCGCGGGAAAGCTTCAGGCGCTTCGTCTTCTGCGTGGTGTTGGTCTTCATGTCTCGTTGCCTCCTTGAGCGCTGACAGAGCAGGTTCTGGGCCAGCGGCAAGTTGGCGGAACCACGATGAGTGGCGACGTGAGATGCATTCGCCGAGTCCGCCGACCGAGGGCGGCCGCGGATCGGGCGTCTGCCGTGCGGCGCGCGGTGAGCTCCGTGTCTGCGCTTGACGAACGGCGTGTCACGCCAGCCACGGCACGCGGCAAGGTAGCGAAATTACAGCACAGAAACGCCGGCTCGGTGCTTGCTCAAGGCAATCCTCCGACAAGCAAAAGCGAGGTCTCTACATGCGTGTTCTTCGGCGAGTTTGCGAAACCCTCATCCATGGCATCAAGAAAGCTGGTTATCTCTTTCGCGCAAGCGCTTGGGCGGCTGTCCTAGGCGTCATTGAACTGGTCGGGAGCCCACGCGGGCGTCGGGTGCTCGCGGTCCTAGTCGTCTGCGGCGTGGCCGCGGGCGTGGCCTCGAGCAGCCCGGTGCGAACCGTAGCTCCGGGCGAGGTCGGCATCCGAGTCAACCGCGTAACCGGCGCTATTTCGCAACTTGGCGAGGGCTGGGCCATGGTTCTACCCGGCATCCATGCGCTCCGCCGCTACCCGCTCCGCGACCAGATCTACCGGCCCACGCGCAGCGCCCGTGCACAAGGCGAGGCGCCGTTCCAGTCGGTCGAGGGGCTCTCCCTCGGGGTTGAAGTGGCGATCCGCTACGCCCTCGACCCCGCGCGCATCCGCTCCGCGGCTCAAGCCCTGCCGCCAGACTTGGGGCGCGAGCTGGTCGAGCCCGTGGTGGACGGCGTTCTCCACCGGATCTTCGCCCGCCACACGGTGCGCGAGATCTTCTCATCGAGCCGCGCGGAGATCCAGAAAACCCTCGAGGAGGAGCTCCGTCCCCTCCTCGCCGCCGACGGCATCATCGTCAAGAGCGTGTTCCTCGGCAACGTCGACCTGCCGGCGGAGTACCGTGCCGGTCTCGAAGGACTGCTCGCCGAGGAGCTCCAGGCCGAGAAGATGCGCTACACCCTCGAGCTCAAGGAAAAGAAAGTGAAGGAATCGGCGCTCGAGGCCGACGCGGAAAAGGTAAAGCGTGAGACCGCCGCCGAGGCTGCGGGGCAAGAGGAAATCATCGCCGCCCGCGCTCGTGCCGAGGCCATGAAGCACGTCCTGCCCTTCAAGGAGAAGGAGATCGAGCAGCGGCGCCTCGAGGCAGAAGCCCAGAAGGTCATGCGCATGAAGCAGGCAGAGGGCGAGGCCGAAGCGCGGCGCATCGAGTCCGCGGCCGAGGCTGACTCGCGCAGGAAGCTCGCCGAGGCCGAGGCCTACCGCCTGGAGGTCACGGGGAAGGCCTCCTCGGAGCAGCTCGAGCGGGACGCGGCGCTCATCTCCAAGAACCCACTCCTCATCCAGAAGACCGTCGCTGACAAGCTCTCCGACAAGATCCAGGTCATCATCGCGCCGCCCCAGGCAGGCGGATTCTTCGCCGCGAGCCTCTTGGGTGGCGGTGGCACGGGTCAAGGAGCGGCGACCTCGAGCGAGGAGACAGAGTGATGCTCGCAATCCCGCTCGCAGGCGCCCTCACGGCGGCCTTGGTAACGCAGGATCAAGTGGCGCTCCGCGCAGCGCCCAGGGACAGCGCGCCTAGGCAGGCCGAGCTCTTCCGCGGCGACTGGCTCGAGGTTCGCGGCGAGCGGCTCGGCTTCGTCCAAGTCTGGGACCACCGCCACGAGCGTCCTGGTTACGTCCGCCCCGAGAAGGTGCGAACCTACTCGCTGGACGAAGCCACTGCCCCTGCGCTCCACGCCGTCGTCGAGTTCGTGCGCGACACGCCGGGCGCTGAGTCCCTGGGCATCGGCGCTGCGGCCCTCTTCCTTCGGGCCGCGCCGCCAACGGCGGTCGGGACGGACACCTGGGACGCGCTCGGATCCATGGCGGATAGGCTCGCGAGGCGAGCGTCCGCCGATTATCATCGGCGGGCAGCAAGCTCGGAAAGCTCCGCCGATTATCATCGGCGGGCAGCAAGCTCGGAACGCTCGATGCGGCGCGGCCAGCCCGGCGACACGCTCGCCGGCCACCTCGCCGTGGCAGAGAGCTACGGGATCAAGCTGGTCCCGCTGGAGACCGAGGAAGGCACGCGCCTCTGCTACGATGGCGACGCGTTTCGCCACGTTCTGGCCCTGGGTGGAAGGCCCGAGGAGCGCGCGCGCGCCGCCCTTGCTCTCACGCGGCCGGAGTGCATGTCGCCAGGCCGTAGCCCCGAAGGCCAGCAGCTCGCCGACGAGTGGCGGCGAAAGGTCGTCGCGAGCGTGGACGCCGCGAAGCTCTCGTCCTGGGTGGCCGGGCGGGTTCGGATGCGCCTGGCTGAAATCGAGGCCACGCTCGCCCACGCCTACGCCCGGCGTGGTGAGCCCGCGCGCGCCCGCGAGGCAGAAGAGCACGCGCTAAGGCAGCTCGTCCTGGTCTCCCGCGCCGAGCTCGCCGAGGAAGATGCACCGCTCTACGAGCGCACGGCGCTGCGCGTGGCCGCCTCGCGCTGGGCCGCGGAGCCTAAGCAAGCGCCACGCGCGGGCTTGCACCTAACCACGGCCACCAAGCAACCTGGCGAGACCTGCATCACCGTCGTGGACCCCAGCCGCCCCAAGGAGCCTCCCGCCGAACGCTGCACCTACGGCATCGTGTGGACCTCGTCGACACACGTGGCTCCAGGAGGCCAGGCCCTCGCCGTAGCGGTCCAGCCCCTCCCCGGCTGGCTCGAGCTGTGGCTTTTCCGGCGCGGTGCCGCGGGGTGGGAGGTAGAAATCCTTTTCCCCGCCGTCTCCGATCCGAACCTTGGTTACGTCGAGCTCGCTGGCTGGTCGCCCGACGGCACGCGTCTCCTCGTGGCGCGCGAGGCCGTGGTCGAAGGGTCCTTGCGCAAGAGCTTCGAGGTGCTCCGCGTGGGCACCCTGGCCGTGGAGATCCAAGCCCGGTCCCTGGACCGCTTTGCGACGTTCAAGAAATGGCACTCCGCCGCTTGGAAGGGGCGCACGCTGGCCCTCAGGTGACGTAATGCGTGGCGCGGGGTCGCGTAGCGTCGGTCCGCGCCGTTAGCGGAACTCGCCGGCGTTGTCGTGCAGGAATCCCCCGACGATGGCGGCCTGGGCCAATAGGAGCAGGTTCGTCACGCTCGCCACGAGCATGGTGCCCAGGAGGGGGAGCATGCCGAGGGTGTGCGCTGCCACGAGGTTGCCGAGCCACAGGGCGACCATTGAGGCGGCGACGAGGCCCACGAGGCGGAGATAGGCCGACGGGGCCGTGACGACGATGCGGATCCAGGTTACGGGCCAAAGCCCGAGGAGCGTGCTCTCGGTCATGTTCATGGCGACGATTGCCGCGGGCAGGTAGAGGAGCGGGATTACCAGGAGGAAGAGCCGGAGCATGGGGCTGTAAATCAGGTCGACGATTGGGCTGTCGCTGAAATAAACCCAAGCAATGGTCGGTACAATGGTTAATAGGAAGCAGGTGAACCCCCGGAACGCGTGCCCCATGATCGTCCACCAGTCGTCGAGGGCGTCCGAGGTGGTGGGCAGCCCGTCACGTCCTCGGGCCACGTGATCAATGATTAGGAAGTAATAGCTGCAAAGCGCGGCTATTGAGATTAGCCAAAGGAATATTCCTACCAGGGGAAGGAATAGGAAAATCAGCGGCGCCGCAATCGCGAGGGCCGAGATGACGCCGTCGGTGCTCATGACCCGCCGCAAGAGCGACTTGAGGTCGGCGCGGGGACGGATGGTGGCGGTTCGGAGAAGGCCGTCGCAGTGGATGCACGCTTCCATGAAGCTCGTGCCGGCCTTGATTCGCTTCACGCAGGCATCGCAAGCGAGCTTGTTGCAACGGGTGCAATTGAAGGACGCCGGTACAGTCGGGTGCGCGGTGCAGTTCATTGCCAAGGCCCTTTGTGAGTACGGCGAGGGGCTCATGGTAGCCCATGGTGCGGGCGGGCGGTAGGCACCCTTGCGAACGAGGTTCGGCTAGCCGAACCTCAGTGCAAGTGGGGTTCGGTCGACCCTCATGATTGATCACATCTCCTCGCGCCCGAGCACGAGTCGCGCGCTAAGCACGAGGAATCGTTCGTGGCCTCGGCTGATGACCTGCCGGCCGGGCGACTGCCTGTGAGCTATCCGAAGGCGGGGCTGGATGACAGACGCAGACGGAGATGCCGAGACGAGAAGCCAGTCATGGACCTGCCGCCGAAATAGCATCCACGCGCCCGCCAGTCGGCCGGGTGGCATCCCGCCGCGTGAACTGGTCCATGTGCGCATCGCCGAAGTCGGCCCTGGCCGCCATGTCGTTGTGCCCCCGGCACCGCCGGTTCCCGGCGAGCGCTGCGCCGCAGGTTCAAAAATTTGAGCCAGGCTGCAGAAATCCAATAGGCACTGAGCGCATTTTCGCTGAGTTAGCGACAAATCAGCATCGGCACACCGCTTGCTTAGCGACGCGCGCCATGCTGAATACCAAAACCTTTTTTGAAACCAGATCCCTTTCCTGGGTCGCCTCGGCGATCGCCACCTTTTCCCTCGTATCGGCGGGCTGCGCCGTCGACGAGGAAGCATTCTCGGAGGAGATTGAGCTCTCGGAAGAAGGCCTCGTTGAAGACGAAAAGTCAGACCACCTAATCCCATCCATTCCCTTCACCGCGTTCGATGCCGACATGAGCCACGTCGGAGACCGTGAGACCTTCAAGGTCTTCACCTCAGCCACTGCGTACAGGTCGTTCTTTGGCCAGCCGGCGCCGGCCGTGGTCAACTGGCGGACCGACTGGGTCGTGTACTACAGCGCAGGCATCAAGCCAACGGGCGGCTACTCGGCGCAGATCGAAGAGATCACGCGCGTTGGTCGGACCCTCAAGGTGACCACCTCCCTTATCTCCCCAGGCCCCGACTGCATGGTCACCCAGGCGCTCACCAAGCCGGCCGTGCTCGCCAAGTTCAAGCGCCAGAGCAGCATCTCGCGCACCCGCCGCGTCAAGAACGACAAGGTCAAGCCCTGCGGCCCGAAGTGCGCCGGCAAGATGGGCCTCACCTGCCCGGGCATTGGTCGCTGCATCGACGATCCGACGGACACCTGTGATCCCGAGCGCGGTGGCGCCGACTGCCTCGGCCTCTGCCTCTGCGACGCCAAGGCCAAGTGCCAGGCTGGCGAGCGCTTTGACTCGTCGCCGGAGGTCTGCTCGTGCGTGAAGGACCAGCCGACCTGCAATTACGACGACCACAACAAGAAGTACGTCAGCCGCTCGGCCGAGGAGTGCACGCTCATCGACTTCATGTGCCAGGAAGGCACCCGCCAGTTCACGAACGAGTGCGGCTGCGGCTGCGCCCAGCCCGAGGACTGCCCGCCGTACATCAACTGCATGCCTGGCCCCGGCCGCACCTGCAGCGACTCGCCGGCGCGGTGCCCGCTGAGCCCAGTGGTGCGGTAGGCGGCTTGGGCTTGTAGGCAGTGAATTACGAAAGCCCATCGAGCATCGCGGCTCCCTTCTGGCCATAGGTCCGTGGGCTACACCCGTCCCTTTTCTGCCATGCTGCTGATGGCCATCCCCGTCGCGATTCCTGCCTGTCGTGCGCCGCGATGGCCATCACCAAGCGTGAGCCTGTCGCCGCATGGAGCGTGAGTGGTAATGCACCAAGTGAGGCACCACCTTATGGCACCATGCCCGACATGGACTGGAAGCTCTTCCTCTCGACCTTCACCGCCATTTTCGTCGCCGAGATCGGTGACAAGACCCAGCTCGCCACGTTGTCCCTGGCGGCCGGCGGCGCCTCGCGCTGGACGGTCTTCGCGGGCGCGGCCGTGGCACTCGTGGCCACCTCGGCGATCGCCGTCCTCGTCGGAGAAGGCGTGACCCGGCTGATCCCTGCGAGCTGGCTGCGCCGCGGCGCGGGCCTGATCTTCATCATTTTGGGAGCGGTATTCCTGTTCGGGCGCGGCGAAGGAGGATAGGCTCGCTACCCCTTCGTCATTCCGTGCCTACCTTCCGGTCGTGGAGGAAGTGGCGAGCAGCCTGTCCGCAGCGACGGACCAGTATTTCGAACGTGCCGCCACTTTGCTCGAGCTCGAGGCCTCCTTGCGGGCCGTCTTGCGGCCGCCCAAGCGGGCATTGATCGTGAGCGTGCCGACGAAGATGGACGACGGCTCGGTCAGGGTCTTCGAAGGCTATCGGGTCCAGCACAACATCGCCCGCGGGCCGGCCAAGGGGGGGATCCGCTACCATCCCAACGTCACGCTCGACGAGGTCAAGGCGCTCGCCGCACTCATGACGTGGAAGTGCGCCGTGGTGAACCTCCCGTTTGGCGGAAGCAAGGGAGGGATCGCGTGCGAGCCCAAGGAGATGTCGTCCGCCGAGCTCGAGCGCATGACACGCCGGTATGCGTCGGAAATCGCCCAAGTGATTGGACCCGAGCGGGACATTCCAGCGCCGGACGTGTCGACCGGACCCAGGGAAATGGCTTGGATCATGGACACGTACTCCATGACGCTGGGCCACTCGGCGCTGGGGGTGGTGACCGGCAAGCCTCTGAACCTGGGAGGCTCGCACGGTCGGGGCGAAGCGACGGGGCGCGGGGTCATGCTCTGCGTGCGCAGGGCGTGTGAGCTTCTCGGGATCGCCCCGAGCGGAGCGCGCGTCGCGGTGCAGGGATTCGGCAACGTGGGCGCAATAGCGGCCAAGCTCCTCGCGCGCGAGGGCTTCCAGGTGGTCGCGGTCAACGACTCGACGCATGGCGTGCGCCACGACGCTGGTCTCGACATGGACGCGCTTTTCGCCCACAGGGAGCGGACGGGTGCGCTCGCTGGGTTTCCTGGGGCAGCACCCATCACCAACGCCGAACTCCTGGAGCTCGACGTAGAGGTCCTTGTCCCCGCGGCGCTGGAGAACCAGATCACCAAGGACAACGCCGGCCGGATCCACGCTCGCATCGTCGCCGAAGGCGCCAACGCACCCACGACGCCTGCTGCCGACGAGATCTTGGCCCGCCACGGGATCTTCGTCATCCCTGACATCCTCTGCAATGCAGGCGGCGTCACGGTCAGCTACTTCGAGTGGGTCCAGGATCTCCAGTCGTTTTTCTGGGACGAGGCCACGGTCAACCAGCACCTCGAGCGCCTTCTCATTCGGAGTTTCGATGAAGTGTACCGGACTTCCGTCGAACGGAAGCTCAGCATGCGAACCGCTGCCTACGTGGTCGCCGTGGCGCGCGTCGCCGAAGCCACCCGCTTGCGCGGTCTTTGGCCATAGGTTGGTGCCACGCTACCGATACGTCACCACGCGGCCCCAGAGGCTCTTCGTGCCCCAGATCCCCGAGCGGAGGCACTCAAGTTGCACGATCTGGCTGTGGTCGACGAACACGTTGACCTCGGGACCAAAGGTCTTCACGTACCAGGCAAACACTTGTGGATCCGCGGCCTCGAACATGACCCGATCCGGGCCGAGGGCGGTCGCGATCTGTGAAGCCACGTCCGTTCGCCAGGTGCGGACACTCTCGGTGATTCCTTCCGATTCCACCATGATAAGGGGCGCGCCCGCGTCGAGGTGGCGTTTCGCCAGCTCGATCACCGCCGTGACCGGCCGGATCCCCTCGGCCTCGAGCTCCTCCGCGGGCGTGGCGCCGCCGGCACCGAACTGGATACCGACCTCGGGCTTGGGCACGAGACCGAGGGCCCGCACTTTCTCGGTGAGGCGCACCAGGTCTTCGTCGGGGACCACCACGAAGCCGCTCGAAATCTCGACGATGTCGAATCCGATCTCGCGGCACTCGCCAAGGTAGCGATCGACGGCCGCAGGTCCTTGGGTCAAGACGTACTCGATGAAGCCGCCGGTCGAGACTTTCACGTCGTTCCGGTGGCAGACCTCGATGAGCTCGCGGACCGCCTGGCGGCGCATGAGGGCAAACGATCCGCCGGCGAACTTCAGCGAATCGACGTACATCCCCATGGTCTCCAAGACATCTTCGAGGTAGCGTCGGCCCACCGGCGTGTAGTAGGGCCCGCGGATCTCGGTCAAGCCACGGCTGCGAGGCTTGGCTTGCCGCGCGTTGACCTTGAGGAACCCAAATGCCCGCTCGGCGTCGCTCATGGCCGCTCCTGGCCTGGGGCGACGCCCGCCAAGGCCTCGCACAGCTCGGAGATGGGGACGGAGTCGAGCTGCATGACGGCTCCAGCAATGCGCCTCCGCGTGTCTCCGTCGGCAAGTGGTGCAGCGAGCCGCTCGAACTTGGCCACCACGGTCTCCTTCGCCATGGGACGGGTGTGAAAGCCTTCGTAGTCCCGCTTCTCCTTGAGGAGGACCCGGCCGTCACGGAGCGTTACGCGAATTCGACATGGGTGCTCGTCCGGGAACCGGCGGCTGAGCTCGGGATCCGGACGAACGATCACGCGTCTCAGGAGAGCCTGCACGTCGTCGCGAGTGATTCTGGGCGCCGCGTACTGCTCTGGCATGACCTGCCCGTCGAGAATGGCCACGGCGACCATGTAGGGCAACGAGTGGTCGGCGTCCTCCTTGGTCTTCACGCGCGTCTTGTCCCCTTCCTCGCCGCCCCCGATGATGAGGTGCGCCACGTCGAAAATATCGAGCTCGATGCGCTCCACGTCCTCGGGCCGGACGCTGCCGTGCGCTCTGAGCTCGAGAATCCCTTCGATGGCCGACTGGGAGTGGATTTCGGCGTTGAACTTCTTGAGGATCGTCTTCCCCACGCGGTCGAGCCCCTCCCGAGACCAGTCGATCTCGAAGGGGCCCGTGATCGCCTGCATGAGCCCTTTCTTTCCCTCGAAGACCTCCTTGGGCCCGGTGATGCCGCGGCTGGCGAGGAATGCGGCGTGGGTAGCGCCAAAGGCGGTGTTCGGGTAGGCGAGCCCTTTCCAGTGGGACAGCGCGCCGGTTCGGGTCACGCGCAGCGAGACATGGGCAGTGCCGGCGATCGCAATGGCGTTGGCCGTGCGCTCTGCGTCAAGGCCCAGGGCGCGGGCGACACCAGCCGCGACCGCATAGGCGCCCTGGGTCGTGTGGTCGAATCCACGAGCGCGAACCGGCGCCACGTCGGAGAGCCGGCACTGGACCTGGTAGGCCGCGGCCAAAGCAACCAGGAAGTCGCGGCCCGAGCCGCCTGCGGTTTCGCAGGCCGCCAGCACCGCGGCGAGGTTATCGCTCGGGTGGCAGGTTTCCCCCTTGGCGAGGTAGGAATCGTTGAAGTCCAGGTAGCGAACGAGAGCGCCGTTGTAAAACGCCGCCCGATCCGGCGCCGTGCGGCCACCGCCAATGAGGGTGCATTGCGGCGTTCCGCCAAAGTCATCGACCTGCCGCCGCAGGGCCGAAATGGGCTCACCGCCCAAGGCTCCGATCGCGCAGCCGAGCGAGTCGAGCACGCGGAGCTTGAGCGCCTGCCCGACATCGGGAGAGAGGGAGTCCCAGGTGGTACTTGCCACGAACGCGGCGAGCCGCTCTACCATGGTCATGGTCGCTAGTTGTTCTTGGCGCCGAAAGAGGCGCGTCAAGCTTGCAATGAAGAGGACTACGCTGGGCGCTCATCCGGCGGCGTGTACCACCAGATGACGTGCCTTGGGATATCCCCGCTCCAGGTGGCAAAGCGAAGGAGAAGCTCGGACTCCTCCTCGGAAATCAGCTCCTCGAGCGCCTCCTGCTTGGACAGCTCCCGAAACCGACGGGGTGCCACGTTGACGGCTCGTGCTTGGAAGCGCGGCGGCAGATTGGCGACTCGCGTGGGGTGGTCGTCAGGAACGGATATCTCCCGTTCTCCTTGCAGGAACGCCTGGAAACGGTCGATCACATCTCGCGGGAGCTCGGCAAGGTAGTCCTCCATTTCTTCCCGAGTCTCGCCCCACCCCGCATCATGCGGGCCAATCCCCAACCAAAAGGCGAGCTGGCATGTACGCCGGAGGCTCGCCGTCGACAGCCCCTTGAGAACACCCAACACGATCCCAATCAATTCACAACTCGTGCCTAGTCGCTTCCTCCTTCACGACGCCACGCTCTCCACGCAAGGGCACAAAGGACGCGAACGTGAGGATCCTCTCTTCGAGCAGGCGTCCACCCTGCTTGCGAAACACCATGACGGTCTCCCGGCCGCCCACGCCCATGGGTTGAACGAGCAGCCCGCCTTCCACGAGCTGATCCTCAAGGGGCTGCGGCACGCTGGGCGCGGCAGCCCCCACGATAATGCGATCGTAGGGCGCGTGGTTTTCGAGGCCCCGAGTGCCGTCGCCCTCCACGACGGTGGCGTTGCGAATCCCCGCCGCATCCAGGTTCGCGCGCGCCTGGCGTGCAAGATCAGGGAACCACTCGACGGCAAGTACCTCCTTGCAGAGGCTCGCGAGAATGGCGGTCTGAAAGCCGTAACCAGCCCCGACCTCCAGGACCCGCTCGTGGCCGGAGAGCTCAAGCGCCTCGACCATCTCAGCGATCAAAGAGGGCTGCGTCGTGACCTGACCGTGACCTATGGGTACGGGCTCGTCTTCGTACGCGGCCGACTCGAACCCGAGCGGGATGAACGCCCCTCGATCGATGCGAGCCATTGCGGCGAGCAGGCGCGGGTCCCGCACCCCGCGGCGTCGAACGAGCTCGACGAGGTGAGACTTGTCGTCCATGGACAAGGCCATCTCGGCACCCACCGCGCCTTGTCAAGGCGCGGTGGACCCTCTGTCGACGTGGCCTCGGTGATTCAGTGATAAAGGAGGGTCGGGCTCAACGGGAAATGCGGGTCGTCGTCGAGGTTCTCGCGTCCACGTCAATGTCGGCCGGCATCTAACCCACGGCCAGCGCGTTAGAGCTTGTACCCGATCTTTCGCAAGAAATCCTTGCGTGCCGCCACGTCCGGGCCCGTCTCGACGCCCTTTGGCCGTCGCCCGTCGATAACCCCAAGCACCCCGCGACCCTGGGCGGACTCGGCAACGATCACTTCCACCGGGTTCGCCGTCGCACAAAAGATCGAGCAGACCTCCGGACAGTCCTTGATGCGGCCGAGCACGTTGATGGGATAGCAGTCGCGGAGGAGCAGCACAAAGACGTGGCCAGCACCAATGGCCTGGGCGTTTTCGATCGCGCTTGCCTTGAGAGCGGCGTCGTTCCCCTCGGCACGCACCAGGCACGGCCCCGAGGATTCGTTGAATGCCAACCCATACTTCCCCTGGGGAACGGTCGTGACCATGATTTCGGCGATGTCTTCGATCGTCTTGATGAAATGCGATTGGCCGACGACGGCATTCGCGCCGTCTGGCACGGCGATGGCGACGCTCTTGATGTCCATGGGCCCTCCTTGCTGGGAGTGGGTTCTCGTTTCCGCGGCGCCACGTGCAAGCGCTATCATCACAAGCGGTGGCCTTGCAGGCGTGGCTGCGCTGGAGGTAAAAGGCCTCCATGATCACCAACCACGGTGCAGGCCGACGCCTGCCGATTCGTTATCCTTTTCCATTGCTTCTCCTTCTGGCGTCGCTCGGCGGAGGCTGCCAGAGCGGAGCCGAGGAAACCGCAACCGTCGACGAGGCGCGCCAAGGAATTTCCGTGCCAGCGCCGGTCGCCGCGTGGACCTTCGACGACTGCACGCTACGCAGGCCGATAATCAAGGACTCGTCGGGGAACACCCATGATGCCACCAAGTCCGGGGGCATGCGGTGCGCCCAAGGCGTGCGGGGACGGGCCGGTAGCTTCGACGGGGTGGACGATGCGGCCACGGTGAAGGACGCACCGGCATTTCACTTCCGCGACGCAGTGACCGTGTCGGCCCTAGTGCGCCCCAGCCGCGTGGACCGGATGCAGACCATCATCAACAAGTGGTACGCGATGGATGCCTTCGCGCTGGCGATAGAGGGCGGTCGTTACCTTTTTTCGGTCGCTTTTCCCAATGGAGGCTGGGGCGAGACCCACTCGGTCGCCGCTCCGGCCCGAGCCGGGGCCTGGGCGCATGTAGTCGGAGTGTTCGATGGCAAATCCATTGCGCTCTATTTTAATGGAACGCTCGTGGCGAGCGCGCCCGCACTGGGCACGCTTCAGGACTCAACGCGCCCCCTCATGATGGGAAACCATCCGTCTTGGTCTGCGTACAGCGGTCTAATTGATGACGTGCGAATCTTTGGCGTTGCCCTTTCTGCAGAACAAGTCGCCGAGCTGGCGCGGAGCTTCTTTCCTACGACCTCATCGGACTTGTCTGTAAGCTATATCGAGCGAACGCCCCAGTATCCCAAGTACGACGTGCGCTACCAGCCGTCCGGGTACAACCCGGC
This sequence comes from Deltaproteobacteria bacterium, assembly GCA_016210055.1. Lineage (GTDB taxonomy): Bacteria > Myxococcota_A > Polyangia > Haliangiales > SHYZ01 > JACQUZ01. The sequence continues at coordinate 12,320 of JACQUZ010000127.1, read as the reverse complement.
TCCGGCGCCAGGAACCGAGAATGACAAGCGGTGGCCAGACCTAGGTGATACCGTCCAATTCACCGCGCGGGTGAGGAACCAGGGCACGAGGACCGTTCCGCGCTTTCGCACGCAGTGGCTCATCGATGGCCAGGTCGTAGCGAGTGGACGATCCTCGGGCCGATTGGCGGCCGGAGCCACGCAGGACTATACCTTCTCTTGGAACTGGCAGGACGGCGATCACGTGGTGCGCTTCGAGCTCCTCGACGATTCCGGGCTGCCTCTCAATGACGGCTTGGTGGTGAACGACGCGCGAGAGCAACGAACCAACGCGCTCCTCCTCACCGCGTACGTGTGGGAGAACTTCGCGACTTGGATGGCTGCCCGAGACAACAGCGTGGGTACCCGCTCCGCCGAGGATTGGATTCAGTTTCATAGCGACGAGATGAACCGGTTGTTCGCGAGCAGCGTCTATCCCTCGCAACCCGAAGGCGCCAAGGTGCGCATTGCGATCAACCGAATCGTGCGTGTTCCGTCGACCACGCCTGACCCCGGTGGAACCCATGCCCCCGAGCCTTGCCCCACGGACGGCTGCTGGGGATTCGGGGGACCTGCTCCAGCGTCGTGGACGCCCTGGATTGAGCAGGTGCACGCGACCAGGGACAATGGGCTTCTGCACGAATGGGGGCACCAGCTCGGCCTCATTGACCTCTATCAAATGGACGTGCAGGTGTCTGAATGCCTCATTACCGATGGACCACCCCGTGCGGAGACCTTCTCTAATTCCTCCGCGCTTTCGGCCATTGATCGCCTGTTCGACGGGGTTGCAAGCGATCCCATCGCCACCTATGAAAGCCGACCCGTGTGGTTCGCGGTGCGTTTTGCGGAGCCTAGGGCAGTGACCCGGGCACGAGTGAAGTTCAGCGACGGCATGACCCATTCGTGGGAGATCTGGGCGGGACCTGACCTCGATTCGGTGAACGGCCGGCAGCCCCCCGCCACGCGCCGTGGCGGAAAGGTGGTGACCTCGGGCACGGATTGGGGTGATCAGTCCTTCTCCGCCGAAGCAGCGCTCGTGTGGTTGCTGCACGTTGACAGGCAGGATTACGACCGGATGTCCCACGTGACAGAGTGGGAGCTCTACGAAGGCGACCAGCGCATTGACGTCGCTGGCCTGATTAAGGCCAACCGGGTGGCAGGTACAGCCCTGATGCCAACCATCGCTTGGGATGTGGTCCATTACAACAGCGTGCCGGGCGATCTCATGAGCGGAGCCGCTTATTTCCTGGATGAGTATCACGTGTGGGCGCTCAACACGGATGCGAATTGGAATGGACGGGCGCTGCCGCTCCGCCGCGGCTATTATGGCAAGTATCTATTCGGGATTCCGACTCAGAATGTTCTCGCGGTGGTCGACGGCAATGGTACTGCGGTAGCCGGAGCCACGATTGAGGTATTCCAGCAACAGGACTCGGTAATCCCGAACGTCCCCAAGTACCGCGGAACGACCGATTCGGCGGGTCATTTTACGTTCCCCCACTACACGACGCCTGAACATGGCATCAGCTTTGGCCAAGGCGATGCCCTCTTCACGGCTAATCCATTTAGCACCATCTACAGCGAGTATCCTCACGTCGTCGGCACCAATGGCGTCCTCGTTGTGCGGGTGAGCGTATCGGGAGGCACCGATACTTATCGGTTCCTCGATCTCCCCATGTTCAATCTCGAAGTGGCACGCGGCCACGGCGACATGGGGGTGTATCGGATCGTGGTGCCTTAGCCCTTACCACGTTCGTGCCTGCGAGCCTCCACCCTGCGATCCTGATTCCGCATGATTCCCCCGTCGCCCTGCGCCCCAGCCTGCCCACGCTATCTCAAAGAGCGCCGGCATGACCATTGCTGGACAGGAACGGGACCATAGATCATCCCAGGAAGCGTGCGACATGATCAGGAACCGGCCTTGATCCGCCCTAGTCCCCGTCGAGCAGCGCAGGCAGGAGCGTTCCGCTCGTCCCGCGCAGAAAACGGTGGATGCGCTCGTCACTGTCGACTGGCTCTACATTAACCAGCCTTGCGATCACTTCTTGCCGTGCCCGTCCATGAGGGACGCGACATGTTCCCGCTGCGCCTTGCTCACCGTCCACTCGAGCACGTGCGGATTGATCTTGTTGCGAAGGCAGAACTCCACGCGGTGGTAGGGTGACCTGGCGGCCCATGCCCGGGCGATCAAGCCCAGGCCGGTTACGGCGACGGGCTGCAAAATCCCCGACGAAGACAACAAGACGTGCAAGCTCTCTCCGAGCACCAGCCATGCCGGCGTCTCGATCACCTTGTAGTAGTGGCCGAACTCCCCGATGATCGCTCGCGCGTGCGCTGACGAGTTGAAGGCGCCAACCACGCGCCCCGCGCCCACGAGATCCAGCACGACAAAGAGAGACGCCATGCCGACATGTTACCGCCCGCAGGGCGCAGCGTCACCGGAAGCGCACGTGCGGTGTGGCTCGCCGTATTGACGATTGACAGGTGTGAGTTCCAGGACGAACAACTTGGGGCCCGCTTCCTGGCCGGAACGCGCGCCCGGGATCGCGATGCGTGGGACAAGCGACACAGCAGGGAGACGCAGGTCAAGGCGCGCGCCGTGACGGCCGGGGATATCGTGGTCTTGGGGTCCACTTACCTCGTTCCGGTAGATGGGCGCATGGTTTCCGGGCGAGCATTCGTTGAACAGTCCGCATTGACCGGGACCAAGCGATTGTTCGGGGGACAGGGAGAGCGATCTCAAAGCGAATCGTCACGCCGAGCGCAACAGCGACGTGAAAGGCGTGACAGTGTCACAGGTCGACTGCCGAGCGTTCTCCTGCACTCGGATAGAAGGTCCCTGTCGGATAGAAGGTCCCTTGTGCGCTTGCCACGAACTCCCTATCATGCCTGGTCGTTCCATTGCGACAGGAGTTCCCATGGCCGCTCAGAAACTACCAACCCAGCTGGCGACCGCTTGTTGCCTCCTTCTTTCGTTCGCCTGCGGCGATTCCAACACCACGTCGGACCAAGCGCAGGCGACGGGATTCTCGCTACGGGCAGACAGCGCCCAGTACTCGCGATCCATCGCCGGAAGGTCCCCGCAGGAAGGGCGCCGCTTCCTCGAGGTCGACCTCACCATGGTCAACCGCGACGAAGCAGTGCCAATCCCCATGTCCCTGGCGCTTTTCTCCGTCACCACGCGGAGCGGCTTGAGCGTGCGGGCCAGTGCGACCTCGGCGCTCGCCAAGACGCCATGCCCTCAAGACATCTCGGTCGCCAAGGGTGGCCAGCTGTCCTGTCGCTTGGTCTTCGAGGTTCCTCGAACAGAGGAACCCATCAGCCTCATCTACGACGACGGCACCGGTCGGAATGCTACCGCACCCCTTTCGATTGCGCCCGAAACGAGACCGTGCGAGACCCTGGAGCCAGCATGGTCCAGCAGCGACGAGAAATGCCGCCAGTGCCTGGGGACCTCCTGCTGGAGGGAGCTCGGCACAAGTGGCGCTGAAGCCTGCCGCTCGCAGTACGAGTGCCTCTTGGAGAAGTATCGCAGCGGCACCTGCAATCCTTTCTGCTCATGCATCGATAGCTGCGTGACGACACCCGAATGCCAGGCCAAGATCGAGCCCTACCTGTTCTGCCTGGAAGCGTCCTGCAACGAGACGTGTGGCCTTTAGGCCCTCGCACGCTCTTCGTAGTCCACCTCCCGAATCCCGCTCCAAGCCAAATCGCCCAGTCGACTAGTCTTGCATGGCGTGTCGACGAACGGCGCACCCAATAGTTTCGGCGGGATTCGCGACCATTTCCCTCGATTCTCGGTGGCATGCGACATGCTAAAGGTGCGCCCCGTCCTCGAGCGAACACAGGAGAGGACGGAAAAGGACAAGTGGCAGCTGTGGGACGAAGTCCTAAGAGACGTCGTTGGTGGTGCTAAGAAGAGGCCGACGAATTGGCGGACCCGCTGCCAATGCGGCTTCTACATTGACAGCGACGATCCGCCGGTGGCTTGAGCCAACGAGTAGTCCTCGAATGGCCAGCGGTTAGCAGCCCGAAGGGGAGATGCGCCCATGACGCATCTCCCCTTCCTATCGAAGGAGCAAAAAATGGTTTCCATCGGCATCGTCAGCTTCCAGCTCGACGCACACGGTTGGCTCGTTAAGAAAGCGATCGAGGATCGCCGCCGGGTCCGGTGCCACCTCGTCGCGGCGGATACGATCGCGAGTCACGGCGGAATCACTTGGTCACACGACGGCTCCCTAGCGAATCGCATTCGCGATGCAGAGTCCCGGGTTTTCGAGCCAGCCTCCCTCGACGTCATGTGGTTCCGGAGGATGACGAATCATCAGGTAATCCCCGAGGAGATTATCGACCCAAAGACGGTCGACTTCATTCGCACCGAGTGCATGGGGTCCTTGAAGGGGTTCCTCTTGTCCGAATTCCGCGGCACCTGGATAAGCCATCCCGATGCCACCCTAACCGCCGGCAATTCGCTCGTGCAGCTGCGCGCAGCCAAGGCGGCCGGGTTTCGTGTTCCGCGCACGCTCGTCAGCCAGGTCCCCGAGGACATCCGTAGGTTTGCCAAGGAGCTCGACCACCAGGTCATCGTAAAGGACGTCCACGGAACGTCAGAGCTCGCGACCGCGACCACTGTCCTCAAGCCGGAGCTCCTCGAGCAGGACGAGGTGATGTCGCTCTGCCCTGCGATCTACCAGGAGCTCATTCCCGGGCAGCGGCACTTGCGCGTGCTCGCGCTTGGTGATCGCGTCATCTCTGCCCTCCTCGAGGCGGAGGAGCTGGACTGGCGTTACAAGGACCGATTTCCCATTCGAGAGCATGCGCTGGACAGCCTCACAGAAAAGCGCATCGCGGCCGTGCTCCGCATCTTGGGCCTGCGAATGGGCGTCTTCGACTTCAAGCTTGCGGACGACGGCGAGCCCGCATGGCTGGAGGTTAATCCCCAGGGGCAGTTCCTCTGGGTGGAGAGTGAAGGCGGTGTCCGGTTGCTCGATCCTTTTGTTGATTTCCTTGTGGAGGAGGCCAAAGCGAGCCATCAGGCAGGCCAGGGGGCGGAGGCGCTACGCCGAGAAGCAGCGGTTGCGTGCTAAGAATGGCCGAGAAGTGGTTCTAAGGGCCGAGCTACGGTGAGACGGTGCCGCCCACCAGGCTTGCCCAGGCTTGGGCGCAAGCCTGGGACGGCACCCAGCCCACCTCCGCACTGGTGCGTCCCTCGCTCAGCCAGGGCTGAGCATGTCTTGTGCCGCTGTACGTGGCGTAACCGCCTTCTCCGAAGGTCGCATTGCCCCGAAGCGCCCAAGCGAAGAAACATCGCTCGAGGGCACCCGTTGCCTCGGTGTACGAGTGGGCTCGGTCGGGAACGAGTGCCTGCACCCAAGGAGCTGCAGATCGACGGCCGAGGCGCCAGAGGAGCCAGTGGGCGTCGGTGTAGCGAACATCGCGATCGCCAATGAGAAGAAGACCGGGGATACTCAAGGCGGCGTCGGGAGGGGTGAAAAACGTGTTCCAGCGGCCTCGGTATTCAGGCCAAAGAGCATCGATGGGCGGCGTGGACTGACCATTCCACGACTGGGCCCACGTATCCTCTAGAGGATCGCCCGAGAACCAGGAGAAAACGGCCACTCGCCCGGGCTGCAAGGTGGTGATGTTCCAGCTCCGCATGCCCGAGAAGCTAAAGCCGCGGAGGATCCAGGGCGCGGTCGCAATGGCGGGGATGCCAGCGGCCGGCGCGATGCGGTTGAGCTCTGCCTGGAACTCGGCGGCGGTCTGTATCGAACCGTTCGCGACCAAGCCCACGAGCGCTACGCGCTCCTCTTCGGCAAACCTCCGCCACTCTTCGCGCTCCGCCGTAGAGTGCCAATCGGTGAAGCCGGTGAACTCTGCTCCGTTTCGGCCCCAGAGGCACACGGCGCGCAACCCATCGGCGAGCACGGATGCGGGTACATAGGTTCGGGACCCAACTCCGCTCCAGACTGCGACGACACGACCGAGGCCGCCAGGGTTCGCATCCGGGACCGTGCCATCAGGCGTAGGGAGCGATGCATCAGCGACTGGGCCATCAGGTACCGTCGGAGTTGCATCCCCTGGCCCGCTGTACTGATCACTCGGAGGTTCACCGGTGCAGGCCGTGCCAATCGCGAGCGGAAAAACGACGGCTGCAACAAGCCGCGACAGCGGGCTCGGCTGCATCATTGAGGAGTCCCCCTTTTCTGCGAATGAAGTGCATTGCCCGCGCCAGCTGGTAATCACTGGAATTCATTAACTGGCACTTTGCCGACAATGGCTCTGGACAGAGCCTGAACTGTTCGCTTGCAGGTCGCGGCTTCCCTGGATAGCCGCACCTGCGGTGCCACTCGCGCTCTCGGCCCCGCAATTGTAGGCCGAGCCGAGCATGAAGACACGTGGCGCTTCGCACGGAGTGGCGATCTTGCTTGCTGTTCTTGCTGGGTGTCGACCCCACGGAAAGAACGTCTCCAGTGGGTTTAGCGAAACGGTTTCGTCCGCTGTTCACGCCATTCCTCCACGACGAACCGTCCATCGGCGATTCGTACGTTGTGAAGCTCGTCAAAGCCCTCGCTTAGGCTTGGCCGCTCCAACTTGGAGGCAGTTCCCCAGATCGCGGCCTCGGGAACTCGCTCGTCCTCCGGGCGCTGCGCGTTGCGGTCAACCGCGCTTCGAACCTCTGACTCGAAGAGAAACCCGATAATCCGAAATCCGGCGGCTTTGGCGGCTGGAATATAGCGAGCGCGGTCGCGCGTGGTCGGGCTTGTGTTGTCCACGACAAAAGACACGCGGCCTTCGAGGCAGGCCGCGAGCAGAAGCTTCTCGCGATGTCGCGTCCGCAGCATGTCCAGGTTGATTCGCACGTGGGTGCAGAAGAACCGCTCCTTGTAGAACGTGCTCTTGCCCGTAGCCTGGATTCCAATGAGGATGACCGCCTCTGGCTTCACGCCCTACTTGCCCGTGTCTTTCTCGAGGTTCTCGACTTGCATGGGACTCTCGGGTGGCTTCAGGCTCACCCTGCTCAATCCACCTTGATAGGTGAGAAACCTATCGTCGACGCTGGCTCGTCTCTTTCCCGCGAGCGCGCTATTCTTTGGTGAGTGCCGGGACCCCTTCCCATCTCCGATTCCTTGGTCCTGCCGGAAAGCGATCTGTCCTGGACATCGGTCCGTTCCTCGGGCCCTGGAGGGCAGAACGTGAACAAGGTCGCGTCCAAGATCGAGCTCGTCTTTGACCTGCAAGGCACGCGCGCGCTGGATGACGAGACCAAGCAGCGCCTCGCCACTCTTGCAAGGAATCGGATCGATTCGCGCGGCGCCCTGCACGTGATAAGCCATAAGACGCGGGACCGGGCGCGCAACCTTGACGATGCACGCGAGAAGCTTCGCCAGCTCGTCTTGCGGGCGCTTGAACCAAAGACGCCGCGCAGGCCCACGCGCCCTTCGGCCGCCTCTCGCCGCCGCCGGGTCGAGAAAAAGCGGCGTCAGGGCGCGCGCAAGCGGGATCGACAGGGCGACTACTGAACGGCGCCTGCCAGCCAGGCCTCTTGAGTCGCGGCGCAAGGGCGTGGTGGCACCCCCTATGACTCGATCGAATATTTCTGGTTCACCAACGGCTACATCAAGTGGTGGCCCGGCGACGGCACCTCCCACGTGTCCTGCCCGAGCGATGGCGATTAGCCGGCGACTCGCCTCCTAAGGGCACTGCCGCCCCCCCCTTCCTGCCCACCCCGCGCATGGCCCTAAGCCCTTTGCTATCATCCGGGCCATGCGCCCCGCCTGCCTCGTCTCCGCGGCTCTGTGCGCCCTCACCCCCAGCTGCACCGATCCATTGCCTGGCGGCTTGGGCACGCGCCACCAGGAGCTCAAGGTCTGCGCCGACGGGCCCACCGTCGATGGCATTGACGTCTCCAAGTACCAAGGCCAAATAGACTGGCCAAAGGTCGCGGCCTCCGGGGTCCGCTTCGCGTTCGTGCGGGTGTCCGATGGCCTGGAGTACCGTGATGAATTCTTTGCCGCCAACTGGGCTGGCACGCGAAGCGCCGGGATCATCCGCGGTGCGTACCAGTTCTTCCGTCCTGGCCAAGACGCAGTAGCCCAGGCGGATCTTCTCCTCTCGACCATGGGACCGCTCGAGGTCGGCGACCTGCCGCCTGTCATCGACGTGGAGGCCACCGATGGACAGCCCGCCAGCGTTATCGTCGCCAAGATGCGGCATTGGATCGATCGCGTGGAGGAGCGCCTTGGCGTAAAGCCCATTGTGTACACGGGCAAGTACTTCTGGAACGACAGCGTGGGCAGCGATGACTTCGCGTCCTACCCGCTCTGGATCCCGCAGTACGGCCCAACCTGCCCGGACCTCCCCAACCCGTGGACGCGCTGGGTGTTCTTCCAGACGAGCGCAACGGCCAAGGTAACGGGGATAACCGGTAACGTGGATAGCGACCTCTTTAACGGCAGCCTGGACGACCTCCATGCATTCACGGTCCAAGTGGCCACAGCGTGCGATCCCGTCCCGGCAGCGGGACGCATCGTGGACGACCACGAAACATGCTTTGTTGCTGGGGGCGATCCGGTCTACATCCGGCATGAGGCTGTGGGCCATGGGGGATCTCTCCAGTGGACATACACGACCGCCAGCGACCAAGCGGCCAACTTTGGCCAGTGGAACGTAAGCTTCCTCGAGGCAGGGAACTACCGGTTGGAAGCCTATACTCCAGCGCCCTTTGCGCAATCGCGGCTTGCCACGTACCTAATCCAGCACGCAGGAACAGCAGACGCCGTCGAATTCGACCAAACCAAGATTGACGGTTGGTCGGCCCTCGGGGACTTCTGGTTCGCCAAGGGCGGAGACCAATGGATTCGGCTCGACGACAACACGGGCGAGCCGCGCACCGCCGAGGTCAAGCTGGCGCTTGACGCCCTCCGCGTGACGAGGATTTCGGAACCCCAACCAGACGCTGGGATCGGTGCGAAGGACGCCGCCAGCTACAGCGATGCCGGCGCGGAGGCCGACCCTCCCGAGGAGGGTTGCGACTGCCGAGTGGGCGGACGGCGCCACGGTAGCATTACCGCTTGGCCTGTCATCGGCACGTGCTTTCTAATCATTAGAAAACATCGCCAATCCCGACGGCCTCGCTGAAGAACGTCTACCCTCTACGGCAACCCGCACAGGTTCCAGTCCGCCGGCAATCGTTCGATCGACAACCAAGGCCTTTGCGCACAGGCTCCGCCCGAGCCAAGGCCCATGGTTAACACTACTCCGTCACTTCCCCGCCTGCTGCCAGCGCATCCGCCGGCCCCCCTCGACGTGACACGAGCTACCTCGTACCTGATTCAGCTTCTCCAGGCCCTTCAGTTCATCCATGCGCGCCACTTCGTCCATAGTGACATCAAGACCCAGAATATCCGCGTGACCCCCGAGGGCACGCCAAAGCTGGTGGACGCCCGAGATCCTCAGCGATGGTCACATCTCTTCGTGCTGGCCGCCTTCCGCGATGATGAGACGACGTTGGTCCAATCAACCCTCGTATTTCTTGGGGTCTGCGCCATCCCACCGGAATGTTATCGCGTGGTGGTCGAGGTCCGGATGAACTGCCTGGCTCCAACTTCGCCAAGTGGTGCCGCTCGGTCGCTGGTCCTTCGCCGTCCCTGCTTCCGACTATTAGCCGTCTAGTGTCCGGTAACTCATGATAAAGTGACAGCGGAGCGAAACGTCGCTGGGGCGGGGCACTTGCATGACTGGAGGAGCAAGGGGATGGCTGGCGCTCGTCTCTCTGTTCTTGCCTGCCATCGCCGACGAAAGTGCTTTCGCTGGAACGATCGAAAGCGAAGCGGATGCGCAGGACTGGGTCGCCGAAGGGCTCCCAGACACCAACATCGAGGAGGTCACCCTCGAGGAGCTGCTAGAGGTCGTTAGCGCATCGCGCGTGAGGCAAAAGCCATCCGAGGCCCCTGCTGCCATATCGGTCATCACCGCCCAGCAGATTGCCGCCAGGGGCTATCGGAACGTCGCCGAGGTGATTAGCAGCCTGACCGGCATCGATGTGTTGGATGACCACGTGCTCCACAACGTCGGCGTGCGGGGCGTCAACTCTGGGGCGAGGGCGTGGTCTCGCATCATCAAGCTCATGATCGACGGGCAGCCGATCTCGTTCAGGCCTGGTTCCGAGAATTTCCTTGGCAAGGAGCTCATTCCTCTCTCGGCGATTGACAGGGTCGAAATCATCAAGGGACCAACCTCAGCGCTCTATGGCGCCAATGCCTTCCTTGGCGTGATCAATATCATTACCCGCAATGGAGCGGACTTAGAGAACGGCCTCGTGGAAATCGGCAGCTCTGTCTCGAATGGGCGCATCTCCTACGGCGGAGAGGTCGCGGTGGGAAAGCAGGTCGGCAATTTCGACTTCATGCTCACCGCAAGCACCGGCATCTGGGACCGCTCGGGACTCCAGATCCTGGACCTCCCAGGGCAATCCAAGTACAGCCGGCGACCCGGTAACCAGTCGGAGCATGACATCGCCACGCCGTCCAGCGTCTTCGGCAAGGCCAGGTACCGAAGTGAGCGCCTGGGGACGCTTGCCCTGGACTTCAGTCTCCAGAACCTCGACAGCAAGGGCGAGTTCATGGACTGGGGGCCGCTCGAGCACAACACTCGGATACACCTCACGAACATGTACCTCAGGCTCGCCTACGGCCACTCGTTCGCCGGAAAGCTCGAAGGGAAGTTCTCGGCGACGGTATCCCAAGGCGGACCCGGGCAGGGGGACCGCCTCTACACCACCAACAGGGTGGCAGACTATCAGACGAGAAAAGTCGGCTATCGGGCCATCGATGTCGTCACGGAGTGGTCGTACTGGTTTCAAGGACAGAGCAGCATCTCCTCGGGCCTGGACTTCAGCAGTGACTTGCATCAGAAGCTGGAGTACTTCCGCCACGAGGATGGCCGGAGTACTCCGGTCGGAGAGCCTCTTGGAACCAAGAGGTTCAACAACCTAGGCGCCTACCTGCAAGGCATCGTCCATCCCCTCGACAAGGTCGGCCTCACCCTCGGCCTGCGATACGACCTCCACAGCATCTACGGCGACACCCTCAACTATCGGGCTGCGCTCGTTGTCCCTGCCTTCTCCGATAGGCTCCACGCGAAGTTACTCTTCGGGACCTCATTCAAGGCCCCCTCTTCGACCCAGCTGTATACCCAGCCCCTGGTCCCCAACGACATGATCGGGAGCGAGGACCTGCGACCGGAGAGAGCGAGGAGCCTCGAGACAATCATCGAGCTCAAGCCTAGGGCAGGACTGCTCCTTGGACTGGCCGCTTTCTACAACACCATCGCCGACAAGGTAGAGATTGTGAAAAACGAGCAGGGCACGAATCTCCAGGCTACCAACGCAGCGGAGATCGAATCCTATGGGTGTGAGGCGGCGCTCGAATACGGCTCCGCGCACGCGTCAGCCTTCATGAACCTGTCGCTGCAAAAGAGCACACTGGAGCGACTCGATCCCTTCCGACAAATAGTCCTTGCTGTCAACACAAGGATCTATCCGTCGTACATGGCAAAAGCCGGCATGACGTATCGAGTGCCTCAGGCCCATCTCCAGGTCAACCTAGAGGGGAAGCTCCTCGGCCCCAGGATCGCCAGCGATCAGAACATTCGCACCCACGATCCGGTGAACTTGCAGGAATACAGGCTCCCTGCCCAGTTCCTCTTGGATTTCGTCCTTTCAAGCACCAACTTGAAGTGGCTCGGGTCCAATGAAACGATCATTGGGCTAAAGGTCTCGAACCTGCTCAACAGGAAGCTCGTGTTTCCAGGATACGGCGACTACGACATCCCTGGGGACACAATATCGTTCTTACTCTCGTTGAAGCAGCAATTTTGATCGCTGGCTCGCCGGCGAGCGTGTTTTTGCGACTACGCAAAGTCGAACGGAAAAGGCAAGGAGGCACGTCATGAATCGATTCAGGTCCGGAACACTGGTTGCACTCCTCGTTCTTGCGCTAGGGTGCGGTGGAGGGAAGGAGAACGAAGTGGGCGGGGACGCTTTCGAGATAGGGGCCTTGATTCCAATCACCGGCACCAACGGGGAGTACGGCGTGGGGTTCAGAAAGGCCCTCGAATTGGCCGCGGACGAGATCAACACAAGCGGCTTGCTCCTCGGAAAAAAGGTCGAGATTGTCGTCGAGGATTACAAGTCCGACAAGACCTTGGCTCCAGGTGGCGCGCAGGCGCTGATCGCAAGGGGCGTCGCCGTCATTATTGGGGCTGCTGAGTCCAGCTCTACGATCGAGGCGGCCACCAAG
>JACQUZ010000129.1 GCA_016210055.1 Deltaproteobacteria bacterium | reverse complement strand
GCCGAGGACTCCGTGAGCCCAAGCTCGCCGACGAGACAGGCGAGCGTCGACGGATAACCGAGCTCGATCCCGAGCTTCTTCTGATCGAAGTCGGCCAGATCGATCAGGAATAGGACCAGCTCTTTCTTCTCGCGGTCTAGTCGAGAAGAAAGGCGATCCAAGTGCTGGCGCGCGGCGCAGGGCGTGGATTCGGCTTGCATGCGCTCACTCTCGCACGAGCTTTTCGGACCCCCGGGAAGGCCCCTGCGAGGCACGCAGGCCGGAAGTGCGACGTCACCCTTGCCCCCCCTCTGGTTCCCGTCACGACACCACAGCGTAGGGCATGACGTGCGCCAAGTAGTGATTCGCGCCGGTGGTCGACGTAGAGGTCCGTTTTGCGTCGCATCGATGTCAAGAAATTTCGACCGTGCTCGCGAGAAAAATAAAGGGGGTACCGACAGATCACGGTCAGCGTACTCCCATTAGGCTCCGCGTTCCCAAGCGGACCCGCGTAACAGGGGCGGGCGAGTGCCCGGTCACCGGATCGTTCGCGGCGTTAGCGATTTATCTCGAGCCGGAGTCGATTCGCGATCGCGTGCAGGCCATGCTCTGGAAGCTCAGCCACCAAGGTGACCCTGGTTCGTCCTGCACTAGCCCCTCACCCCGTAATCCCCGGCAAAAGCAACGTCGCCATCCGCCCTGGATCCCGAATCCCCTCTGCCTGCATCCATGCATCTGCCGCAGAGGCGGCGGATTTCCCCTCGTCCCCGGCCGCGAGCACGCCTAGCCACCTTCGTGCCGTGACCGCGTGCAGCGCCATGTGGGCCGCTTCGAATTCCTGGGCGGCCTGGGCCAGCTGGCCGGCTGCCGCATTCGCGTCGCCGCGCTGCATGGACACGCCTGCGCCGAGACGACTTTTCTGGACCCCGTACCGCTTCGCCGCTAGGTTATCCCTCGCATGGCAGGCGATGGAACGATCATCGAGCTAAAGAAAAGCGTGCGCTCGATTCTTGATCCAGTGCTCAAGTTCCTGTTCGACCGGCATCGCGGTGATTTCTTGCGCTTGCTCCTAGGCGACCGCACGAACGCCTCGGTGACTCAGGTGCTAAGCCCTGTTCTGGCAGCGGGGGAGCTTCGCGCGGACGCCCTTGTAGAAGTGGAAGAAAGCGGTGAGCGGTATGTCCTCCATGTTGAGTTCCAGTCGATAGCCAAGGCGGGCGACGGGATGCCGGTGCGGATCTTCCATTACATGGCGAAGATCCACCAGGTATACGGTCTTCCGGTGCGTTCGGTGGTGCTCTACCTGCTCCAGCCGAGTGCACCCCTTGATATCCCTGCTCATCTATCTCTGGAAGTGGGCGGGGTACCGAGGGTGGTGGTGCGATATGAAGTCGTCAAGCTTTGGGACGTGGCATGCGACCGCGAGAAACTGCTCCATCACCCCGGGCTCCTGGCGCTGGCACCGCTCATGAAGGGAGTCACGGCCAGCGATATCGAGTCGCTCGCGAGGCTTGCGACGGTGGCGCCTTGGGATGCGCGCACCAAGGCTGAAGCGCTGGGTCTCTTGGCCCTGCTTGGCGGTCGCCGTTTCGGACATGACGTGGTATCGTTCTTGGTAGAGAGGGTCGCTATGCTGAGGGAAATCATTCAAGAGTCGCCCCTGTACCACATGATTCTCGAGGAGGGCGTGGCCAAGGGCCGTGTCGAAGGGCACGTCGAAGGCCGCGTGGAAGGGCGTCTAGGGGCTCTTCGAGATGCTTGTGGGGGACTGCTGGTGGCCAAGCTCGGATCCATTCCCGCCGACGTGGGTCGCAAGCTCGAGGCAATTAGCGACCCGGACATCCTGCAAAATCTTCTCGTCGAGCTCGGAACCGCGGCCGATGTGGAGGCTGTCCACTCTGCCCTGGCACGTCTCCGCTAGTCATCCCACTATCCCTCACCCAGTAATCCCCGGCAAAAGCAACGTCGCCATCCGCCCTGGATCCCGAATCCCCTCTGCCTGCATCCATGCATCCGCCGCAGAGGCGGCGGATTTCCCCTCGTCCCCGGCCGCAAGCACGCCTAGCCACCTTCGTGCCGCGACCGCGTGCAGCGCCATGTGGGCCGCTTCGAATTCCTGGGCGGCCTGGGCCAGCTGGCCGGCTGCCGCATTCGCGTCGCCGCGCTGCATGGACACGCCTGCGAGGAGGGCGCACGCCAAGGGGTCCGACCATGGCAGGTGCTCCTTCCTAAGACGACGGGCGTCACGTTCCACGTGCCGAAGAAGTCGCCCGCGCTCCGAAGGTCGTTCTTTGGCGAGCATGAGGTTCGTGCGTCCTCTAAGGTCGTACATGAGAATGCGGGTGACCTGGATCCGCATGAGGAGCGATCGGCGCATGGAGCTCCATCCAGCATCGATCCGATCCCGTGCCGCCGCTGGATTTCCCTCGTACAGGTCGACAACCGCTTCCGACCATAACGCGAAGTAATGCTGCAAGTGGAAATCCCGGGGTGACCAGGCGAGGATCGCGTCGTGGACTTCCTTTCGCGCTGCCGCCGGATCATTCAACCTCAGGTCCAAGAAGGGCATCACGGACGTGCGAAGGGTCGTGCCTCCGTATAGATCGCCGCGATCTTCGCACTCTCCCAAGAATGCGGACATCCTGGCGGACAGCTCGCGCAGCTTGCCCATGAAAAGAAGCGACCGCGCGATGAACAGCCGCGCGGTGGCAAGCTCCCAAGAGACACCTGTGCATCGATCACGGAGGAGCTGCTCCGCTTGCTCGGCCCATTCGAGCTGGTGCAAGAAATCGCCACGCATGTACGCCTGGTGAGCCCTCGTCAGGACGACGAGGGCCGTGGAATAATCGGTACCTACCTTTTGGGAAATGCCCTCGGCGAGGGCCAATGCCCTTGCGCTTCTTGCTTGCCCCCTTCTCCCGGCACCTGCGATGAAGGCGGCCTCTGACACCAGCGCCCGCAGAAGCCTTTGCGGCTCTCCTGCTCCAAGTGCAAGGAGCAGCGCGCGCGCCTGGAACGCATGCCCCCGAAAATGGTCGACCATGGCCAGGCCCATGGCCGCGTGCCAGCAGGTATCGATCCTGGCCAAGTCCTTGGCCGCCACGGAGCTCTCGTCCTTCTCGCGAAAGCGGAGTCCCCGAATGCGTAGCCACGCCCGCATGAACAGGGCCGAAAGAAGCCCCCGAAAAGGGGTTCGCGGGTACGGAATGCCCTCGGCCGCCAGGATCTCACGCAGCCCCGAGATGCCCAGGTCGATATAGCCGCTCCAAAGGAGCTGCTGTGCCGCCCGACGCTCCAGGTCGAGCTTCTCCGCCTGGCTCGAACCTGGGGCGGCCGCGAGATAGGCTGCCGCTGCCTCAGCCCCTCTCCCTGCATTGGCCAGTGCGTCACCCAAGTTCACCTGAATCCAGTGCGCCGACTTGTCTTCCTTGGGAACCAGCTCCAGCGTCCACCGCCAGAGGCGCGCGGCGTGGTCGAAGGCGAGCGCGGTCGCCGCGCGCAGGGCCGCGACCGCCGCGTGCTCGGCGGCCAAGGACAGCTGCCCTGCAGCGGCGAGGTGCACCGCCAGCGTTTCCGAGTCCGCTCGGCCAGACGCCGCAAGGGCCCGCGCGAGCGCGTGGTGGGTTTTCGCCAGCTCATCTGGCTTCATTTGAGCCAAGACTGACCGACGCACCCGATCGTGGAGTGGCTCTACCTTGTCGGTGGGATGGATCCCCGTCGTCCGCGCCAAGTTCTGGGAACGGAACAGGACGGCGTGACGCTGGTATTGGGAAAACTCCATGCCCGCAGCGCGCGCAGCCACCTCCTGCTCGAGGGGCCCTGCTGAAATCGAGATGAGCTTGAGCAGCCGGATGGCGTCCGCATCGAGGCGCCCGATCCGTGACCAGAGGGCGTCCGCCAGGCGGGTAGGTCTCGTGAAGCTCGCGGTGTGAGACGTGAAATAGCGCACCAGCTCGTCGATGAAAAGCGGGTGCCCGTCGGCCTCTCGGGCGATGAACTTCGCCGCCTCATCGAGCTCGTCGCCGAGGACGGTTCCCGACAGGAGGAGGAGCACGCTCGCCAAGGAGTGGGCATCGCTTCGTGGCAAGCCCTCGAGGCGGACGATTCGCCGCTCCACCGGGAGATGGGCCAGGTGGCTTGGGATTTCGTCCGCCGTGTTCATTGGCCTCGTGCTTCCCAAGAGCAAGAACGCGGGCGGATCCGGCGGTCTCATGAGCTCGGCGAGGAGGGCCATGCTGTCGGTGTCAGCCCACTGGAGGTCGTCGATGACCACGATGAGCGGCTTGCGATCCGTGAGCCTGGCGAAGAGCTCGCGAAACGCCGCGAACACGCGGGTCCTAAGCTCCATGGGGTCGACCGCTTTTTGCCCCGGGGCTTCGGCGAGTACATCCACGCGCATGAGCGCGGGAAAGACCTGGGCGAGGTACGCGCCACGACGGGGGACGAGGACTCCTGCTTCGGCCTTGGGAAGCTTCTGCATGAACCTGGCAAGGGAATCCACGACGCCGTCAAGAGCCTTGTAGGGCACGGACTCGCGCTCGAAGCACCGCCCGCCAAGGACGATCGCTTGTTCCTCTTGTGCAAGTTGCTTGGCCACATGGTTTATGAGCGCACTCTTCCCCATGCCGGACTCGCCTACCACGCAGGCGACGACGGGCCGGCCGGCGCGCGCTTCCTGGTAGGCGGCGCGGAGTGACGCCATCTCTTCGGCTCTTCCGACGAAGGAGAACGACTGGCTTTCGCTCGAGGGATCCGGGCGTTCATGCTGGCCAGTCGTCGGAGGAGAGCCAAGCCGCCGCAAGATCACCCTTCGCCCTGGGCGATTGGCCGGATCCACGTGGAGCAAGTCCATGCACAGGGCGCTCAAGTCTTCAGGGACCGTGGGCACGAGCTCTCGCGGCGGCGTGGGGTCCGTTCGCTGCTTGTCCATGAGAACTCGCATCGCGGTGCCGGCAAACGGCGGCGCGCCGACGAGGGCTTCATATAGAAGAACTCCCACGCTGTACCAATCTGCTTCTGGCCCGACCGACCCTGCCGCAGCTTGCTCGGGAGCCATGTAGAGGGCAGTTCCCACCACGTTCGCGCCAGTCAGCGAGGCGTCTCGATGATGCAAGCTCACGACCAAGCCAAAGTCGAGGAGAACAACCCGTCCGGATTCCGTGACGAGGATGTTCGAGGGCTTGATATCCCGGTGCACCATTCCGGCGCTGTGCAGCGCGGCAAGACCGTCGGCGAGCTGAATGAGGGCAGTGCGAAGTCGTTTCTCGTCAAAGCTGGCGGTACATCTTCCGGAGCTGGCCGCTTCCGGCGAGACGTTCTTCGGCGTCGTCTCGGTGATTGCCTGGGGATCTACATGTCCCGCGGCATCGCGGCGCACGAAATCAAGGAAGCTCACGCCATGGACGAGATCCATCGTGAAACACCAGTGCCCTTCTGCCTCGAAGAGCTCACCGAGCGTCACCAGGTTCGGATGCTGGACGTCCTGGAGCAGCCGGAACTCCCGCTTGAAGCGCAAGATGGCATCCGCGCTCGGGGAATGGATCGTCTTGAGCGCCACCCGGGAGTCCGTCAGGCGATCGTGGGCCTCATACACCACACCCATGCCGCCCGCACCGATCTGGCGAACGACCTGGAAACGCTCGGTTCCTTTGAATTCGCGGTGGTGACCTGTCCCCAACACCACGCCCCCCCCCCGGCTCGCTGGCTGGCTCGGTCCATTCTACCCGCTCCCCTACCGCACCTCCACTGCCACAAACAGGGCTGTCGCCCCCCGCTTGATGCGCATGAGGAGCGGGCCGCGTGAGCCATGGCGCTCGACCAGCGCCGCCACGTCTCGAGGGGAAGCCACTTTCGTCTTGGCGATCTCCAGGATCACGTCTCCGGGAAAAAGCAGCCCCGCCGAGGCACCAGCCGGGTCCACGTCGGTGACCAAGACGCCGGCGTCACCGTCGCCAGAGCGAGGAGCCACTCCGACTCCCAGGGTCGGCTTCCGTGGTCCTTGGCGCGGCGTCGCCACCTCGCCCTTCGGTGACGGCTCCGGCAGCTTTTCCACCCGGACGCGCACGGCATGGGATCGCCCCTTGCGCTCCAGGCTGATGCGGATGTCCCTTCCAGGAGGGGTTTCGGCGACGAGCAGCGGCAGGCGAGATGCGCCGTCGATGTCCTTGCCGTCAAGCGCCAAGATGACGTCCCCCACCTGGACCCCCGAGCGCTCTGCAGGGCCCTTGGGGTCGACTTGGGCGACGAGAGCCCCGTGCCCTTGCCGTGCTCCGAGAAGGTCGGCGAGCTCCGGCGTGAGATCTTGGATCCCAACGCCAATCCAGCCGCGGTCCACTCGCCCTTTCTTGCGCAGCTCTGCCAGCGCATGGCGGGCGGCGTTCACCGGCACGGCGAAGCCAATCCCCTGGCCGTTTTGGACCATCGCCGTCGAGATGCCTACCACCTCGCCGGCTTCGTTGAAGAGCGGTCCACCCGAATTCCCGGGGTTGATGGGCGCGTCGGTCTGGAGAAAGTCGTCGTAGGGCCCGGCGCCGATCACGCGCCCCTTGGCGCTTACGATTCCGACGGTCACGCTGTTCCCGAGGCCGAACGGGTTGCCCATGGCCAAGACGAAATCACCGACGCGCACCCTGTCGGAGTCCCCCAGAGTCACCGAGGGCAGGGCGCGTGCCCCCTCGAGCGCCAGGAGCGCCACGTCGGTCTTCTCGTCGGCGCCGACCACGCGTGCGCGGTAGGTGCGGCCTTGCGCTACGACCACCTTGACGTCCGTCGCGCCGACCACGACATGGGCACTCGTCACCACCAAGCCAGAAGGGTCGACGATGAACCCGGACCCGAGACCTTGCACGGGTCCGGGCGTGCCGAGGATTCCTGCCGCCTTCTGGGCGGGCGTGCTCGGCCTGGTCGCCCGGATGCTCACGACCTGTGGCCGAAGCCGCTCGACGAGCGGTGCCAAGGAGTCTCCCGTCGCCTGTCCGGCCATGGCGCCGATGAGCACGATTGCTGCGATGGTCGGCGACATGATCCGGTTCATGGAGAAAGTGCCCTCTCTCCAGGCTCTTCGCCCAGAAATGCGAGGAGCCGAGCAAGATCCACGGGCTTTCGAAAGACCCCCTCGA
This sequence comes from Deltaproteobacteria bacterium, assembly GCA_016210055.1. Classification (GTDB taxonomy): domain Bacteria; phylum Myxococcota_A; class Polyangia; order Haliangiales; family SHYZ01; genus JACQUZ01. The sequence goes on along the minus strand of JACQUZ010000129.1, from coordinate 22,928 downwards.
CGTGGGGAACGTCGCGCCCGGGCTCGGCCTTCGCTTCATAACCGGTGACCAGCGCGATGCGCATGGCTGGCCGCAAGAGGTGAAGGGTGCGCACGATGTCCCAGCCGCTCTTGTCCGGCATGGCCAGGTCCACGAGTGCCGCGTCGTACGGACGGCTCGCCGCGAGCGCTTCCGCCGCGGCCGCCGTGCCGGCGTCTGCGACGTCGAACCCACGTGCGGCCAAGAGCTCGGCGAGCACCTGGCGGTTGTCCTTGTCATCGTCGACGATGAGGACGGCGCGCGCGGGCCCTACGCCGGGCGGCGGTCCCGGGATCTCGGGCGGCGATGTGACCGCGGCTGGCGCTCCTGCCGGGGCTTCGGCGGGGACCGGGAAATCGAAACAAAGCTCGGTCCCTCCGTCGGAGCTGGCACGCACCGATACGGACGCGCCCCACTCGGCCGCGAGATCGCTCGCCGGAGTAAGGGTCTCCCTGGGGAGCGTGGGCGCTGGATGCGAGAGGCACAAGCGCACGGCCTCATGCTCGACCGAGGTCATGATCCGCACGGTCCCATCGGGCGGCGCTTCGTCGATGGCGCTGAGCAGGAAGTGGACGACGATCTCCCGCACGTCCCCTCGGCGCGCCCGAACGCTCGCCGAAGCGCCCAGATCACGAGACACGTAGAGCGTCCGCCCGGCGGCGGCAGCCACCAGCTCTGGACGCACGATCTCGAGCGCTTCCCGCACGACGTCGTCGATGGGCACGAGCTCGAGCGGGGCCGTGCCCCGCGGAAGGGCCGACTCCTGCAACCTTTGGACGAGCCGGGCGACTTCCTCCACCGAGCCTTCGATGGCCGCGAGGTGCTCGCTCGGAATTCCTTGGCCCGTAAGGACCGTCGTGCGCAGGCGGATGGCGTTCATGGCGTTGTTGAGGGTCCCTGCGATGCCGCGGGCCACGTCTCCAATCGCCGCGGCTCGGGCCCGCCTGAGAAGCACCAGGTGAAGGACGCGGAGCTCCTCGTAGGCGCCGGCCAACGCCTCTCGTTGCTGGTACTCGTCGGTGCGATCTCGAATCGCCTGCACGACGCCGCGGAGCTCACCGTTCTCGACGATGGCCACGGCGTCCGCTCGCACCACGCGCTCCGCGTGGTCAGTCGGCCGACGCAGCCTTAGCCAGCGCGACCGGGTAGGGCGCCCCGTCGTAAGGACCTCGAGGTACGGAATCTCGCCGGGCTCGAGCGGGCGTCCCGACTCGTCACGCAAGTCGAGCCGTTGGATGAGCTTGCCCACCTGCGAGCTGGGAAGCCCGACGAGCTCTGCCTCGTCGATGCCGAGGATGCGCGAAGCGGGTGGGGTGGCATAAGACAGCGTGCCGTCCCCTTCGACCGCGAGCAGGCCCTCGTCCACGTGCCGGACGATCGTGTCGATGGCCGCGGCCTCGCGCAGGTGCGCCCGTCCCGCCCGCATTCGGCGCACGTAATCGTCAGCCGCGCTGGCCGCACCTTGGGCACAAGCGTCACTGCAGAGCTGCATGACCTCCGCGGGGGGAGCACCCCACTTGCGCTGCCACTCCTCGGTGAGGGCGCGAAAAAGCGCATGGAACTCGCGGATGAGGTCGGAAATCGAGTACTGCTGCTCGTACCGCTCGCCGCCGTGGTGGCGAACCGACTCCGCCCACAGCGCAACCCCGGAAGGTCCGCGTTGTGCGAGGTGGCGAGCCAGCTCCGTGAGGTGGCCTTCGAGCGGTTTCTTGAGCTCGCGGCGCCCGGTCATGGCCCCGTTAGACACCTCGCTAAGCGCCTCACGAGCCCACCGCTTGGCAAGCCGGTCACTCGCCTCGGTGATGAGAGCGGAAAGCGCGCGTGCGGGATCGGGCCGCTGCATCCGACGGAAACACCCTTCCTCGAGTACAAACAAGCAACGGACATGCCGCTTCGGCACGTTCGTTGCGTCGAGATAAGGGGTTGGCATGCCCCCGCCCGGATTCGACACGGTCTTGGTGCACCTGTATCGCGGCGAGCTTGGCCGGTCGGATCGGTGGAGGAATCGGCTCGACAACACCACGAACTGGGCCCTCACGACCGCTGCGGCGGTAACCTCGTTCACGTTCACTTCGCCCGAGGCTTCTCACGCGATCCTCGTCCTGGGCGGCTTCCTGGTGTGGACGTTCCTCCTCGTCGAGTCGAGGAGGTATCGATACTACGACCTGTGGATCCGTCGCGTCCGGCTCATCGAGGACGGCTTTGTCGCCGCGATCCTCAGGGAGGAACCGCCCGACATGGACACGCTCAGAGAGCTCGCCGACCTCATCACTCGCCCACGTCTCTACGTGTCGTTCTGGGACGCCTTGGGGTTGCGCCTGCGGCGTACCTACGCCCCCATCCTCTCGGTCTTGACGGTCGCCTGGATCGTCAAGCTCGTCATGCATCCGACGCCGACGAAAACGCCGTCCGAGGTCGTCCTTCGCGCCCACATCGGCATCGTGCCCGGATCAGTTGTCTTCATCGCCCTGGCGATTGGACTTCTCTTTGGCGTGGCGCTCTATCTCAGAACCTTCTTGCGGCCTCTCCCTCGAGGCGAGCTGCGCCCCAGGCCGCGCCCACGCCTCCCCCTGGAGGCCCTCTTCCGCCGCCCTCTCACCGGCGGCCGCGGAGCACCTTCCTAACCATCCCACGTATCCTAACCATCCGACCTGGTAGCGCGGCGCGCGTCGCAGATCACGCCTAAGGCGGGTGGCGTGGCCAAGAATACTTCGCCGGCGCGAGTTCGCCGGCTATCGCCGGCGGGCAGCAGAAGCTCGGAAAGCTCCCGCAGCGCCGTACTCGGAAGCCGGCGACCAGCAAGCGAGCACTGAGATCCGGACCACCGACGAGCGTCAACATGCCGCGCGCGAGGACCTAGCGCCGGCGAAGTATTCTTGGCCGCGCCAGGCCCCGCCGCCCTCAGATCCCACAGACGCCGCCCCGCGCTACCCGGCCCCCTCCCACACGTCCTCGAGCACCGCTCTCATCTTGGCCTTGGCCCTCGCCTCGAGCTGCCGCACCCGCTCGCGCGAGATGCCGAACGCACGGCCGAGCTCCTTGAGCGTCATCCCCTTGTTCCGGAGGTAGCGCCGCTCGATGATGGCCCGCTCACGCGGGTCGAGCTCATTCAGCGCGAGACGAAGGCGCCTCCGCGAGAGGTCCATGAGCTCCAGTGCGATGGCTTCGTGCTCGGGGCCAGGCCTCTCGTCCGCAAGGCGATCGGCGCGCGTTTCGTCGGTGTCGGCATGCAACGGGTCGTCGAGGGACTGATCGCGCCTCGTGATACGGAGCTCGATCGTACGAAGCTCGTCGACCGGCACCCCCAGCGCTGCGGCAAGCGTTTCGGGATCTGCGCGGCCCCCGTCGCGCTCGAGCCGCTGGCGCTCACGCCGGAGGCGATAAAAGCAGCGCTGCTCCGCGCGGGTGGTCCCAAATCGAACGAGGCTCCACTGCCTGCGGATGTACTCCTGGATGTACGCCCGGATCCACCACACCGCGTAGGTCGTGAGCCTGTTTTGGCGCCCGGGATCAAAACGATCCACGGCGACGAGAAGGCCGAGGTTCCCTTCTTGGATCAAGTCGAGGAGCCTGAGCCCGTACGTCCGGTACTCGAACGCGATCTTGACTACAAAGCGCAGGTTCGCCTGAACGAGGCGCCTTTGCGCCTCCGTGTCGCGCGTCGCCTGCCACTTCTCGCCCAGCTCTCTCTCCTGGTCCGGAGTGAGCAGCGAGAACCGATCAATTCGCCGCAAATAGGCCATGAGAGGCCCGGCTTGTCGATCATCCATCATCAACACCCGTGTTCCAAGGGTGCGAAGGCGGTGCCACGAGGTAGCGATGTGCATGATCTGCACTTCCCCCTCGCAGCGTGATCCTCCCTTTCAGAAGTTCCATGGGCTTGTCCCGCGCTCAGATTGGCAAGGCGATTGCTTGTCGCACGTGCACGGAGGTTTTTTCATGCAGCTCGTCAGTGCCCCCCCAGAAACAGTGGATAAGCGCTCGGTACCCAAGGTGTTGGTTGTCGATGACGACTTTGGCCTGGTGGCAGCGCTATCCGCGCTTCTCACGGGGGAAGGTTATGAAGTGACAACCGCGCTCAGCGCCGAGGAAGCGCTCGATCGGCTTCGCGACGACAGCTTTCACCTCGTCCTGTGTGACCTGCAGCTCCCTGGGCGGAACGGCATTGCTTTTATCAGGGCCGTCCATGAAGCGTGCCCCTCGACCGCATCGGTCCTTATCACGGGCCACGGGTCGATCCGCAGCGCGGTCATCGCGCTCAAGCGCGGCGCCTGCGAGTACATGACCAAGCCCATCAAGCCCAAGCGGCTTCTTACCTTGTGCGCGGCCCTAACGGCGGAGTTGCCAAGCTACCTACCGAACAAGCTCCTCTCACCCGAGCGAGCTGACGTCGTTCGTACCGGCGGCATGGTGGCCCGCTCGCGGAGCATGCGCGGGGTGTTCGAGCGCATTCGCCTCGCTGCCTCCACTGACACCACGGTGCTCATCGTCGGCGAAAGCGGGACCGGCAAGGAGCTCGTCGCGCGATGCGTCCACGGCCTTTCGTCGCGCGGCGAAGGCCCGTTTGTGCCTCTTCACACGGGCGCGATCCCGCAGGAGCTCATCGCCTCGGAGCTCTTCGGGCATGAGAAGGGCTCTTTTACCGGCGCCGTGGAGCGGAACCCCGGGAAGTTCGAGCTGGCCGAAGGAGGGACCCTGTTCCTCGACGAGGTGTCCACCATGGACGAACGGACACAGATCGGCCTCTTGCGCGTGCTCGAGAGCTTCCGCTTCACCCGCGTCGGTGGGCGCAAGGAACGCCCAGCCGATGTGAGGGTTGTCGCGGCGTCGAACCGTGACCTCTCCTCCATGGTCGCGAGCGGGGAGTTTCGGGAAGACCTCTATTACCGCCTCAACGTGTTCTCCATCCGGCTGCCCTCGCTGCGCGAGCGACCCGAAGACATCCCTCTCATCGCCGCCGAGTTCCTCGCGGAGCTTGCGCAAAAGTACCGCAAGCCCATTGCGACGATCCCGCCAGAGACAGAGAAGCTCCTTACCTCCTACCCATGGCCCGGAAACGTGCGCGAGCTGCGCAACGTGATGGAGCAAGCGGTGCTCCTGGCGCGCGGCTCGGAGCTTTCCCCACAGCTGCTTCCGCAGATGATGCATCGGGAGCCCACCCGCGCCGAGACCATCACGATCTCCATTGGAACGCCAATTGAAGACGTTGAGCGAGAGGTCATCCTCCGCACCCTCGAAGCGCATCGCGGGAACAAGACGGCGGCTGCAGAGACCCTCGGGATAAGTCGCCGCTCGATCTACAACAAGCTCGCCGTATACCAGCAATCAGGAGTGGAAGAAGACAAGTCGCACGCGGGACCGCATCACTAACGGGCGACGCGAGGCTGTGCACGGAGTAGCCTTCATCGAAGGCCCATGTGCCGATTTTGCACAGACCTTCGTTCCCCAATCGGGTGCCTACGGGTGCGACGTGGCGCCCCCTTCGCCTAGGGCTTCGCTCGTAGCGGCACGCAAGGCGTCCAGGTCGATTGGCTTGGAGAAAAACGGTATCTGATACCGGCGGGCGATCTGTGCCCCTCGTGAGAATCCCGATACGAGGATCACCTTGAGTCCAGGCCGCCTGATGCGGGCGCTCGCCACCACGTCCCCTCCGTCTATCCAGGGCATGGACAGGTCGGCTACCAAGAGGTCCGCCCCCTCGGCATTCAGCGCGGCCAACGCTCGGATTGGATCGCTGAACGCGCGAACCTTCCGCGACTTGGAAGCCAGCGCGCGCGCCAAGAGTTCTGCCTGCTCCTGATCGTCATCCACCACGAAGACCGTTTTCAAGCAGGTCGCCTTTCCTCTACCCGACCGGGAGCCGCCCTTCCGCGATGTCGGGCCGAATATCATTTCCGAATCTTATCGTGAATCACACCGCCCAGTAGCAATCAACGTGCCTTTTTTTCTCGATATTTTGTCGTTCTCCCGTCAAAAGGAATCCCGCCTCACGTATGTTGGCGCTCGCGACCACGCTCGCAACCCTCGGCCGCGACCTTATCTTGCCCATGTGGACGAAAGCCGCCGAAGGGAGCCGGAAAGACAATCGAGAGCGGGAAGCACGTGGCTCATCTGGATCGGGGTCGCGTTCCTGGTGCTCATGGTTTTCTCCGATTACTTCCGGGGGGGAACCCGCATCCCCTACAACGAGCTCAAGGCGAAGATCAAGGGCGGGCAGGTCGAGAGCGTCACCATCACCGACGACGAGGTTCGCGCGATTCCGGCCGACGAGGCGCTCGGGCGCAAGGGCGTGCGCTGGGTTTCCGGCCGCGGTGAGACCGAGGAGCTGGAGAAGCTCCTCGATGAGAAAGGGATCGCATACCAGTACGAGACCGGGGGCGGCTTGGTCTCCGTGCTCCTGCCTTATGTCCTTCTCTTCGGCGGAATGATCCTGTTCTGGGGCTGGGTGCTTCGCCGCATGCGTCCTGGGGCCTCCATGATGGCCATCGGCAAGTCACGCGCGAAGCTCGTCGCCGAGAAAATGGGGGTCACCTTTGCCGACGTGGCGGGCGTTGACGAGGCCGTCGAGTAGCTCAAGGAGATCGTCGACTTCTTGGCCAACCCGAGCAAGTTCCGCCACCTGGGCGCCCGCATCCCGAAAGGCGTGTTGCTCGTCGGTCCGCCCGGGACGGGAAAGACGCTCCTCGCCCGTGCCGTGGCCGGGGAAGCCAACGTGCCCTTCTTCCAGCTCACCGGCTCCGACTTCGTCGAAATGTTCGTCGGTGTCGGAGCGGCGCGCGTGCGCGACCTGTTTCAGCAAGCCCAGGACAAGGCGCCTTGCATCATCTTCATCGACGAGCTCGACGCCATCGGCAAGGCGCGTGGCGTAGGAGTCATGGCCGGTCATGACGAGCGCGAGCAAACCCTCAACCAACTCCTCGCCGAGATGGATGGTTTCGATCCGAGGCGCGGACTCATCGTGATGGCCGCGACGAACCGCCCGGAGATCCTCGACCCTGCCTTGCTTAGGCCCGGGCGCTTTGACCGTCACGTCGTCGTGGACCGCCCCGACGTGAGGGGGCGCGAGGCGATACTGCGGGTGCACGCCAAGATGGTGAAGCTGGCGCCCGACTTGGACCTGCGCCGGGTCGCGGCTCTGACGCCGGGATTCGCCGGTGCGGAGCTGGCCAACGTGGTTAACGAGGCCGCCCTCTTGGCGGCCAGGCGGCAGAAGTCGGCGGTCACCATGGAGGAGCTCACCGAGGCGGTCGAACGCGTGGTCGCGGGGCTCGAAAAGAAGAGCCGTCGCATGAACGATCGCGAGAAACGAATCGTGGCGCACCATGAGAGCGGCCACGCTCTCCTCGCGGAGGTCCTCCCGACGACGGACAGGGTGCACAAGGTGTCCATCCTGCCAAGGGGGCTCGGGGCGCTGGGCTACACGATGCAGCTTCCTTTCGAGGACAGGTACCTGCTTCAACGGCAGGAGCTCTACGATCGTCTCACCGTGCTCATGGGGGGGCGCGCGGCGGAACAGCTGTTCTTCGGCGAGATCTCCACCGGCGCCCAGGATGATCTCGAGCGAGCGACGGACATGGCGCGGCGGATGGTCGTTCAGCTGGGAATGAGCGAAGTCCTGGGCCCGCAATCCTATTCACGGGGTGAAAGGGAGAGTCGGTTCTTGCCCGGTGTCGCCTTCCCGACGGAGCGCGTGTACAGCGAGGAGACCGCAGAGATGGTCGACAAGGAGGTTGCCGACCTCTTGAGACGCTGCTTCTATCGGGCCGTCCAAATCCTCGAGCACAACCGAGGCCATCTCGCCGCGCTCGCCGACTTGCTCCTCACCGACGAGGTTGTGGAGAGCGAGCGCATCGCGCCACTTCTCGCCGGAGCCAAGATGCCGCAGGAGGAGCTCGAGGCCGCGGCGGAGCGGAGCGTGCATTGAGGGCGCTAATTTAATACTTCAGGGTCGCCGCCACGCCTTCGCAATTGGCGAGCTCGCCGGAGTCGTCCACGGCATAAACGTCGGCGCCAACCAACACCGCGCGGCGCGTGAGCTCATCGCGCAGGGACACCGCTTCCACGCTCCCGGCACACGCGGGGCAGCTCTCCGCGAAAGATTGTGAGAAGAGGAGATCGCAGCGGGTGCACCGGGAGCCTTCCTTCTGGAAGCGCTCGTCGACGACGAGCTGCCAGAGACGGCCCGCGTTCGCGGCCTGAATCACGGGTGCCACGCCCAGGGCACCGCGGCCCACGGCGGCTGCCTCCTTGGCCAGGTGGATGAGCTCGGACTGAGTCCGACGCACCGCAAGGGCGAGGATCTCTCGTACTTGTTCCAATACTTCGGAGGTGCTCCCCTTTGGGTCGATCTTTGGCGAGCGGATGGCGCGCATGAGCACGCGCTCGGGTAGGGTCCTCTCGAGCGAGGCGAGCATGGGCTCCCGTCCGCCCAGGACGACCCGAGGCGCCCGCCCTCGCCCGGCGCTGATCCCGTCGAACCGCGCGCAAAGCTCGCGGGCGGCCTGCTGGTGGTGATGCAGGATGTGGTCGGCGATGTGCTTTTGGATTCGCAGCTGCCGCCAGCCGCCTCGCTGCACTCGATCCGGGACGTCCGCTTCCACCGATTCCTCGGCCAAGACGCCGCTCAGCGCGACCTCGAAGATGCGTGTCTCGTCGGTCTCCACCACCGCTACGAGCGCAATCTCGAAGTCGTTGGCAAAGCGTGCCAGCGGCCAGATCTCGGGACGTGGACCGACGTGCAGCTTGGTAGGCATGGTGGCGTGCGAGAGCACGATCATGTCGAGCCCCTTGGCCTCGCAGTAGAACGCGGCGATTCCCTCGAACCCCACGTCCCGACGCTGCTTGATCACCGACATCGCGTGCTCCTCGGCCCGGGCAAGATCTCGCTCCAGGGATTCCGCCACCTCCCTAGGAAAGGAGTGCAGCCCCTGGATCGCGTCGGCGACGGCACGTTTTAGGGTGAGACGTGCCCGCTCGCGCTGCTGCTCGTCGTTCCACCGCGCGTCCAGGTACAAGGACACCACCGCGTTCGGTCGCGCGTCCACTTGTGCCAGTCGCTTGAGAATGGTGTCGAGGGGTTGCATGGTCAAATTCCCCCGCTCGCGCACTTCCAGCTCGCTTGGGAGACGTCGCGCCATCACCTTCACACCCGTGCGAGCCACGTGCCTTTGCGCATGAACGAGACACTCGGGTCGAGCAATCGTGCACGAGATGCACGCTTGTAACGCGTCATGTCATGCAAGTGGGCGATTCTTCTTGCGGGTAGCCATGGCACGAATCTTGTTCTAGCCGCCACCCAGCCCGCGCGCGGCGTGGGGCCGCAAGGGGCTCTTGAGTGAGAGAGAGGAAAATATATGGGGGCCAAGCTAATCCTGGTATCGAATCGTGAGCCGTACTTGATCCGGCGCGGAAACGGCGGCGTGGTGCAGGCCCAGCGGGTCTCTGCGGGTCTCATGGGGGCGCTAGAACCGGCGATGAACGCGATCGGGGGCCACTGGATTTCGTGGTCTGGTTTCGAGCGCGAGGCGCCCAAGCAAGGGGAGGCCCTCCCGGAGCGCATGGCCGTAAAAGTGGGTGAGCGAAGCTGCATGCTCCGGCGCATCCCTTTGACGGAGCGGGAGGCCTCCCTCTACTACTATGGATTTGCACAGAGGACCCTGGGCCCCCTCATGCACCTGCAACTCGGGCGGGTGCACTTCGATCCAGAGGCATGGCGCGCGTATCGGCGGGTGAACCAGCGCTTTGCCGAAGCCGTGATCGAGGCCTACGAGCCAGGTGACCGCATATGGATCCATGACTACCACCTCGCTCTCTTGCCAACGCTCCTTAGGGCACAACTGCCAAGCGCTGCAATTGGCATGTCGTGGCACGTGCCTTGGGCGCCCTCCGACGCCCTCCGTGCTCTTCCCTGGTGCAATGAGATCATCGACGGTGTGCTTGGCGCGGACCAGATTGGCCTCTCCCTGCCGAGATACGCCCGGCAATTCCTGTCGAGCGTGGAAGAGCTCACCAACGCCTCGGTTATTCGCGAAGCGGACGGGTCGGGCTCCATCCTCATCGCGGGACGGCGGACCCGCGTGGGGACCTTCGCCCCGGGATGCGATTTCACGCGCTGGGACGGGCGGGCGCGGGCATCGCGCGGTGGGCGCGCGGTTCGCTTGAGGCGCAACTTGGTCGCCGAGAAGCTCGCCCTCGCCGTGGACAGGCTTGACCACACGAGAGGCGTGATTGAGCGGCTCCGAGCCATGGAGCGTTTCTTCGATCGTTACCCATCGTGGCGAGGACGCTTGGTCTTCTGCCAGATCGCGGTCCCCTCGCGCACCCGCGTCGAGGAGTATCGGGAAATGAAGCGTGAAGTGGATACGCTCGTGGAAAAGATCAACCGCCGGTTCCAGCAAGGGAGCTGGATGCCCATCCGCTATTGCTACCGGTCCTTCGAGCCGGATGAGCTGGCGGTCTATTACGCGGCGGCGGACATCGCGCTCGTCACCCCGCTGGCCGACGGCGTAAGCTTTGTTCCCTTCGAGTACGTCGCCGCCCGCACGCGAGAAGACGGAGCGCTGATCCTGTCGTCTTTGGCCGGTGCAGCCGATGCGCTTCCAGAAGCGACGCTGATTAACCCCTTTGATGAGGAGGCCATGGCCGGCGCCGTTCACGCTGCGCTCGAGACCAAGCCAGAAGAAATGCGCGCCCGAATGCGGGCGCTCAGGGAGCGGGCAAAGAACCAGAACGTCTACCATTGGCTTCGCGGGTTCTGGCGCGCCACGTGGGGAGACGACCTGTCGCTCGAGCCGTCCGCTGAGATGCCCTCCCTGGCCTCGCTCGAGCCGCCGCCCGAGTACCATGGCGGCATGAGCGTCCAGCTGTAGCGGAGGAGACACCCGAGCGGGCGCGGTCCTGCGGAGTCGGATCGTCCCGCCGCAAAAGAGGCCCGACTACGCAGAACTGCACCCCACCCGAGGCGTAGTGATTGAGCGCCGAGCGCCGAGCTGCTAGGCTAAATCACGCCTCCCATGTCCATTCCCGATATCTCCCACCCCGAGCTAGAGCTGTCTGAGCTCCTTGGCCGCGTGGCCAGTGAGCTCGATATCCCAAGAACGAGACGCATCTTCGTCAACCGCAACCTGCGGATGGAGGGGATCGAGCTCATTGGGTTCGACATGGATTACACGATCGGGATCTACAACCAGGCGGAGATGGAGCGCCTTTCGATCGAGCTCACGCTGAAGAAATTGGTCCAGCGGCGGGGGTATCCGGCGGGAATCCAAGAGCTCGACTACGATCCTTCGTGGGCCATCCGAGGACTGGTGGTGGATCGGGTGCACGGCAACGTGTTCAAGATGGACCGCCACGGCCACGTCGGCCGCGTGTTTCACGGCAGGCGGATGCTGAATCGTGAAGAAAGGACCGCGCTTTACCGCAAGGAGCGCATTCGCTTGTCAGCCCCACGGTACGCGTGGATCGACACCCTGTTTGCGTTGCCCGAAGCGGTGACCTACCTGCGCCTCACCGACTACCTGGAGCAGGCAGGACGCGCGCGGTTTTTCCCCCAGCTTTGGCAGGACGTCCGCGAGTGTATAGATGAAGCACATCGTGACGACAGCCTGAAGAGCGCGGTGCGCGCCAACCCGGGCAAGTACTTCGTGGTCGATCCAGACCTCCCTGCCGCTCTTCACAAGCTGCGGTCCTCGGGCAAGCGGCTTTTTTTGCTCACCAACTCCTTGTGGGACTACACGGACGTGGTCATGCGCTTTCTTCTCGACGGGAAGCTGGCCGCCTACCCCACGTGGAGGAGCTACTTCGACATCCTCATCGTCGGTGGGGCCAAGCCGGCGTTTTTTACGGACCGGAACCCGTTCGTGGAGATCGATCCTCATTCCGGCAAGGTGATAGGCGAGCCCAAGGGGGCGCTCCAGCGCGGCCACGTGTACCAGGCCGGGAACTTGGGCGACTTCGAGAAGCTCGCTGGGTCGGGCGGTGACCGCGTCCTCTACATCGGGGACCATATCTACGGGGACATCCTGCGCGCCAAGAAATCGAGCGTGTGGCGCACTTGCATGATTGTCCAAGAGCTGGAGAACGAGCTTCGGGTGTCTGAGCTTCTCGCCGAAAAGATCCAGCTCCAGTCGGAGCTCGACCGCAAGCGCCGGAACTTGGATGCCGAAATCGACTTCCAGCAGCTCCTTCTCAAGTCGCTGCAGAAGCTCGCCGACGAGGGGAAGAATGGCTCGGCGACGTTCCTCGACGCTGCCAAGCGCCACGCCAAGAAAACCCTCGACGAGCTGCGCTCTGCCCTGCGCGGGGTCACCGCCGAGCTCGACAAGCTCGAGGAGGAGCTCGACAGGTCCTACAACCCGAACTGGGGACCCATCTTCAAGGAGGGCAACGAGAACAGCCGCTTCGGCAGCCAGGTAGAGGATTACGCCTGCTTGTACACCGGCCGCGCGTCCAACTTCTTGGCGTACTCCCCGCTGCGCTACTTCCGTGCGCCTCGGGACAAGATGCCGCATGAGTTGTAGAGCGGCTCCGGCGAGCTCCCCTGAACGCTTGCGTGCTAACTACCGTGCCGCCCCACAGCCCACCCGGGCACGGGCCTGTCTCCACGCGCGCTTTGCGCGAGACCGCGCGCTTTGCGCCGCGCCTTTTCGGCCGGCTTGTTCCAGCGACGCAGCGTAGCCTTCGAGCACGCTTGCCAGGTTCGGATGATCCACTCCGACGTCGCGCTCGATGGCGCGCACGGCTTCCTCGAAGCGCCCGACGGCGCTCGAGTGCTCGCCACGGATGGCGAGAACCCAGGCCTGGTTGGCGAGGAGCATGGCATTGCCAAGTGGGTCCGAAAGGGCGCGACGCTCGCGCCCCTTGAGCGACTTGGCGTGAAGCTCCCTACCACGCTCCACTTGCCCTTGGGCAAGGTAAAGGAACGCCAGAAAGGTGCGCGGAGAAGCCAGGTCTCGGTCGGACAAGATGGGCTCGAGAATGCCCAGAAGCCGCTCACCCAGGCGCAGTGCTTCGACGTACTCGCCCCGAGCATTCGCGAGATGCGCGAGAAGCGAAAGCTCCAGGGTGACCTGTTCAGAATGGGCGCCAGAATCCTTCTCGGCGCGTAGAAGCTCCTCGCGCAGCACCCGGGCCCGGTCGTTACAGCGGCCTTGGGCACGCAAGACAAGCGCGATGCGCTCCACGACGCCGTCAACTGCTTGGATGCGCTCACCAAGGGCCGCCCTCATCAAGAGCGCCTCCTGATACGCCGCCTCGCTGCGCGCCAAGTCGCCCGACTTGAAAAGGCGCTCCCCTTCTCTTGCGCGCGCAAGGTAATCAGTCACATCGGCGCTGGCGCCCCTTTCACAGAGCAGGGCCAAGAACACGCACGCAAGCGGTCGGACAAGGGCCTGTCGTTTCATTTTTTCTCCTCCCACAAGCGCACCTGGGTCACCTCGTAGTCCAGGTACCTTACGTACGAGCCTTCAAGAGTACCTTGCTTGAAGAGCTTCCCCGAGAGCGGGTCCCAATAGAGGCGGAACGAATCGCCACCTGCCCCGGGGTCATAGAAGTCGAAGTAGAAGCGATCCTGCTCATCCCACCCACGGCCATAGATAGTGACGAAGTGGTCGGTGATTCCTTCGTTGTAGTCGCCTTCCGCGTAGGATACCCCGACGAGAACGGGGATGCCCTGGGTCAGGTAGTCGTTGACTTGCGTGACCGCCTCATTGGCTCTCTTCTTGTCCACGACGGCGCGGCCATCTTGGTCCTCCTCCGTGGCGACTTGAATCACGTCATATTTCCCGGGGAGCGTCAGCTTGAGCTTCTTCTGGTTGACGTAATCCACGGCCATTTTCTTTGCGGTTGGGAAGCAGGCGTCAGCTCCACCGTGATCGAACTGATCAAGTGGCGTCACGCCGATCGTCACTGGGGACCACGCTTTTCGAACGACTCCATAGATGGGGTCGTCCTCATCAATGGCAAGTGCGTCACTTGCCACGGTAAGCCTGGGCTGCGTGGGCACCTTCTTCTCCCCGTCGGGATCCCAATAGAGCACGGGGTTCTGGCCGACGTACTGGTAGGGATTCAAGTCCCATGGCTTCTTCATGAACGCGGGATCGGGCGCCTTGACCGGCGGATCGGGCGTGAGCCAGCGGGCGGATTGGGGCGCCATCCAGCGGGCGCCATGGTACGACCAGCCAGTCGTCACGTCGGTGGGCTTGTTCAGGCCGTTATGAGGCTCTACCAAGACGTCGACCTCTCCCACCGAGCCCACGCCACCTGACTGGCGATAGGCGTCGATGGGCTGTCCAAAAGGCTCGTAGCGGCGTTCTTCGAGAATCGTAGCGTCTTGCCGCGTGAGGAGAACGGGTCCCGCGCCAAGGCCTTGGTGAAAGTAGATCGTCTGAGTGGCTGTGAGCCGCGACCGCCTCTCTCCCAAAGGCCCGCACGCCGGCGTGGTGAGAACCAGGAGGCACAGGCTCGCCGAAGCTTGGACCCATCGAGGGTGCCTTCGCCTGCCAGGCCCGAGAAGAACAACGGCGAGGAACATCGTGCAGGCCACGAGCATCACGCGCGCGACCGCGGCTGGCTCGATCAAGGGTCCGCCGATGGTGGAATCGCTCGGCAAGGACATCGTGACCCTGGCGACAAGCCTCTCGCCGACCATGACGTAGTGCTCGCGCTGGTCGCCGTGTACCCGCAGCTCGGGCGAGAACCAAGTCTCGACGTCGCCGCCTGGGCCGATCGTCTTGGTGCGCAGGCCGCCTTCGCCGTACCCGTATTCGACGCGCCTGCCCGTGCTTTCTTGCACGACCGAGACGAGCTGGTCGAGGCCGTTGTAGACCATGATCGTGTCGCCGTCCTGGACCTGACGGCCCGCCCGATCGTAGGAGAAAGAGCGTCTCGTCCCCGACGGTGAAAGCACCGAGGTGAGCTGCCTGGGGCCGGCGCCCGATTCGCCGTAGACATGGGTCCCGGCGAACAGGCCAAGCTCGCGCGGGCCCGCGGCCGTCCGTTCAGTCATGTTCTGCAGGCCGTCGTATTGGTAGCTGAAGCGAAAACCGCTCGGCCCCGTGCCAATCGTGGCATCGACCAGGCGTGCGGCACCGTCGTAGGTGAACGTTGCGTCTTGGTCAAGGCCAACGCCGTCATGATCGACCGCGCGTACCACAGCGCCGTATTCGTTGCGGAAGAGCTCCACGTCGTAAAGGGTGGTCGCGATGCCACTTCCCGGCGCCCGGCGCGCGGTGACTCGACTGACGAGGCCAAGCGCGTCCTGCTCGAACACCCCGTGCACGTCATTGCCAAGTCGCTCCCTAAGCACGCGGCCAGCGGCGTCCTGCTCGAGGGTCTCCCACAGCGTGCCGGCGCGCACGAGGCGTCCTGCGGCGTCGTAGCCCAAGTCGAGCGCGAAACCGTCGTCGTGGCTCTTGCGGAGGACGAGGCCAGAGGGACTCATCGTGAGCTCCTCGGCCGCCGTCACGCCATCGATGGTCCGAACCGCCTGCACCCGGCGACCGAACGGATCGTATGAAAACTCTACTCGGCCGGTTGGTTCGAGGATCCAGCCCAGGCGCCCGCGGACGTGACCCGCGGCGTTTCCGTTCGCGTTGACGTCGTAGTGGTACTCGAAAGACGTGCCGTCCCCGGCAGAGCGCCGAAGAACCCGGCCCGCGCCGTCGTACTGGAAGTCGATCACCTGGCCAGCGCCATTGGTCTGCCTGACGAGCCGGCCCGCGTCGTTGTACTCGAGCGTGCGGGAGCCGATGTCCGGATCGTGGGCAGTGTTCAGGCGGCCCAGCGTGTCATAGCCGAAGCTGTGGACCGCCGTTCCCTCGCCGAGGCGCATCGACAGGATCCGACCGGCGGCGTCGTACGTCGCGTCCACCGATTCCACAACCCCTCCGACGGTCCGCTCGGTGCGGATGACGCGACCCCAGCCATCATGCTCCGACGTGACGCCACTAAGGCCGTCTTGGGCCATCGTCCGAGCGAAGGCACGGTAGGTGAAAATGGTCTTGGCGCCGGTGGAAAGTGTCTTGGTGACCACGCGATTCAAGGCGTCGTAGGACCGCGTCTCCACGCTGGCGTGCGCTGGTCGGGCGACTGGCAAGGACGCTCCGTCCCAGTAGAAGGGTTGGGCCAGGGCGGTGACCCTGCCGAGATTGTCGCGCTCCTTCCAGCCCGAGACGATCCAGCGATCGAGGAGCCTGGTGGCGGCAAAGAGATCTTCGCCCGCGCCGTTTTGCACCGTGACAAGCTGGCGCCACGGCGCACCTTGCTGCCACGCGTCGGCGAGGCCAGGGAGCAGGCCTTGGTCTCCGTCGAACACGTAGGAGATCGTCTGGGGGCGCGGCGCTGTCCAGGCGTAGGCGAATCGGGCATGTGCCGGCGCGCCGTTCTGCGACAACGCGACCACGCGACCCAGCTCATCGTAGGTCACCGCGGCCACGTCGCCGCTTGGATCGGTGAGGGTCCTCGGCTTGCCGAGTGCGCGGTCCCATGTGATCTCCCAGGAGAGCTGGCTCGTCGCGCTGGGACGGATCGTTTCGCGGATCGGAAACAGGGCGAGCGGGTCGTGCTCGATCTCCCTCGTGACCCCGCCCGATGTGACACGGGTGGGGTTGCCCCGGCCGTCATAGAGGGTCTCGGAAAGCCTCACCCAGCGCGAGCCGGCCGGCTCGACAAGGAGACCCTCGGTGGCGGCTGGCCAGCCCTTGCCGACCGTACCCCATGAGTACTCGCCCCTCTCGTCGCCAAAAAAGAAGCGCTGGCGCGACACGAGCGTGCCGTCCGGCTTGGACAGGGTCTCCTCGATCAGGCGGTCGCGCACCCAGGTCGTCTCGTCGCTCGCGAAGGTACGCCGCGTGACCCGCTCGTCTCCGTCGAGATCCATGCGCCCGTAGTCGGTTTCCTCGACCGGACGTCCCTCGGAGTCATGTCGAAACACGGCGCGGGACTCGATCGGTTTCTTTGCGCCGTCGAAGACATGCGAGCGCTTCTCTTTCATCGCCGCGCGGCGGAGCAGCGCGACGTCGGGCAGCCCAGCGACTGGTAAGGCCGAGTAATCGCTCTCGACGACGGAGAAGACCGCTCCCTGCCCGTCTTCGACGCGCGCGTGCCAGGGGACGCCGCGCAGCAAGCGCTCCTGCCCAATGCCGGGGTGGTAGCGGGTCTCCTCGTAGCGCGTGGTGGCGCCTGTCGTGCCCGAGAACGCGCGCCGCCCCTCGAGGAAACCGCCAAAGCGGCGCTCCTCACCGTCCCAGAAGCCGTCACGGACGCCTTGGTGCACCGTCCGCGTTGGGGTACCGTCGGCGAACGTCACGTCCATTCGCACCGGCACCGGAATGGACACGGGAAGCTTGCGCACCCAGGGCCGTCCTGCCTGCTCGGCCTCTTGCGCCAGCAAGCCCGAAGCCCCATAGGTGAACGACGTCACCTGGCCAAGTCCGTTGTCGATGGCCGAAAGCATTCCGGCGGAAGTGGGCCCGGCGAGATCGAGCGCCCACATGCCTCGCGGCGAGGACCACACCAGATCCTCCGAGCCGTTGCCGTTCACATCGCTGATGGTGACCACGACGTCGGAGAAAGGGCCGTCGACCTCAGGGCGCGCCACGTGGCGTGGGACCGCCTGGAAGCGATGGCTGCCCAGACCGGGGTAATAGAGCACGTGGCCAGAGGTCACGCGCACGAGATCCATCAGGCCGTCGCGGTTCAAGTCCGCCAGGGTGACCTCGTCGAGATTGAACCCACCATTCCCCCACGGGTAAAAGACCCGATCCCAGGCCTCGAAGGTGCCGTCGCCCCGGCCGAGGAAGACCTTCATCCATGCGTCGGTCAGCCAGACCATATCGGCGAGGTCGTCGCCGTTGTAGTCGAGGATGCGGACGCTCGCGGCCCCCGGAAAGGCGGCGGAGTCCACTGCGCTTGCCTTCGGCGCGCCGAAGGCTGGGCCCATGGCCGACCGCGCGGCCAGGTTGACGAGCAGGCCAGAGGCCGTGGCGCGGAGGACGTCGGTGCGTCCATCGCCGTCGAGGTCCGCGAGCACCGCGCCGTCATTCTCGGCGAGGGGGAGCCCCCGCGTGCCTGGTACGACACCCATGGGGACCCACTTCGTGCCCGCGAGCCGGTAGGCGCGCCAGGTATCGTCGATGACGCGGACGAGCTCGGGGCGCGCGTCGCCGTCGAGATCGAGGAATCGAGAGGACTCGAGCTCGACGTCGGCGGCACCGGTGAGCGGGGCTTCTGCCGAGAACCTGCCCCCGAGGTTCTTGCGGTACCCGTGGTTGCCCATCTCCAGGCGGCAAAGGTCGCTCATGCCGTCGCCATCGACGTCGAAGAGAGTGACGCCGCGCTGGCCGAGCACCCAGCCCGAGGTCCCAGGCAAGCCAACGACGCGGGCAGCGCCTGGGGTGGCGTACGAAAAGCGAAGGACGGGCATCTCGCCACGCCCACCTCGCCCCGTGACGCGCACGCTTCCAAGGCGGCTAAGCGGTCCGGTTTCCTCGTAGCCAAGATGGGTGACCGCGATGTCGTCGCCGAAGGACTTTACACGCACGTCCCGGAGCCGCCGCGCCGTCACGACCCGCGAGCCCGTCTTGAGGCTCACGACGTCGTCGGGCCGATCCTCGTACGAGAAGAACAGCCGGTACACCTTGTTCGGTCCCCAGCTCACCGTGGCCAAGTACACCTGGCCACGGTCGTGCTCGTAGGTGAAGTCCACGCGCTCGCCCGCGTTGTTGAGGACGGTCTCGACGAACCAAGCCGCCGTGCGGGCCGGAGGCCCAAGGCGCCCCTGGCTTGTGGCTCCAAGGACATAATTGACGCCGTTTTCGTCCGTCACCACGAAGCGCGAATCCACCCTCCTCACGCGGATCGCATGGGCTTTCCCTTCGACGCGGTACTCCTCGTTCCCGATGGGAACGAGTCGTCCACTGACCAAGCCATCGATGACCAGCTCGTCGGCGTCGCTGAAGGTGGGCACGCCCTCTTGAAGCGATCGGCGGATCGTGGGCAAGCGGAGGGCCCAACCCACGCCAATGGGGCCATTGCCGAGGGTTCCTTCGTAGTCCAAGGACAAGGACGGGGAAAGCCCTCCTTTCGTCGGCACCCGGATGGGGACCGAGTAGGACACCTGCCCCGAGAAGAGGTCGGGCGAGGCGCTGTCGGCAAGCCCCTCGATGGAGCCCGGACCGCTTGGCAAGGTGACCGCCGTGGGCCCGAGAGGCCCGGATGGTGCTCCTTGCCCCCTGGCCAGGTTGGGCACCAGGCAGGGGAGGAGCACCAAGAACAGTAAAGGGCGTGAGAAGCTGGACATGACGCCCTCCGGCTAGATGTCGTCGACCGAGAGGTAGTCGAAGCGGAGGAGCACGTCCTCGACTTGTTCGAGGGGGAAGCCCAGGCTGCCGTGCTTGGGCTCGAGCAGGCCCTTCCACGGGAACAGGAGCACGTAGTCGCCGTACAGGCCGCGGCCCGCCAGCTCCTCGGAAGCGCCCTCCTCGTAGCCGCGGCGGTAAAAGTCGCTGCGACGCACGTTGAACCACGGGTAGAGCATGGCGGTGGTCTTTTCGAGGACGGCGGCTTCGCTGCCGCCGCGGTCGTCGGGGTGGAAGAGCCGAGACACGGGTTGCATGGAGCCGGTCTGAACCGGCGTGCCGTCGCCACGCCCCTTGCACCACTGGCTCGAGAAGTGGTTGCGCTTCATCAGGAAGAGCGGTGCCGCCGGGGCATCCTCGCCGAGCTGGTCGCCCTGGATCGTGGCGGTCACGCGCCAGAGCTTCTCGGCGCAGCGCAGCTCGAGTGGGCCCGTTTCGGCGAGGGTGAACGGGATCCCCTGGCCCAAGTACGTGCCATTGTCGTCGTAGACCGCGTACGCCTCGGACCACAGCCGGTGCTGGAAGCGCTCCCTCGATGTCCAAAGACGCTCGCCGGGTACCGATGATGCCTGGTCGCGCAGGCCCAGGATCTCGCTGCGCAGGCTGAGGACGAGGATACCCTCCTCGGGACGGCGGCTGTTGATGGTGCGGGTGATCTGCTCCCGCTCCATCGCACGGATGGCGTCCAAGAGCTGGTCCGGGTGCCCGGCGGTCAGGATCTGGCCACGGAGGGGCACGCTCTGCTGGAACTCGTACTCCACGGCGCGCATGGCCAGGTAGGTGAGGGACCTCGCCCACTGGAAGTCCTTCTCGAAGCGGTCCACGCGCTCGTCGAGCCAGTAGTGGAACAGCAAGCTCGGGACACGGCGCCCTGCGTCGCGGGCCATGGCCGCGTTGCCCTCGAGGAGGAGCTGCCGCACGCGATCGATCATGTCGCGATAGCGGTTCTCGCTGATCGCGGCTTCGATGAGCGCGCGCTGGATCTTCAGCGCCTCGGTGTCGATGCCCACCTTGTACTGGTCGGCGCGGTGGTAGCACTCCTTGACGTTCATCTCCTCGGAGCGGAGCTTCTCCATGTCGCGGAATTTCTGCTCCGCGAGCTCCATCTCCTCGGCGATGTCCTCTGCCGAGTCGCCAAAGATGCCGCTCGCCATGACGCCGTCCACGAGCCCGCCGATGGCCATGCCAGGGTTGCCAGTGAAGGCGCCCACCAGCATCTTCGACCAGCTGCCGAACAGGCTGCTCTTGGCCTCGGCCTCCTTCTTGGCGTTGCGTAGCGCTGCCATGTGGCTCTGATGCGCCGCGAGAAGATCCTTGTAGTGCGCGAACTCCTTCTCGAGCTCCAGGCAGTGGTCCATCTCGTTCTCGTACCGCTCCTGGGAGTCGTTCCAGTTGGAGATTGCCAGCTCCACGTCCGTCTGGGCGCCGGTCACCCCGAGGAAGGCCTCGCCGAGCTGGCCGCGATAGCAGTCGGAACGATCTAGGATGCTCGGGTCGCCGTCGACTGGAGTGGGCAACGAGTGCTCCACGCCGCCGAAGGCGGGATCGGCCGCACACGTCGCAAGGGCGTTCCTCGCCCCCGAGGTGTGGTTCTGGCGGGGCCAGTAGGCCTCCTCGTAGAGGTACTGAATGGACTTGGTGATCCCGCCAGAGGTTACGGTCTGGCTGGTCTTGTCGAAAGTGGCTGTCGTCCATGACGCGGCCATGGTCCTGTCGTCGTCAGAGAGAAAGAACGTGTAGTTCTTCACGTTGTGCCAGTAGCAGAGCTCGAAGCGGACGTCATCCTCGGTGGCGAGCGAGTAAATCTTCGCCGGATCGACGGTGCAGAACGAGTTCCGCCGGTCGACGAAGCAGCTCGCCGGCGGGATCTGGCCGGGTCCTTCGCCGAGGGCCGCCAAGGTGTCCTTGGGCTCGATGTGGTACAGGCCGCACAGGGCGTTGAGCTCGCGGCCGTATTGCTCCGCGAGGTCTACCCGTCGCTCGTCGGCATCGTCCTCTTGGATTTCGCTGCTCCTGCGCTGGAGCCAGGCGGAGCGGGCTTCACCCAGGGACGCCAGGGCGGCCTGCACGGCAGGGGCGGCCCAGCCGTACAATAGGTAGTCCGATGACGCAAAGAAACGGGACGAGCTCCCCGTCACGTCGCCGAAGAAGATGGGTGTCGCCCGCTCCTCGAATCCTAGCGGGCTCCGGCAGCTGGCGATGGCGTCGCCTTGGCGGACGAGCCGCTCGCGGATGGCTTGGAACTCGGCCTGCGACTTTCGCCAAAGGTCCTGCCAAGTGGTGGACGTGCGGATCCACTCGCCGGTCTTGGGATCGGCGCAGCGGCCGGCCGGTCCACATGTGCCTGCCCCTGCCGGGCAGCTTCCCCAGCAGAGGGTGGCCGTCGTGTAGTCGTAGAGTCCTTGCGCGAGCGCCTCGACGCTCATCGTGTAGCGCAGGACGCGCCCCAAGCGAGCAAGTGCTTGGTCACGCGTGCCCGAGGCGGTCCCGTCGTGGCATTCGGAGTAGGCCGAAAGTGCTGCTTGGTCGAGATAGCGCTCGGCGAGTTGCAGGTGCAGCGTGGCGCCCTCGAGGAGGGTGACCGGGATCCCGACGTTCTGATCGTGCTCTGGCTTGGTCGTGGTGCCGGTGGATCGATAGTCGGGGCTGAGCACGCTGGCCGCCGGGATCGTGAACAGCTTGGCGCTGTGGGCGTGGGCCAAGACCAGGTTCCACCCCTTCTCCTGCTCGTCGAGGAGGGCGCCAAGATCAGCCGTCTCGCTCGTGGCCGCCGCATCTTCAGGGTCGAGGTCGACCGCCGACGCGAGCACCTGGGCAAGGCTGTCCGCCTGACCACCTTCCTTGGTCAAGAACCCGTGCAGGGTGACCCACTGGGACAAGAGACGCATGAATAGCCTGGCGCCCCCGGCTTCGATGCCCGACGGTGCGTCGGTGAGCGTCTTCAGCGCCGAGTAGAAGTGGCCGGGGGAGAAGCAGGCGTGATCGGCATAGAGGGCCCGGTATGCCTGGCTCACGGCAGTCTCACCCGTTCCCGTGAATGCCGCCTGGGGCTTCTCGTTGAGCTCGCTCATGCAGGCCTTGACCATGGCGGCGGTGACAAGCTTAGGTGTTCCGGCGAGGCGCGCGCGATCCGCATGACCGACAAGGTCGACGCCGTGCGGCACCCTGCCGTCGCCACATTCGAGGTCGCCCGAAACGTCCAGGGCACTGTCGCCGAAACGCCGTGATTCGAGGAGCATGGCGCCGGCGTCGTCCGGGTCATAGCAAAGGGTACGCTCGGCGGCGACCGCAGGGCTTAGCGGGCCGAGGACAGGCGCCATGAGCGGGCACAGGTAGATCTTGTGGTGGTCCGTGGCGATCATCGTGCCGAGCCCGAGGCGCAGGGTCTCATCGGTCAGCTTGCAGGCGCTCGTGTAAAACGACGACAGGGACAGGGTCGGAGACACCTGCGGGTATGCCCCTTGCTTGAAGTTGTCCAGAACCGCCTGGCACGAGCCCGACTTGCTCGAGGGCAGGCCCGCGAACTTGCCGGTGGGGGTGGTGGCGGAGGCGGGC
>JACQUZ010000128.1 GCA_016210055.1 Deltaproteobacteria bacterium | reverse complement strand
TATTCACCCGTTCCCGTCGCCTGACGGCCGATCCGCGGCGCATCCGTGCGTCGCTCCTCGGTCGCTGGCCGCCAGCCAGCTCCCTCGTCGCTCCTTCGGCTGCTTGCGTCTCGACCGTCGGGCTCGGTCCACGGATGAATAATCCGGGCTTGGCACTCGGGTTGCTTTACGGCGCTGCGGCCGTCCTGTGTTCCGGCAGAAAGGATACGTATCGATGAGCTTTCGGCGCATGATTGGGGTTTCCTGGCGATCTTCCCTTCCCATCCTCCTCGGGGTGCTCGTGTTCGCTCCCAGCGCAACCGCAAGAGCGGGCCAATCCCGTCCGCCCACCGACTTCACGGGCACCTACGACCTCGCCTGCCAGCAGGCCGGCGTCACCATCAACGTGGCCTTGGGCGGCAAAGTGGGCGGCAACCAGAAGAACTGGGCCGACGCCTTGACCTTCCCGCTCCCCTGCGAGGAGCCAGACGTGCGAGACGTGGTGGCCGACCTTCAAGAGCGCTGCAACCGCGCCGGGCTTCCCAGCCAGTTCTGCACCAACGTGAAGACAGGCGCAGCCAAGGCCCTCGAGGGCATGCCTGGGCTCATCCCTGGCTCGATGGACCTGACTGTCAACGGGATCTATGACTTCTTTGCCCGCTTGATCGGCATCTATCCCGCTTGGGCGGCCCATTACTTTGACAACGGCAAGGTCCTCGGCTGGGGCTACTGGCTCGACAACAACGACGGCAACAACAACGGACACCTGGTCGCGTTCAACATCGCGTTGCTCAACGGGGCCTTCCAGAACGGCCTCGCCTGCGCTGACGTGGCCCTTGGCGGCGTCGACGGCAAGATCGATCGCAATGCCGGTCACACCATTACCGGAGCCAAGTTCGCGATTAACCGCAGCCTCGCCTGTGGCGCTTGGGTAGGCTCAGATTGGATTGCCGGTACGATTGGGATTAGCTTCCACGGCGTCGTGGATGGCGCCAAGGTCCATTAAATCCGTTAAAACCGCACGCCTCCCTACTCCTCCTTCTTCTCGATGACCTGCCCGTCCTTCCCCTGCGTGTAGTAGCCCTGCTTGCCGCCGGCTAGGGTTGGCAAGTCGACCTTGCCGTCCACCGTCGTGTTCTTGCACCCCTGCAAGTACACGCCAATCGCATCGCCGCCAACTCCGCCGGTGAAACCGTTAGGACCGCTGCCTCCACGCCCACCCGTTATCTTCCTTATTTCGAACCCGGTCACCGAGCAGTCCGTGCACTGGATGAGGCGAATCCCCACGCCAGGGAGGCCTGGAAAGCCGCCCACGCCGTACTTGGGGTGCCGGTAATACTCCCCGGCCTGCCCCGCCTCACCCCGGTAGTTGGCGATCGCTGCCGCCTTCAGCTTCAGGCCAGGCGACTTGACCACCACCACCTTGCCGAGGTTCGTCGGATTCACCTCCTTCTCCAGCGAGTCCAGCTCCACCGACGAATTGGGGGTCGCGTCGTAGATGTACACGATGCCCTCCCCGTCGATGGTATTCCTGTCGAAGTAGTTCTCTACTGCTTCCTTGCCGACGTACACGCCAAATCCCTCTTGAGTCGAGCCCTCGGCTTCGAGCTCTCCATTCAGCCGTTTCGCCGGGCCGCCGATTCCACCCGCGACCTGCGTGATCGTGTTGCTCGCAATGCGATTTGCCTGGGCTCCTCCCCCTGCCGCGAGGAGGTAGATCCCAGCTCCCACCCCGCCTGTACCTCCGTTGATGAAGGAATCCCCCTTGCCGAATCCGTCGCCACCTCGAACATTCGAGATGACATTGCCCTTGATGGTGCAGGTACTCGTAGACAGGAGAAGCACGCCTGCGCCGATCCCTCCAGCCCCACCTGTTTGGTTCCAGCCGCTCGCGATCCCTCCTGGGCCACCGACGACGTTGGAGATGCTGTTGTCCATGGCACTGCAGCCCGTGGAATGGGCGATAAGGATTCCCGCACCCGTGCGCCCAGGGTTGGTTCCGCAGGAGCAAGAGCTCCGGTCGCGCACGCAGCGCTCGGCGTCCAAGTCGCTCAAGCAAAACGAGAAGTTCTTCCCGACGGCCGCCCGCACTCGCGAGATGGTTGCGCTCGATACCTTGGTCCCGTTGGTGTATTCGAGGAGCACGCCCGCAGAGTCCAGCCCCGGGGTAGTCGGTGCCGCGTCCATGCCGTCAATGGTAATGGACTGTGCGTGTCCCCCTTCGAGTTGGCGATTGGACTTGCCGCGGAAGTGGACACCGTGCGCCCCACCCTGAATGCTCAATCGGATTAGCGACACGTGGTCGGCCTCGACGAGAATTCCGTCTTCCTTGTCCTTGGGAACTTGGATGACCGGGGGCTCCGTCGCGTGCTCCCCGGTGACGAGCAGCTTGCCGCGACGCGCCGAAACGGTGAGGGCTTCCTCGTAGGTGCCTTCTCCGACGTAGATCGCGCAGTCGTCTACTGCGCTGTCGACGGCATTCTGAATGAGCGGGAAGGGCCTATCGGCCGAGCCATCGGCCCCTGCCACCTTCGCGCCGGGCGTGACGTAAAGCCTGCATGCCTTCGCGAGCGGGAGGCAAGCCTTTTGGAAGTCGTCGCACAAGTACCCGGCCGCGCACGATGAGTCGTCCTGGCAGGTAAAGCGGAGCGCGGTCGGTTCGGGCAAGTCGCTGCACCCCAGGAGAAGAGCCACCCAGATCGAATATCGAACAAGCCTGTCCATCAGAAGCTCCCTCGCACGTGAACAGAGCCGCTCGGCGTTACCTCAAGCGACACCCGGGGGGACTCCTCACCAAGATACCGCTCGAGGAGCCACCAGCTCACCCCGCCGACCACAACCGCCGTTCCGACTCCCAAGGTGATGGTGCCCTTTTGCTTCTTGTCGGCGTGTGAATCATAGAGGTCGAGCGCGCGCGTCATGTCTGGATAGGGCTTGGCGATCTCCTTGCGGTATTCGTCCGCCGTGTCCTCGGAGGACTTGAGGATCCACGCTCCAGCGCCAGCGATGATCAACCCCGCCGACGCCGTCGCAGCGGGGAGGATGCCCAGGGATTTTCGATGCGCAGGCTCTTTAGGCTCCCTTGCCTCGCCCACGCGCGTCGCTGCCGCGATGGCGGCCGCAAGCTCTTGCCCATGCCCCGCCTGCACCTCTACCTGCAGCTCAATCGGCGCTCCTTCCGCGCGCTCGATCCGCACCGAGTGGGCTCCGGGCGGAAGCTCGAGACGGCGCAGCGTGAAAAGCCCCACCGGGATGGCGACGCCGTCAACCCAGGCGGCGCGGCCTGGGTCTTCCTTGGGCCACTCCAGCCAGCCAGTCTCCTTGCCTAGCAAGTCCACGAAATCCACGTCGGTCCTTTGGCCGCTAGGATATTTCTCGGCGCGCATGAGCACTCGTCCGTCGCCGCCGGCCCAGATCACGCTGTTGTCCTCGGCAAGCAGCACTTTTTCGGTGCCCGCTCCGTCGATACGCTCACCGCTCACGGTGACCACGCCTTCGTCGGGCAGCCGCGTGGCCCGGAGCACGGGCTTGTCAGCGCGGGGTCTTAGCTCGCCCGCACGGAGCTCGGCCAGGTCCCGCACGCTGGACTCGACACCAGGCATGGCGGCGACGCGGAGGAATCCCTCATAGCTCTCTCGGTACCTTCCGAGATCCTCTTTGACGCGGGCTATGTTGAAGGCGAGGCGAGGGTGCGGGCACTCCTTTTGCGTGGTTTCGAGGGCGACAAGGGCTGCTTCCAGATCCCCTTGGTTCTTGGAGCTAAGAGCCTGCTCGACGGTCTTTTCGGTTTCCGCGCAAGGATCCTTGGCTGCCGGGCCGCGCGGTTTCTTCTTGGATCCTGCCGCGGCCGCCAGCCCGTGGGCGACGAAGAAGATGGTGATGAATGCAACCAGGGCGAGACGAGCTGGCTCTAAGGTGCGCTTGGTCACAAGCATGGCAATTCCACTCCCGAGTCGGCACTCCCGAGTCGGGGCGGACGTTACGCTAAAATGCCTTGAGAGTCACGGGATGAGCAGGCAAGAAACCGGAAAGGAACTCCGTCTCTGCCCAGCGTGCGCGGGGGAGAGCGAAGCCCGGTTCTGTCCGCGTGATGGCTTGCCCACGGTACGGAAGGGCTTCTTTGCGGGCTCCGGCGACCTGCTCGAAGGTCAGGCGTTTGGTGGGCGTTACCGAATCCAGCACCTCCTTGGCAAGGGAGGGATGGGGCGCGTGTACCAAGCCGTCCAGCTCGGAACCGAGCAGCTTGTGGCCCTAAAGACACTTCCTGCCGAGCACGTGAGCGACCGCGTGAGGTTCTTGCGGTTCTGCCAGGAAGCAAGGCTGGCCTGCAGCTTGTCCAGCCCACACGTGGTCAGGGTGTTCGAGTTCGGGCTCGACGACGACACGCAGCTCCCGTTTCTCGTCATGGAGCTGCTCCGAGGGAAGACACTGCGCCAGTGGCTTGCGCCTGGGCAGCCGCTAGGCATGGAGATGGCGCGCCGCGTGCTGCTTCAAGTGGCCGAGGCGCTCCTCGATGCCGAAAAGGCCGGAGTCGTCCACCGGGATCTCAAGCCAGAGAACGTGTTCCTCGTGGATTCAGTGGCCGCGGGCGTGCACGTCAAGGTCACGGACTTCGGGATCGCAAAAGCGGTGCGTGCCGAGTCTGAGACGGAGACCGGGGAGATCAGCGGCCTCACCCAAGCTGGCCAGGCCCTGGGAACGCCGCAATACATGGCACCCGAGCAAGTCCTAGGGCAGGCCGTGGACCACCGCTCGGACCTGTTTGCACTTGGCTGCGTCCTGTACGAGATGCTCACTGGACGTCCACGTCTCCTCGGAGGAGAGGCCACGGTGGTCATGATGCGGCAGGTCTCCGAGCTTTCGCCGGCGCTGCCCGAGAGGCTCGTCGACGGGACGCCGGTTCCCAAGCCGATTCGTACCCTCCACCGACGGCTCCTGGCCAAGAATCCCGACCAGAGACCTGGGAGCGCGGAGGAGGTCATCCGGGTGATCCAGGGCCTCGAGCCAAGCGTGCTTGCTCCTCGCGAGCCAGGCTCGGCGGCGGCGCTCGACGACTCATCGACCCTCATGCCGGCTCGGAGCGTGGCCGTTGGCGATGCCTCACCCAGTCGTCGACGTTCGTGGTGGTGGGCAGGCGCGATCGTAGCCATCGTGGCGCTTTCGATCTGGCTCACGGGCCACTCGAAAAGCGTGCCGATGCACGTTGGCCAATACTCTGACGCGAGCTTGCCGCTGGTCGCGCCGCCGGTCATGCCGTCCGACGCGGGCACAGTCACCGAGGTGCTTCCACCACCCGATGCCGGACGCGCGCCGTTGCCTGAAAGAAGACGCCCGCCTCGGGCGAGCCCGAGGACCAAGGAGGAGCCGGAGCGCGCCATCCCGCTCTTTTGAGTCGTATTCGAGTGCTAGACTTCTTCGGCCACATGACCATCCCCGTCGACATCCGCACCCGCTACGACCAGCTCATTCGCGACATCGCTGAGCACGATCGCCGCTACTACGAAGACAACCGCCCAACGATAAGCGATCGCGAGTACGACCTCCTGAACGCAGAGCTCAAGGCCCTCGAGGCGCAGTTTTCCGCCATGGTCGTCCCCTGGTCGCCGACGCAGCGCGTGGGGCATGCGCCGATATCGGAGTTCGCCAAGGTGGTCCGCGCAGTGCCCATGCTGTCCCTCGACAACACGTACGACGAGGCGGACCTGCGCGCGTTCCACGAGCGGGTGCAAAAGGGGCTCGGCGGAGACATGCCGACCTACGTCGTGGAGCCCAAGATCGACGGCATCGGGATCGAGGTTACGTATGAGGACGGCGTGCTCGCGCTCGGCGCGACGAGGGGCGATGGCAGGACCGGCGACGACATCACGGCGAACCTGCGCACGGTCCGCAGCTTGCCACTCCGCCTTCCCGAGCGCGTGTCGGCGATCATTCGCGGCGAGGCGTTCCTTGCCCGCGAGGACTTTGCGTGCATGAACGAGGCGCGGATCGAGGCCGGGGAAGAGCCTTTCATGAACCCGCGCAACGCTACCGGCGGAACCCTCAAGCAGAAGGACCCCCGCAGGGTAGCTGAGCGGCCCATCAAGGTGTTGCTCTACGAGCTCGTGGACGGTGATCGTTTCCATGAGAACCACAGCGCTTCGCTCGCATGGATAGGGAAGGCCGGCCTGCCGGTCTCGAGCGACATCGTGACGTGTCAGGGGTTCGACGACCTCTTCGAGGTAGTGCGAAGCTGGGAGACGCGGCGCGACTCCCTCCCTTTCGACGCCGACGGCCTCGTCATCAAGGTGGACTCGTACGCTCAACGGCGCGAGCTCGGCGCTACGGCCAAGTTCCCGCGGTGGTCCATCGCCTTCAAGTTCCCCGCCCGCCAGGTCACCACGACCCTTCGCGACATCCTCGTCACCGTCGGTCGAACGGGGGTCGCGACGCCCACCGCGGTCCTCGAACCCGTGGAGCTTTCGGGGACCATCGTCAAGAAAGCAGGGCTTCACAACTGGGATCAGGTGACGCGACTGGGCCTTCGGCGTGGGGATCGGGTGCTCCTGGAGAAGGCGGGCGAGATAATCCCACAGGTGATCTCGGTGACCGAGGCGTCGCACGAGGAGCCTTTTCGACCTCCTACCCACTGCCCATCATGCGGGCATTCGCTCGTTCGCCAAGAGGGAGAGGTGGCGTTGCGCTGCCCGAACCGCTTGGCATGTCGTTCACAGCTTCTCTGGTCGGTCGCTTTCTTCTCAGGGCGCGGCCAGCTCAACATCGAGGGGCTGGGGCTCGAGCGCGCCGATCAACTCATCGAAGCAGGATTGATCACTGACGTAGCTGACATCTTCCGGATTCAGAAGGATTCGCTGCTCGCGCTCCCGGGTTTCGCTGAAGTGAGCGCCCAGAAGCTCGTGGACGCCATTGAACGAGCAAGGGGCGCCGCGACGCTCGGCCGGCTCCTTGCGGCCCTGGGCATTCCGCACGTGGGAAGCGTGGCGGCGAGGGCGATCGCCGCCCATTGCCGCAAGCTCGATTCGCTGCTCGCGCTCTTGGACGAGAAGGGGACCGACGCCGTGGTGGACGATCTCCTCGTGATCGACGGCATCGGGGATGTGATTGCCCGTTCCGTTGCCGAGTTCCTGGCTGACCCTCAGGGAAGACAGGTGATCGACAAGCTTCGCGCGCATGGGGTTGACCCCGCCCTGCCCGACCAGCAATCCGGTGGCCCCTTGGGAGGGATGACGTTTTGCGTCACGGGCACCCTGTCACGGCCCCGTGAAGAGGTCATTCGTCGCATCGAGGCCGCTGGGGCCAAAGTGACCGGTTCGGTTTCGAAGAAAACTACGTACCTCGTGGCGGGAGCAGAAACGGGCAAGACCAAGCTCGAGGCCGCGCTCAAGCACGGGGTCAAGGTGATCAGCGAGGCCGAGTTCGATACGCTTCTAAACTTCTAAGTGCGTGATCATTTCCTCGCCACGCATGTGGCGGAGGGTGTTCTTGAGCTTCATGAGCTGGATGAACAGGTCGTGCTCGGG
>JACQUZ010000131.1 GCA_016210055.1 Deltaproteobacteria bacterium | reverse complement strand
GGGCCGATTCGAGCGGACCGGGATCCCTTCCCAAGAAGAACGACTCGCGAATCGGCGTCCAGTCAGTGGCCAATCTCTCGAAGAACTCGACGGCGAAGTCACGCCACTGCCAGATGGCGAGAACCACCTGCCGGGCGAGAACCGGGTACTCGCAAAACAACGCACCGGCGACTGCGGGATCCTTGAGCCGCTCGCAGAATCGGGCAAATCGCTCCTCTGGACTTGCACCTGGGAGAACGCCCTGCATCCGCGCCACGTTGAGCTCGAGCACGAAGGTGCGGCTCACCATGGAGAGCAGGGAAATCGCGAGCGGGTCGAGGAGCATCCTCGCCGCTCGCTCGCCGTCGAATGGGAGCCCAGGCTCGCGCGACACCAGGTGATCGACGCGGTCGCGCACTTCGGCGAGCGCCCTCCTGATGAGTGGCTCCACGGCGGCGAGCACGTGGCTCGCTTGCCGTCCGCTTGGTGGCTCCGGCATGGGCGGGAGATCGTCATCGCGTGTCGCGGATTCCTGGAGCGCTGACAGCCAATCCGGCAACTCGCCCACGAGGGCCCGGAGCTCCTCGGCCTTGGTCCCGAGGACGCGGGTGAAGCCATCGAGCGTTACCTGCTCTGCGGAAAGGCGCCGCTCGAGCGCTGCCTCTTGATCAAAGGGTGCCGCCTTTCGCCAGCGAGCAAGCCTGCGCTCTACGAGCTGTCGCTCCTCATCGGTCACCGGGGATTGCTCACGGCCCGAGAGGACCCTTCTGCGCTCGCCCAGAGTCAGGGCGCTATACCACGCCGGGTGATCAGCGAGAGACTCTGGGGCCTTGCGGGAAATGACTTCAGGCATGGCGATAGATCACCTTTCCAAGCCGATCGGAGGCGTTGAACGTGCGATGGAAGAAAGCCCCGACGTCGCCACCCTCGTGCACCGAGTCAACGGCGACGCGCAGGTGACCGCTCGCGTGGTCTTCAATCGCTGCTTCGAGATCCCTGGTCGTTCCACCACAATTGCCAATGAGCTGGATGTTGCGGATCATGGCCGTGGCGAGCACGTGGGCGCCGTTGAACTGCCTGAGCAGGGAGGGCCAGCCGAGGATTTCGTGGTGCTGGTCGTACCACCCACAGGTGATGTACCTGCCCCCAATGCGGATCAGGCCAATGACGCGCTCCAGGTGAAGATCGAAGAACGGGTCTATGACTCCATCAAAGCCCCCGGTCTCCTGGACAAGCTCACGGATTCGCGAGGGAGGTCCCAAGGGTCTTGCCCCTCGATCGACGACGATGAGCTCCTTGAGACCCATTTCGATCAAGCAATCTTCGAAGCGCCGTGACGTGCTCGTCGCGTACACGTTGATTCCTAGGCGAGCCAGAAGGCCAATGGCGTAGAGCGAGGTGTTCGACTTGGCGGCCGTGACGAGGACGTTGGCGCCCCGCGGCAGGTCCAGCCTGCGGACCATGGCGTACGCCGTCTGCGCCCCAATGCCAAGGGCTGCTGCCTCTGGGTCGGGGATCGAGGGTGGGATCTGGATGAGCTTCGCCTCGTGGAAGACCTGGAGCTCCTTCGAGGCATGATTCGTCGGCACGCCGCCCGGCACCCCCGCCACGCCCGAATCTGGATACGCTCCGTTTCCAATCACGCGATCGCCAGGACGAAGGCTCGTCACATCGTCGCCAACCTCGAGCACCTCGGCGACGAAGTCAGAGCCGACCACGTAGAATCCGCCGTCACGACCCGCGCGTGCGACCTGGTGGATGAGCGACTTGTCTCGGTAGTTGCAAGAGAAGGCTTTGACCCGGACGAGCACGTTCCTTCGGTTCTTGGGGTCGTTTCGGTCGAAGTGGGTGTCCCGCGAATGAATCAAGCCGCAGGTGACCGGCACGCCATCGAGCTCGACCACCTGGTAGATATCCAGGGGCGAACCTTGTGGACGGGCAGCCCCGCTGATTGTGGCCACGTTGCGCATTCTCGGCTCCCCGCGAGAAGTTAAGAAAGGCCGGGGCCGCAACCTGGCGACCCCGGCCCTTGTCAATGAGCCGCCGCCGCGACTACCACCAAGTACGCCAGCTGTTGCAGCCCTGGCACTCGGCGGTAATCGTATAAATAGCGCTATAGGGCCCGACGTACGTCTCACGAACGCCGCCCTGGGCGCGCCCAAGGTCTTCGTCGGAGAGCTCAATGGCTCCCGCTGGGTTGGCAGGAAGCCCTGCACGATCTTCATCCGAGAGGCTGGCGAGGTACTCGGGATCCTTCCAAGCGCGGACGATGTCTACACGAGAGTTCTTCATGGCAGTGTCCTTTCTCCTGTCTCTTAGTGGTGCGCCGGGCCTCATGAGCAAGCGCCATGCCGCCGTGCGAAGGACCGCGCTGGCTGGCAAGCCCTCGAATTCCCATGTCGAGGAGGCGCGGATCGTCCGGTCTCGGGAGGCACCCGGGTGAGGCAGCCTCCTAACTTGGGAGAACGCGGCGGGCAGGGGACGATGCACCCTGGTGCGGCCGTGTAGCATGCCCGGAACCACGATGTCACCGCAGCGTCACAAGCGCGCGCTATAGTTCGTCGCCGTGAGCACCGTACTGATCATCGAGGACGAAGCGGACCTCCGGGCCGTCCTCGAGTACAACCTGCGAAGAGCAGGGCACGCGGTGCGTGCCTGCGCGCGCGGGTCCGAGGGGCTCGACCAATGCCGGGCGCGCCCCCCTGATCTCATTCTCCTGGACCTCATGCTGCCCGATACCCCGGGGACCGAGGTGTGCAAGGCGATCCGCCAGGATCCGGCCCTGAAGACAATTCCTATCATCATGCTCACGGCCAAGTCCGAAGAAGTTGACCGGGTGGTGGGGTTCGAGCTCGGCGCCGACGATTACGTGACCAAGCCTTTCAGCATGCGCGAGCTCGTGCTCCGTATTCAGTCCATTCTCCGACGAGCCCAGCCTGAGCTGGAGCCCACGGGAGTGGTCGTGTTTGGCCGACTGCGCGTCGACAAGGGCGCGCATCGAACCTGGGTCGACGACCGGGAAATCGAGCTCACTTCCCTAGAGCTCAGGCTCCTCTTGCTTCTCCATGAGCGCAAGAACCGTGTCCAGTCCCGTGAAACCCTTCTCGAAGACGTCTGGGGAATGGACTCGGACGTGACGAGCAGGACGGTGGACACGCACGTGAAAAGGCTCCGAGAGAAGCTCGGGCCCGCATCGGCCTACCTCCGTACCGTCCGCGGCGCAGGGTACCGGTTCGCCGAAACTCCCGACGAGGCCGAAGATTAGGCCGAAGATTAGGCGAAGAGCGACGGCAGTCAACGATGAACCTGGCCTTCCGCACGAAGCTCCTCGTCTTCTCCGCCACGGTTACGATCGCCTCGGTTGTGGCCATCAGCGCGTACCTTTCGGCGAGTCTTAGGGATCAGCTCACGGCTCGCGCCGAGCAGGATCTCTTCGTCCGGCTCTCACTCATCCAGGATCGGGCCGCACGGGCACGGATTCCCCTGGACAACCTCGAGGCGTGGGACGAGCTTTCGGATGAGCTCGGGGCGCGGGCGCACGCACGCGTGACCATTATCCGCCGGGACGGCGTTGTCCTCGGTGATTCCGCGGTGCCCCAAGTCGAGCTCCCGCGCCTCGAGAACCACTCCGCCAGATCGGAAGTCGCGTCGGCTCTCGAGCGTGGCCGAGGAACGAGCAGTCGAAGGAGCCCCACGACGGGGCAGCGGATGCTGTACGTGGCGGAGCCGTTCGAAGACGAGAACGGAGCGATCGGTGTGGTGCGGGCGGCGCTGCCGCTGACCGAGGTGGACGCGGCGATTCGCGCCGCACGCCGGGCGCTTTGGAGCGGGGCTTCTCTTGCCCTAGCAGTCGCGCTGGTGGCATCGCTCGTCGCTACGAGGCGCTTGTCCTCGTCGGTCCGTGCCCTCACCGGGGCCGCCCGCAAGATGCAGGCGGGCGATCTCTCCGCACGAGCGCGCGTCGGGTCTCCCGACGAGCTGGGGGAGCTTGGCGGCGCGCTCGATGGGCTTGCCTCGAGCCTCGATCGGACCCTGGGGGAGCTGCGCGGGGAGAGGGACCTGCTCTCGGGAATCCTCGACGCCATGCAAGAGGGTGTCCTGGTGCTCGGCTCTGACGGTCGGCTGGCCCTTGTCAACCCTGCCCTTCGAGAGATGCTTCTTCTGTCTTCGGACGTCGTCGGAAGGCCCCCGATCGAGGCGGTCCGGCACGCCGAGCTCGTGGCGCTTCTTGGGAGGGCGCAGGCAGAGCGCAGCCCCATGACCGGGGAAATCGAGGTCCCAGGCATTCGTCCGAGGAGGCTCCTCGTGCGGGCGAGCAACCTTGCAGCTCATCCCGATGCGGCGCAGCGCGGGGACGCGCGTGGGATGCTCGTGGTGTTCGTGGATGTGACTGATCTAAGGAGGCTCGAGTCCCTGCGCCGCGACTTCGTCGCCAACGTGTCCCATGAGCTGCGCACTCCAATCACAGCCATCCGGTCGGCCTCCGAGACCCTGAGCGATGGGGCGCTCGTGGATCCCGACGCAGCGCCGACCTTCCTTGGCATCCTCGCGCGGAATGCGGAACGCCTGCAGAACCTGGTGGAAGACCTCTTGGACCTGTCGCGCATCGAGTCGCGCGAGTACCAGCTTCGCGTCGAGGACGTGGAGCTCGCCGGGATCGTGGTCATGGTCCAAGAGGGGCTCCGGCCGCACGCGCTCAAGAGAGAGGTCATGCTGCTTTGCGAAGTGCCGCCGGGCCTCCCCATTCGGGCCGATAGGAGGGCGCTCGAGCAGGTTCTTTGGAACCTGCTCGATAACGCGGTGAAGCACGGGACCCCTGGCAACCGGGTCGTCGCCCGGGCGTCGTGCTCCACGTCGCACGTGACGGTGTCGATCGTCGACACGGGTCCTGGCATCGCGAAAGAGCACCTGCCGAGGATCTTCGAGCGCTTCTACCGCGTCGACCCGGGCCGCTCCCGCGAGCAGGGGGGAACTGGGCTGGGACTCGCGATCGTCAAGCATCTCGTTGAAGCGATGGGGGGCTCCATTTGCGTCGAGAGCACGGTAGGCGTGGGCTCGACGTTCTCGTTTTCGTTGCCGTCGGGGGTGTTGTAGAGGAGACGGGGGCCATGAGCGCCGCTCTACTTCAAGTGCCATCATCATGCTTCCCCCCATGGAAATGGCCGCACGGCGACACCAAGACTTCGCCTGCACGTCACCGACTTGTCACGAAGCAATGCTAGTTGGAGAAATCATGAAAACAGACAAGACGGGCAAGCTCCTGCTCGCCATGGCCGTGATCCTGGCCGGCGGTTGCAAGAAGCAGGCTCCCAGCACCCGCGTCGTGGCCGATGGGTCGAGCACGGTCTTCCCCATTACCGAGGCAATGGCCGAGGAGTTCCAGAAATCCCACGCCACGCGGGTCACGGTGGGGATTTCGGGGACGGGGGGCGGGTTCAAGAAATTCTGTGCAGGCGAGACCGACATGGCGGACGCCTCGCGGCCCATCAAGCCGAGCGAAGTCGATCTCTGCGCGAGGAGCGGCGTCGAGTACGTCGAGCTCCCCGTCGCCTACGATGGCCTCGCGGTGGTCGTTCATCCCAAGAACGACTGGGCCCACCACGTCACCGCCCTGGAGCTCAAGAAGCTATGGCAGCCCGAGGCCCAGGGGAAGATCACACGTTGGAGCCAGGTGCGCGACGGCTGGCCCGATCGAGAGATCCACCTCTTTGGCCCGGGCGTGGATTCCGGCACGTACGACTACTTCACCGAAGCAATCGTGGGGAAGGAGCATGAAAGCCGCGGCGATTTCACCTCCAGTGAAGACGACAACGTCCTCGTCCAAGGCGTGGCCACCGACCCGCTCGCCCTGGGCTTCTTCGGATTCGCCTACTACGGGGAAAACAAGGCCAAGCTAAAGGCCCTTCCCGTAGACGACGGCAAGCCCGAGAACGGTGATGGGCCGGTGCCTCCTTCGCCAGCCACCATAGAGGGCGGCACGTACCAGCCACTCTCACGGCCGATCTTCATCTACGTATCGAAGAAGTCGCTCGAGCGGCTTGAAGTCGCCACGTTCATCGAGTTCTACCTCGAGCACGCCCCGCGGCTCGTTCATGAAGTGGGGTACATCCCCCTGCCAGAACGAGCGTACGCCCTCGCCAAGGAACGGGTCCATGCCCGCCGCACCGGATCCATGTTCGGCGGCAAGGGCTCCCAGGTTGGCGTCTCCATCGAGGATCTCCTGTCGCGCGAGGCGCAGAGGGCCAGGTAGCATGCGGGCGCACAAGACCACTCTAGCGCTGGAGCTGGAGCGCCCACGGGCGCTGTCCGAGAGATTAGTCGCAGCCTTTCTCACGCTCTGCGGAATTCTGTCGATCGGGACGAGCGTTGGCATCGTCCTCGTGCTCGTGAGCGAAAGCTGGGAGTTCTTTCGCGAGGTCTCACCCGCCAAGTTCCTTGGAGACACCGAGTTCACGCCGCTCTTTGCCGACAAGCACTTCGGTATCTGGCCGCTCCTTGGCGGTACCCTCCTCACAACCTTTATTGCGGTGATCGTCGCGGTGCCCCTGGGTCTCCTGGCCGCGATTTACCTCGCCGAGTTCGCGACGGACCGCGCGCGCCGGAGATTGAAGCCAATCTTGGAGATCCTGGCCGGGATCCCCACGGTGGTTTACGGGTACTTTGCCCTCACGATCATGACCCCGCTACTCCAGCAGTTCGTGCCAGGGCTTGCGGGCTTCAATGCCCTCGGGCCTGGTATCGTCATGGGCGTCATGATCCTGCCGATCGTCGCGTCGCTCAGCGAGGACGCGATCTACGCCATTCCACCGACCTTGAAGGAAGGTGCCTATGCCCTCGGCGCAGGAAAGCTGCCCACGATCTTTCGGGTGACCCTCCCTTCGGCCTTCTCGGGGATCGCCGCGTCGGCCATCCTCGGCCTTTCCAGGGCCATCGGGGAAACCATGATCGTCGCCATTGCCGCCGGCCAGCAGCCACGGCTGACGCTGGACCCCCGAGTCCCCATCGAGACCATGACCGCCTTTATCGTGCAAGTAAGCCTGGGCGACACGCCCACCGGCACGCTCGAGTACCGAACCATTTTTGCCGTCGGCCTCGCGCTCTTCGTCATGACCCTCACCTTAAACCTGGTCTCTCACCGCCTGCGCCGCCGAGTCCTCAAGGGGGGCGCCGCATGAGGGCAAAGCCCACGGCGTCACCGGACACCGAGCTTGAAGCGGTTTCGCGCGGCGCCGAGCGAGCCTTCCGGGCGATCTGCCTCCTCGCCCTCGCGCTGCCGCTCCTGCTCTTGATCGCGCTCTTCGCTAATGTCTTGGTGGATGCCTGGCCCCGCTTGGGATGGGACTTCCTCACCAGCTTCCCCTCGAGGCACGCCGTGAGCGCCGGAATCCTCCCGGCCCTCGTGGGCAGCGCCTACCTCATGGTGCTCACGACCGTCATGGCCATTCCGGTGGGGGTGGCGGCAGCGCTTTACCTCGAGGAGTACGCGCGCCCGAGCCGGCTCACGTCCCTTATTGAGCTCAACATCAGCACCCTCGCGGGCGTGCCGTCGATCCTCTACGGGCTCCTTGGGCTCGAGGTCTTCGTGCGGGTCCTGGGCCTCGGCCGAAGCGTTCTCGCGGGCGCGGCGACCTTGTCGCTCCTCCTCCTTCCCATGGTCATCATGGCCTCGCGAGAAGCCCTTCGAACCGTGCCGCGGAGCCTCCGCGAGGCGAGCTTTGCGCTGGGAGCTGACCTGTGGCCGACCCTCCTGCGCGTGGTTCTTCCCATGGCGCTGCCAGGCGTGCTCACGGGCATCATCTTGTCGCTCGCGCGGGCCATCGGGGAGACCGCGCCCCTCATCACCATCGGGGCACTCACATACGTGGCGTTTCTACCCGAGTCCCTCCGCGATACGTTCACCGCCCTCCCCATCCAGATCTTCAACTGGGTCTCACGCCCCCAGGCTGAATTCCACGTCAATGCCGCGGCGGGGATCGTCGTGCTCCTCGCACTGATGTTGCTTCTCAATGGAGTGGCCATATGGTTGCGCATGCGCTTGCAAAGAAGGATCTACTGGTAACGATGCACGCCCGGAGACCCGATCACGTGTCGACCGAGGGGACGCTTGAGAAGATCCGCGCCGAGGACCTGCGCGCGTGGTTTGGCGCGAACCTCGCTCTCAAGGGAATCACGCTCGCGCTCGTCGCTCGCCGGGTCACCGCGGTCATCGGGCCTTCGGGTTGCGGCAAGTCCACATTCGTGCGCTGCCTCAATCGCATGCACGAAGTCGTGCCGGGCGCTCGCGTCGAAGGGAGGGTCCTTCTCGACGGCAAGGACATCTACGGCCGCGGGGTGAATCCGGTCCGCGTCCGCCGGCGCGTGGGGATGGTGTTCCAGAGGCCCAACCCTTTTCCGACGATGTCGATTCGCGAAAACGTCCTCGCCGGCCTGCGCCTGTGCGGGCTGCGCCCGAGCGACCCCGACGCGCTTGTCGAGAAATCTCTTCGGCAGGCCGCCCTTTGGGACGAGGTCAAGGACAACCTGGATCGCTCGGGCACCAGCCTGTCGGGCGGTCAGCAGCAGCGCCTGTGCATCGCGCGGGCCTTGGCACTCGAGCCCGAGGTCCTCCTCATGGATGAACCGTGCTCCGCGCTCGACCCCATTGCCACGGCCCGGGTCGAGGAGCTCCTCCACGAGCTCAGGACGCGCTACACAATCGTCATTGTCACCCACAACATGCAGCAGGCGGCACGCGTCTCCGATTTCACCGCCTTCTTCTACATGGGGGAGCTCATTGAATACGCGCCGACCGACGTGCTTTTCACCAAGCCAAGCGATACGAGAACAGAGGACTACATTACGGGACGGTTTGGGTAATCAACGTGAAGGCGAGTCATGAAACTCCACACTGACCTCGAGTACGAAAACGAGCTTCGCACGCTCCGCGAGCAGGTCCTCCTCATGGGTGCCAAGGTGGAGGAGATGTTGCGCTCCGCGATTCGAGCCCTCGTCGACCGGGACATGGAGCTCGCCCAGCGCATGATTGCCATGGACCACCAGGTCAATCGGCTGGAGGTCGAAACCGACGAGCTCTGCCTGCGCATCCTTGCCCGACGACAGCCCGTCGCCTCTGATCTCCGCTTCATTACCATTGCGCTGAAGCTCGTCACCGACCTGGAACGCATCGGCGACCTGGTGGTCAACATCTGCGAGCGGGTCATCGAGCTGAACCAGGAGGAGCCGCTCAAGCCGTACCGAAGCATCCAGCTCATGGCCGACGCGGCAGAAGGCATGCTCCGCGACGCCCTGGACGCGTTCGTCAAGGGTGACGCCGAGCGGGCGCAGGAGGTCTTGAGGCGTGACGCCGTCGTCGACGACTACTACCACCAGCTCTTCCGCGAGCTCTTGACCTACATGATGGAGAACCCGCGCAACATCTATCGCGCGACCCGCCTCCAGTCCGTCGCCAAGTATCTCGAGCGGATCGGCGACCACGCGACCAACCTGGCGGAGATGGTTGTCTTCATGGTCAAGGGGAAGGACATCCGCCACATGGCTAGCCGGGTAGAACCGCCGGTCGCGACGTAGCGTGGCGCGGCCGTTGCATCAAGCGCAGTACAAATGCCTGGGCTTCCTCCGATGCCGACGATGTGGCCTACGGGAGAGCTCGGGCCGCATGTTCGCATGCTCGTCGACGGGGCGTGGTCGGGGCTTGCTGGGTCTGTGGTCGGATTCCTGATGTTCTTGGCGGGCTTCGCGTTCGTCGGTCACGACGCGGCATCGGTTCTCGTTGATGGGCTCCGCCTGGCCGCGGTCGGCCTTGGGCTAGGCCCCCCTTTTTCTTGGTTCACGGCGCGCATTAACCTGCCGCTGCTCCCGTCGGGGATCGTCTATGCGCTGGCGTTCACGGCGGGCTACGGGGCATTCTCAGCACGCATCGTGGTGCCTGTGATTGTCTACGGCGCCACGATGGGCCTCGTGCTCCGCGAAGTCCGAAGGTCGCGGGCCACTACGTCGGAACCTGGGACGTGACGGCCTCTCGCTCACCGGTACCCGTGCGATCGAGGATGGAGCTCGGCTTCTCCAGCGGAAGAGTGATGGCAAACGTGGTCCCCACCCCCTGCTGCGTCCGGTAGCCGATCGTCCCACGGTGCTCGTCGACGATCTTCTTGACGATGGCCAACCCAAGGCCGGTACCGTCCTTCTTGCCCGAGGTGGCAAACAGCTCGAAGAGGCGCCCCTCCATTTCCGGAGGAATACCCATGCCGGTGTCCGTGAACTCAAGAACCAGGCGGTCCCCATCGGCGCGCGTGCTGATGCGGAAGGTGCCACCCAGCGGCATTGCCTGGGCGGCGTTGCGCGCGATGTTGTGGATCACGCGCAGGATCTTCTGCTCGTCGAAGTACGCAGCGCCGCGGTACGACGCGTCGATCACGAGCTGGATCTCCTTCCCCGCGAACTCGTGCTTGAGGTGCGATTGGACCTCGTCGAGGAACTTGTGCAGGAACACCTTGCGGAGGAGCACGTTCGACTCCCCCTTGGCGAAGGCGAGGACTTCGCGCGTCATGGCGGCCATGTGATCGAACTGCTTCAGGATCTGATCGGCGTACTGGAGGCGTTGCTCCGAGTCGTCGATCTGGGCCATGAGCTGCGCGTAGCCCGAGACGATCGTCATGGGCGTCTTCAGATCATGGAGCACCCCGGACAGCATCTGCCCGATGGACGCCAGCCGGCTCTGGTTCAGCCGCTCCTCCTTGGCGCGGGCAAGCTGGATCGCCTTGGAAGCCTGCCCAGCGATGAGGACCAAAAGCTTGAGGTCCGCCTGGGCGAACCCGTTCATCGCCTTCTTGTCGAGGAGCTCGATGGCCCCGAGCACTTCCGACTCGGCGATGAGCGGCGCGCAGAGGATGCTCTGCGGCGAGTAGCCCATGAGCTTCGCCAAGCGGATCTCATTTCGTGCGTCACGCGAGGGCTCGTTGACGATGAGGGGCGTTCGCTGGGCGACGACCCAGCCGAGGACCCCCTCACCGGCTGGGAGGCGCACGTGCCGCACCGTGTCCTTTTTGGCCCCAGTCGTGCTTCGGAAATAGAGCTCGTTCACGCCCCGCTCGCGCAAGGCGATGGAGCCTGCTAGCGAGCCAACCACGTCCATGGCTCGCTTGAGAAGACGCGAGAGAAGCTCGTCCAGGTCCAGAGCGGCGTTCATCTCCTGCTCGATCTCGAACAGGATGTTGAGCTCGTACGTCTTCTGCTCGAGCTGCTTCTGCACCCCCATGAGCTCGACGTTCTTGCCCACCACCGAGTGGTAGAGCTTGGAGTTTTCGATGGAGACCGCCGCTTGGCTGGCCAGCGACGCAAGGAGCTCTTCGTCCTCGGTGGTAAACGGACCACCGCGCTTGTTGAGGACCTGAATCACGCCGACGATCGCCCCGTGGTTGTTGCGCATCGGCATGCAGAGGATCGAG
This sequence comes from Deltaproteobacteria bacterium, assembly GCA_016210055.1. Taxonomy (GTDB): domain Bacteria; phylum Myxococcota_A; class Polyangia; order Haliangiales; family SHYZ01; genus JACQUZ01. The sequence goes on along the minus strand of JACQUZ010000131.1, from coordinate 21,166 downwards.
CGCGTCCGGTAGCCAGAGCGCAGGTCGACCGCAGGTTGGAACCGACTGTCAGTGTAGGCGTCTGGGATGTTGACGGTCTCACCGGATTGCGCGACCCAGCCAGCGATCCCCTCCCCGACCTTGAGGCGGATCTCGAGGACATTCCCACCTTGGATGACCTTGGACCAGAGCTCGGTCCCGTCCTCGCCGAGGAGATACAACGTCGAGCGGTCTGCCTCCATGAGGACCATGATCTTCTCCATGATCAAGGCGAGAAGCCGGTCCAGATCGAGGGCCGATGACAGCGCCCTACCAATCTCCTGAACGAGCGCGAGCTTCTTCTCCTCGGCGCGCAGCCTGGCTTGAGTCGCCGGCAAATCAGACAGGGTATCTCCGAGGGTAGTGGGCGGCATGCGCTCGCAGATCCATCGTTATTTAATCCCGTTTTCCGGGATTAAGCAACATGTGCGGCAGCGCAGGGGGGCTCGCCTAATGCGCGTCTTCCCAGGATCTCCCAATCCCAATGTCCACCACGAGCGGCACCTCGAGCGGGAACGCGGCTTCCATCTCCCGCTTCACGGCCTCCCGGAGCGCCTGTGCGTCATCTTCTCGCACCTCAAAGACCAGCTCGTCGTGGACAGAAAGCAGCATCCTGGCGCAAAGTTTTCCGCTTTCGAGCACCTGGTGCACACGGTTCATGGCGAGCTTGAGGATATCGGCCGCCCCGCCCTGGATGGGCGCATTGCGGGCAAGGCGCTCTGCAGCCGAGCGTTCCGGATACCGGCTGGACGTGATCCCTGGAATCGGCAGCCGTCGTCCGAGGATGGTGCGCACGTGCTGATGCTCCCGTGCCTGTGCGACCACCGTCTCCATGAACGCCCTAACTCCCGCAAAACGGGTGAAATACCTCTCGATATAGCGACGGGCCTCCTCGCGAGGGATGTCCAAGGATCGAGAGAGCCCGAAGTCGGTCTGACCGTAGCCGAGGCCATAGTTGACCGCCTTCGCGACGCGGCGGTGCTCTGCCGTGACCTCACCCATGGAAATGCCGAAAACCTCGGCCGCCGTCTGGCTGTGCACGTCGAGCCCCCGTTCAAACGCGTCCAAGAGCACCGGATCGCGCGACAAGTGCGCGATGAGGCGGAGCTCGATCTGTGAGTAATCCGCCGACATGAGCACGTGTCCGGGCTCCGCGACAAAAGCGCCGCGGATCTCCCGTCCGAGGGGCGTTCGGACCGGTATGTTCTGGATATTGGGGCTCATGGAAGCCAGCCGCCCGGTGGAAGCCGCGACCTGGCTGTAGCTGGTGTGAAGACGCCCGGTCTCGGGATTGACGAGCGGTGGAAGTGCGTCGAGGTAGGTTCCCTTGAGCTTGGTAAGTTCCCGGTGTTCCAAAATCGGCTTGATGATGGGGTGCATGCCGAGCAACTCCTCGAGCTGCTCGTGGTCCGTGGAATAGCCAGTCTTGGTCTTGCGCATCCTCTCCGTGCGCAGGCCTAGCCGGTTGTAAATGAGCTCGCCGAGCTGCTTCGGAGACGACACGTTCACCGGAATCCCCGCCAATTCCTGGATCTGACGTTCAAGGTCGGCGCACGAAGCACCGACCTTTTGCCCAAGCTCTCGGAGCTTCCCCACGTCCAATCGGATGCCGCTCATCTCCATGGTGGCAAGGACCCTGCCAAGGGGGATCTCGACGTCGTCCATGAGTGACGCGAGCCCGGCGGCCTCGACGCGAGGCCGCAAGAGCTTCCCCAAGGCGAGCGTTACGTCGGCGTCCTCGGCGGCGTACCGCGTCGCCATGGCGAGGTCGACCTGGTCAAAGGTTTTCTGGTCCTTCCCCTTGCCGCAGGCCTCTTCGTACTTGATGGTGTCATGGCCAAGATGTGTCTTGGCGAGGGCGTCGAGCCCGTGGGAGGGCTGGGACGGGTCCAGGAGGTACGAGGCGATCATGGGGTCGCAGCGCACCCCAGCCATCCGGATGCCATGACGGGCAAAGATGACCCACTCGTACTTCTGATTCTGGTCGTACTTGGCGACGCTCGGATCCTCGAGGAGAGGCTTGAGCTTTCCAAGCACCAGGGAAGCGTCGAGCTGCTTGGGCGCGCCGAGAAACCGGTGTCCGACCGGGACATAAACCGCCGGATGCCCCGGCGTCGCGACGGACACGCCCACTAGCTCGGCGCGGACCGGGTCCAGGTGGGTGGTCTCGGTATCGACGGCCATTTCCCGGTTCTCACGGCACTTGTCCAGCACGCGATCCAGGGCTTCCTCGTCGAGGATCGTGAGGTAGCGATCCCGGTCGCACACGAACGTGGCGGAGAGGCGTGCCAAGAACCGGTAAAACTCCAAGGCGCGGAAGATCTCGGCGAGCGCCCTCGCGTCCCAGTCTCGTCGACGCATGGACAGGACATCGCCGGGGAGCGGCACGTCTCGGCGAAGACGGACGAGCTGGCGCGAGATCTCCAGCTTGCGGAGCTGCTCGGGATCGCGGAACTTCTCGCCGAGCTTCCCCGTGAGCTTGTTCGCGTTGGCGAGGATTCCGTCGATGGAGCCGTGCTCGCAGAGCAGCTTGGTAGCGGTAACATCGCCGATTCCGTCCATCCCCGGCACGTTGTCCGACGAATCCCCGCGCAACGCCAGCCAGTCGCCGACCCGCTCTGGGGGCACGCCGAACTTCTCCGTCACCCGGGCCACGTCGTAGACCACGTCGCGCATGGAGTCGACGACCACCACGTGCTCGTCGACGAGCTGCATGAGATCCTTGTCCCCGCTGTAAATCACGGCGTCGAGCCCGCGGGCCCGCGCCTGGGCCACCATGGTCGCGATCACGTCGTCAGCCTCGACACCGTCCACCCGCACCACGGGAAGGTTCATCGCCGCCACGATCTTTTCGAACCATGGGAACTGGGGGATCAAGTCAGGGGGAGGCTCGCGGCGGTTGGCCTTGTACTCGGCGTCGATCTCATGCCGGAATGTCTTGCCGTCAGAGTCAAAGACCACCGCGCACAACTCGGGGCGCTCGTCCAAGTACAGCCGGAGGAGCATGGACGCAAACACGTGGAGCGCCCCCGTGGGCATGCCCTGGCTCGTCGTGAGCTCCACGTTCCGGCCCCCTTGCCGCTGCTGCTTGAGGGCAAAAAAGGCGCGAAAGATGTAGCCCGAACCGTCGACGATGGTCATTCGGGTGGCGGAGGCAGCTGGCGTTCGCACGCGGAAACCATAGCAGATCCCGCTCCGCCGATTATCATCGGCGGGCAGCAGAAGCTCGGAAGCTCGCCCCGCATGTCGCCCCGCATGGCGCCGCCACCCTCCCCATGCTACCGTCACGACGTGCGGAAGTGGCTCCGTCGGCTAGCCTGGCCGGTGGGAATCTCGGTGATCTTGGTCACGTGCAGCCTGATCGTGGCCCGCACGTTTTTCCATGGTCCGCGTCTTTGCCGGTTCATCTTCGACGGCTTCGTAAACCCTTACATCCGCGGTCGCATCGAGGTCGACACCATCGAGTGGGAAATGGGCGACCTCGCAACCTCCGCGCTCACCACGGGGCGACTTCCCGTGCGCGCGCGTGGGGCACGCCTCATCGACGCATCGGGCAAGAAGATCCTCGATGCACCCCGCGTCCACGGCACCCTGCGCCTCTGGGACGCCATATCACCCTGGGGATACCATGACCTCCTTTTCGACGACCTCGTGATCGAAGGTGAGCCAGGCGGCCGGCGTGCCTGGTGCCTCGTCGAGGAAATCCTCACCCCGAACGGTCTGTTCGCGAGCGAGGTGGGGCTCTTGGCCGCGTTTGATGCCAAGAAGCGGCCTCCCAAGCGTCACGCCGACGAGACCCCGAGCGGGCAGCGCTACGATCTCCCTCGGGTCACCATCAAGGACCTCGACCTCCAGCTTCATTTCGTCTTTTGGAAGGCCGACTTCGAGAACATGAGCACGCGGGACGGGACGCTCTTCGCGTCTGTCCGCGATCCGGGCCCAAAGCCTCTCATTCCCGTGTTCACCTTCGAGACCACGACGGTGCGCGCGGACCGCGCGAGCCTGGACCTTCTCATCCCATCGCTCCCCGAGCCGCTGCACTTCGATTTCCAAGGAGTCCGCACCTCTCGCTTTGCCATCCCGCGCGATCGGATGGACGCGTTGGTCTACGACTTGACCGCGCGGAGTGTCGAGGGCGCAGCCGTGCGCGCGCATGGCGAGCTCAAGGACATGTACGGAACAGGCGGGGTCGAGCTGGCGGTCGACGCCAAGAATGCAGGAGGCCTGGCACGACGCCTGTCTCATGGCGTCGTCCAAGGGGACCACCTCGAATTCGCCGGAACCATCAGCGGCAGCTACGAAGGACCCAAGTACACCGCCCACGGCACGGGCGTCGAGCTCGCTCTGTTCCCGCTCCTCGTCGAGAATTTCGAGCTTTCTCTTGATTCCTTGACGGGCGACGGAGAGGTGCCGGTCCTCGAGGCGCAGCTCCTCGGTGGCAAGGCCGAGCTCCAAAACGCGCGGTTTCACGTGCCTCCTGCCCCGCCAGAAGGTGCGTCAGCGAGCGCGCCCGAGGATCCCATCCGGCTCGACGCGACCCTGTCGATCAAGGAACCCCTCGATCTCGCGGAGTACCTCCCACGTGAGGCCGTGGTGCTCGCGGGTAACTCGTGGCTATCGGGCCAAGTCCATGCCAAGGGCACGGTCGCGGATCTGGCGATCCAGCCCGAATTGCTGCTGGGACGGAACGCGCGCATCAAGGGGCGAATTCGACTCCACGACGGCGTGGCGAGCGCCCGTGGCCTGACGTTGTCGATGCCCGACGCTGGCGTGACGGTGAACGGGCCTGTCGACCTCAAGAGGCGGGTCCTCGACTTGCGGGTGAAGCTCGCGATCCAGCAGCTCTCCACGTGGCTCAAGCTCGTGGGCGCTCCGCCCGTGGCGTCGTCGCTCACGGCAGAGGCTACGGCCAAGGGATCTTGGACGGACCCTTCCGTGCATGGAGACGTGACGGCACGCGGTGTCCCCGTGGTCGGAAGCGTCGAGGCTACGCTGGACTACCGTCACGATCTGTTGGCGTTTCCGCGCCTTCTGTCACGAACCCTCGGGGGGGAAATCGTCGGGCGCGGGCAGGTCCACCTTGGGCCAAGCGTCACGCTATCGAGTGTCGCGCTCGAGGGACGCGGCCTCCTGCTATCACAGGTGCTCTCGCGGCCGGGGGTCCTGGGTGGCCGCCTCGATTTCAGCGCGACCGCCTCGGGAGAAGCGCAGAGGCCGAAGGCTACCCTGGACGTTGAGGCGCAGGACCTGGCCATCATGGGATTTCCACTCGGCCAAGGGCACGCTCAATTGGCGCTCGACACGCGTGGGATAGCCTTGCAGGAGCTGCAGCTTGGTGACAAGGCGAGCAGCACCATCATGGCCAAAGGAAGGGTAGGCTACGACCGCTCCCTCGAGCTTCAGCTCTCGGCCACGAACGTCGCGCTGGAGAAGCTCCCGGGACTCGTCGGCGAGCAAGGGCCTGTCGTCACGGGCAGGGCAAGCCTCGACGCGCGCGCGGCCGGCACCCTCGATTCGCCGATGCCGGGCGGTCTCTTGACCTTGGCCGGAGTGACGGTGAGGAAAACCGTCCTAGGAGGCGCCAGCGTCAAGCTCGAGCCCTGGCCAAAGGGCCGCCTTCACGTGATGGGCAGGGTCTTCGAGAACAAGCTGTCGGTGGACGGCGTCGTGGCCCTGGCCCCTCCGTACGCCGCGGAGGCCAAGGTGGAGTTCCGGCGTCTCGAGATCGACGAGTTCTTTCCCGAAATGGCGGAGTCCCTGGGCATGCATGGATGGATCACGGGGCACGCCAAGGCGAGCGTGGGCAAGACGAGCCGCGTGGAGCTGCGCCTGGCCGAGCTGCTCCTCACGGTGGACGGCGTGGACGAGCGCGGGCGGCCGCGGCCGGTCACCATCCGCAACACCGATCCCGTGACCCTCCTTGCCGAGAACGGGACCGTGCGCTTCCTCCATCCGGTACGCCTCGCGACGACGAGCGGAGGCTTCGTCGTGGAGGGTCAGGTCGGGGAAAACAAGGTCGACCTGGCGGTACGGGGTCAGGTGCAGCTGGTGCTCCTCTCCTTCTTCACGCGGAGGTTCCTCGACGAGACCCGAGGGGATGCACGCGTGGACATAAGGATTACCGGGACACCAGCCGAGCCCCGATGGACGGGCTCGCTCGACCTCATGAATGCGGCCGCGCGCCCGCGTGGTCAGGAGACCTACGTGCACGTGCCGCGAGGGCGCGTGACCCTCGACCGGCAGCGCATCGCCGTCGAGAACCTGCAACTCCAGGTAGACGGGGCCACCGTGACCGCAAGTGGAGAGCTCTCGCTTATCGGTCTCGTGCCGATCCGTGTCCACGCCGCGGTCAAGGGTCGGCTCTCGGCCAAGATGCTCGAGGTGATCTTTCCAAAGACGGTGAGCGCGGCGGGCGGCTCTGCCGCCCTGGACATCCGAATCGACGGCGCGGTGATCAATCCGAGCATCACCGGCATGCTCACGTTCGACGGGCCTTTCCAGGTGGCGCCCCGCGGCTTCAGGCGCGACCTGGTTCTTTCCATGGGAAAGGTCAAGTTCACGAACCAGGAGATCTCGGTCAGGGAAGTGCGCGGCATGTTCGACGAGGCACCCATCGTGATTCGGGGAGGCCCCGAGGAGAACTGCCACTCAGACAAGTTCTGCCCCGTGGTGCGCCTCTTCGAGTGGAACCTGATCGACTTCTACGTGCATGTCGCGGCAACGGGCCTGGTCCACCGCATTCCCGAGGTGCTCGACCTCGTCCTCGATGCCGACCTGCGGCTCTACGGCGACAAGGAAGAGCTGCAGCTGCGCGGCAGCTTGGACATCGTCGACGGCCGGTACAATCAGTCGTTCTCACTGGTCAACGAGGTGCTGGTCCCCACGCGCACGCGCGAGCGCTCGGTGCCATTCTGGGAGGGGAATCCGCTCCTCGAGCAGGCGGTCGTAAACCTCACGGTCAACACGTCGGGCGCGTTTCTCGTGGACAACAACATCGCGACCCTCGCGCTCCGTGGGAAGCTCGACATCACGGGCACCCCCAAGGAACCGAAGCTCGACGGGACAATCCAAGCCGAGTCCGGGACCATCAGCGGTCGCTGGGCGGGAATCCGCCCTCGCCTCACGTTGCGCGTCGGCACCCTGTCCTTCACCAAGGAGTCGATATTCCCCAAGGAGACCCCCACGGTACGCATGGAGGCAGACGCCGACTTCGAAGACGAAAACGGGCAGCGCCACCTCATCACCCTGAAGTTCGAAGGCACCCTGGAGGGCTTCAAGTGGGACCTCTACACCGACACCGGGCTGAACGCGGCCCAGACCCTCCTCCTCGTTACTACCGGCATGAGCGACACCGATGAGCTCATCCGTGGCAAGACGACCAACGAGCCAGTGCTCCGCGACTCCGCCGCAGGCACGCAGACCAGCATGGGCTCCTCTTCCAGCCTGGCGGGGCTGGTCGACACGTATGCGAAGGAGTACGGTGGTGAGCTTATCATGGCGCTCATCGAGGACCCGATCCGGCAGGTGGTCCGGCTGGACTGCTTCCGCTTTGAGCTCGGGATCGAATCCGGCCGCTTGAACGTGTGCAAGAACATCATCAAGGGCCTGCGCCTGGAAGGGGATTGGGAGCAGGCATACCGAGGCGGGGCGAATCGCAAGGCGAGCATCAGGTACCAGGCCGGCGAGAACTTGTCGGGGGAGGGCACAGTTCAATACGACACCCCTCAAGACGAGACGCTCGAGACCAAGACCCTGTGGCGGCTCCTCCTCAGGTATCGTTACGTGATTCAGCCCGATTTTTTCGACTCCTTCGACCTCTCTCGCTAGATGACCGTCGCCCCGACCCAAAGATCGCCATTCCGTTTCACCGCGCCGCTCGTTCTCTTGGTAGCGCTGGGCACATGTGGGGCCAATGGATCAGGCATGGCGATCGTCGGCTACTCCGTCCAAGGAGACCTCCTTGATCCCGAGCCGGTCCTAAGGAGCGTCCTCGACCAGGAAATGGTCATCGGACAGCCATGGGAAAACGGCCGTCGAAAGGCCCTCAAGGCCCTCTGCGAGCGGCTCCACTATGACGTCGACTGGGAGACGAAGACGTCCACCTTCGGGGTCTGGGTCACCCTCAAGCTCACGCGACACGTGCTCGTCAGGCACGTCCAGTTCCGCTCGCGCCTCCTCTTCAACACCCAAGAGATCCGGAGCCGCATGACGCTGCGCCCTGGATCACGCCTCGTGCTTCCGACGAGGACAGGCCGCACGTCGGGAGAGAGTCCCTTGGACATGGAGGAACGACGCCTCGAGGAGTACTTGGCCCGCGAGGGTTATTTCGACGCGTCGGTAAAGATCCCGGCCAAGCATCACGATCGGTACTCGGTGATCCTGGAGGTGGACCTCCGCAACGTCGGACGCAGGTATCGCATCGGGAAGGTCACGGTGACGGGGAACGCGTTCCTCGACGACAAGGTGATCATCGATAGGATCCGCAAGGAGACCGTGCTCGGCTTCTTTTCCCTTGCCAAGGACTTCTCCGTGGACGGGCTGCGGGAAGACCTGCGCGCCATCGAGGACATGCACGCCACCGCCGGTTTTCCCCGCGCGCGCGTGCGGTCCGACTTTGACCCGAGCTACAGCCTCGACCGGGCGACACAGACCGTGCGGCTGAACATCACCGTCGACGAGCAACGCCGCGTCGACGTGGATTTCGACGGTAACAGCGCCCTCAATGACAGCGATCTCAAGGCCGTGCTCACCCTCGCCGAGCAACGTTCTTACGACGACTACGCGATCCTTTCGTCGGAGGACGCCATCCGCAGGCGCTACCAGGCGAGCGGGTATTACCAGGCCGATGTCACGCACGAGCGGGTCCGCCTAACCCCGGACTACGAGCGGATCCTATTCCACGTCGATGAGGGGCCCAAGCTGCCGGTCAAGCGGATAAGCTTCGAGGGGAACCACTCCATCCACGCCGAGCGCCTCCTCGCCGTCATCGGGACCAAGGTGTACCCCGAAAAGATCGCGAGCTATATCGTGTCGGGCGGCTACCTCACCAGCGTGCAGCTCGAGCAAGATCGACAGGCGATCGCGGCCTATTACAAGGCCGAGGGGTTCCCCGCCGTGCAAGTCACGGCCACCGTGTCCACGGATCCACGGCTCGCCGACCACCTGGGTGCCCTCGCGGCAGCGGTCACCGCGGGGTACAAGCGAGGAGGGCTGTTCCTGCGCTTCCGCATCGAGGAGGGCCCTAGAGACGTGGTCGGGGAGCTCCGATTCACGCACGCGGGCGTGCTTCCCGAGGCGACGCTTCGCAAGGTGACGGGACTTAGGCCAGGCGAACGCTTCTCCGAAGAGGCGCTCAAGGCCGACGGTGCGGCGATCTTGAGGCTCTACTCGGACAGCGGATATCCGCACGCCAAGGGTGACACGCGCGCGAGGCGGCGTGAAGACGCGGGCTCGCGGCTTGGCGATGACACGCCTCGCGTCGTCTATGACGTGGAGCACGTGGTCGTCGAGAACAAGCCCGTGTCCGCTGGGCACGTGCTGGTGCGAGGGAACTTCAAGACCAAGCCGTGGGTAGTCCACCGTGTCCTTGACCTCCAAGCGGGCGAACCACTCTCGCGCAAGCGGCTCTTGGCCGCGCAGAAGGCGCTGCAGGAGACCGGTCTCTTTACTCTCGCCAGGATCGATCCGCTCGGGATGGACAAGCGGCAAGAGCGCATGCCGGTGCTCGTCGCGGTACAAGAAGCGCATGACAACTTTGGTGCCTTCGAGCTCGGCGGCGGCGTCTCCACTGACAACCCGCTAGACGGCGATCCATTGCCGTTCCTCAACGCGAGCTACCGCGCGCGCAACATCGCGGGACTCGGGGTCGGCTTCTTGGCTCGGGGGGAGCTGGGCCTGGATCGGTCGTTTGGCGAAGGGAACCTGGGGTTTCCCTATTGGCTCATGCCTCGCTTCTTGCCGGTCAAGCTCGACCTGTCGGCGAACATCCTGTCGGAGAAGCATGAGCGGTTCGACCGGCTCTCCTCAAAGGAGCTTCGCGCGACGTTGTCTCGCCAAGTCACCGAGCGGTGGAACGTGGCGACGAGCTACTCCTATCGCCAGTACAACCGCCGCGAAGAGCTCGTAAGGCCCGTGGGCGCGCTGGAGCGGGAGACCGACTCACCGGTTCGGACCGTGACCGGCTCGGTGTCCGCCTCTTTGGCGTTCGACGGCCGTTCCGACGTGACGGGGAAGTACAACCCATTGACGCCTGACCGCGGATTTCGCGCGACCTTGTCCGCCATGTGGGCTTCGAAGAACCTCTTTGGTACCGACGATTTCGTCAAGGTCTCTAGCTCATTTCAATGGCTCAAGCGCCTCGACAGGCGACTTCTCCTCACCCATGGGATTCGCTATGACCACGGCATCCCGCTCGGCGGCGCACAGGTCCTCCCCGACGTGGAGCGGTTCTTTGGTGGTGGAGACACGACGGTGCGGGGAATCAAGAAGTACCACCTGCTCACCGAGGTCATCCGCGATCCAATCTTGCCCGGGCAGGAGGGGATTGCGCCCTTCAAGGTAGTCCCCGCCGGTGGCAACATCCGCTTCTTGAACAACATCGACCTGCAGCTCCGCATCCTCGACACGTTCCCGATCGCCTCCGGAATCTTCCTGGACACGGGGCTCATCACGAATTCCTTCGAGGGCGTCACGGCGTCGAAGCTGCGCTGGTCGGTGGGCATGGCACTCATCCGGATCGTGGTGCCGGTAGGCGCGTTATCCCTCGAGTACGCGGTCCCCTTGAACCCGCAGGTCGGCGACGACCCGCGCGGCAAGTTTCATTTCAATCTTGGGTTTGTGTTTTAGTGGCGGGGGTACTGCCTACTCGGCCTTCTTGGCCTTCCTCTTCGGCGCGGCATGAGCAGCAGAGGACTTCCCAGTCGAACCACCTGGCTTGGCTGCCTTGGCTACGGCAATCTTGCGTGCGATCCGGTCCTTCAACTTCCGCTGCGATTTCCTGCGCCGCATCTTCAACGTGCGACGGCTGTCGCCTTTACCCATGAAGTCCTCCTTCGAACTACGGTGACGATCCAACTTGCTTGCGAAGTGGCAGTCATCTTGTTACAGGGTGCGGACGGAGTCAACGATGCTCTATGTCGATGGCCAGTTCTCCGAGACACGATCCCCCGATTCTAGCGACGTGGAACACGCCATTTCCGCCGCGACCCGCGCCTTCCGCGAGTACTCTCACTGGCCAGCCTGGCGTCGTGCCGAGCTCCTCGCCAAGGCCTGTGCGGGACTGCGCGCACGCCGGGAAGAGCTGGAGCGCCTCATCGTCACCGAGGCACGAAAACCGATCCAATACGCGCGGGCCGAGGTGGACCGTGCCCTCACCACGTTCACCTTTGCCGAAGGCGAGGCACGCCGCATGGCTGGTGAGGTCGTGCCTCTCGACGCGGTTCCTGGCAGCGATGGCAGGCTCGGCGTTTCCCTCCGAGTTCCGCGCGGCCCTGTCGCTGCGATTACGCCGTTTAACTTCCCGCTGAACTTGTCGGCCCACAAGATCGCCCCTGCCCTCGCCTGCGGCGCCACCTTGGTCCACAAGCCAGCGCCCGAAACCCCCGGCGTAGCCATGGCCCTGGCCCGAATCATCCACGACGCCGGTGCCCCTCCTGGCGTCCTCAACGTGGTCTCGTGCACGAACGAAGATGCGGCCCCGCTCGTCGAGGACGAGCGCCTAAGGGTCCTATCGTTTACTGGTTCGTCGGCGGTCGGATGGGCCCTAACGGCTCGGGCAGGGAGCAAGAAGGTCCTGCTCGAGCTGGGTGGGAACGCCGCAGTCATCCTCGAGCCGGACGCTGACCTCCCGCGCGCCATTCCTCGCCTCGTGGCCGGCGCCTTCGCGTACGCGGGCCAGGTCTGCATCAGCGTGCAACGCGTCTACGTCGCCGACGCCCTCTACGAGACGTTCCGGGCGAGGTTCGTGGAAGCCACCTTGCGCCTCGCCATCGTCGGGGACCCCTGGCGCGCGGACGTGATGGTGGGCCCCCTCATCCGGACCCGCGACGCCGACCGCGTAGAACAGTGGATCGCCGAGGCCGTGGCCGGAGGCGCGCGCCTTTGCACCGGAGCCAAGCGCGAAGGTGACTTCGTCTGGCCCACGGTGCTCGAGGGCGTCCCAGAAGGCGCACGGCTCTGCCGCGAAGAGGTTTTCGGCCCAGTCGTCATGCTGGAACGAAGCCGCGACCTCGACGACGCGATTGCGCGGGTGAACGATTCCCCCTACGGCCTGCAAGCGGGCATCTACACCCACGACACGCGCAAGGTCATGAAGGCGTTCCATGAGCTCCAGGTCGGCGCGGTCATCCACAACGACGTGCCGGTGTACCGTGCCGATCACATGCCCTACGGTGGGACCAAGAGATCAGGGATTGGCCGCGAGGGGGTGCGCTACGCCATCGAGGAAATGACCGAGCCTCGTCTTCTTGTCATGGGGTAAACGGCAGCTCTGCGATCACGCCATCGCGGCCACCGATGACGACTTTGTTGCCAGGCTCCCAGCTCGACCTGTGCACGTACGCCAGAGCGATCGGACCGAACAGAGGAGATACCACCGACGACGTGATCTTGCCCGCGTCGGGGCGAGCGTCCGCGAAGACCGGAGTCCCTGGCGCCGCGATGCCCTCACCTGACAACCGGATGCCAACCAGGCGCTTGTTCGCGTGGCCACGGGCATGGGCCCGCACGACGACCTCCTGCCCCACAAAGCACCCCTTGGACCGGCAGATGATCTGGTCGAGGCCGGCTTCGAACGGGAAGTACTCGTCGGACACGTCGACTCCGAACTTGGGGAGCCCCCCTTCGACCCGACGGACCTCTACTTCCCCGTCGGGGGATCCGGAACGGGACTCGAATACCGGCGGCGCAGTCCACGTGTCTTCCGGAGTGCTCCAGGCACGGTGGATAGGTAGCTCGATGGGCGTAAAGCCCACGTCGTCCATGATTGCGTGCCTCTCGAGCACCTCATGCGCGGTGGCCGCGCACGCGCGCTCAGAGAGGACGAGGAGGGAATCGCCTTCGTTCACGATGTCCACCAGCGCGAGGACACGCCCCTTCACGCTGAGGATCGCGGCGCGCACGAACGCTCCCTTGGCAAGAGTCGCCACGTCGTTGGTGACCATTCCTTGCAAGAAGCGCGTGCGGTCACTTCCGGTGACGCGAAGACATCCCCAACTCGACTGATTCACGATGACGGGTTTCATGGCGGTACGATTAGGTGTACCACCTCCGGGCGACTTGCAATATCGCGCTGGCTAGCAGTGCTAGAAGCTCAATTCCCTGGAGTGCCCGGCGCAGGGGCGGGCGCGGGCTGCGCTGGGACTGCGGGATACGCGGCTGGGGCTTCCTGCACTGGCGCCTGGGCTGGGGCTGGGGCTCCTGCGGGCTGGGCGTAGCCGCACGCGTACGTCACGCGCCACTCGGTCTTCTGCGTGGTCGTCGTGCCCGCGTTGGTCGTCACCGCGCCGCTCTTCTGCTGCTTGGTCTCAGCAGAGGCATGCGTCTCCTCGCCGACGATCACTTCACCCTCCTCCAACACGGTGTACGGACCCTGGCAATGCTGTTCCATTTGCTTGCGGGCCAGATCCATGGACTTGTCGTACACCCCGGTGATCGCGATGGTCCCACCTGTTTGGGACCGTTGCACGTAGCGGGTGCCTGCACAACCGACGAGGAGCATGAGGCCGACGGCGACACCACAACTATCCAAGCGAATGCGAATCATGATTTTTCCTTTTCCTTTCCCTTACCCTTGCCCGGACGCTGGGACGACCCAGAGCTAATGGACCACCACTATACGTCAATGAAGAAGGAAAGGTGAAGTGCGGCTGCTCGCAATTCCAAGGGAATGACCTACAGCGCGCCGAAGACACGAAGCATGAGGAGCAGCACCACGACCGCCGACGCAGCACAGATCTCGCCCACCACCAAGCGCAAGCGGCGGCGACGACGGTTGCGCTTCTCCTGGAGCTTCTCAGAGAGCTGTTTCTGGCGAATGCGCTCGCGCCGCTTCATGGCCATGAGCTGTGCTTGCCTTGGTTCCGGGCTGACCCCAGGTAGAGGGAGCAGGGACGCGCCCAAGCGGAAGAGCTTGTCGACGTCTGCCTTCATGATCGCCGTGGGTTGAAGGCTCTGGATAAGGGCTCCTCCGCACAGGGGGCAGCCTCCCCAAGGGGCGTGAACCGCGACGACCTGGCATTGGGTGCAGACCGCCATCATGAGCACGGGTAACGCAAGCGCGGTGCCACGGGCCGCGACGGGCAAGACCCCTGTTGTTCCGCAGAGATCCAGTGCGTCGGGCCGGGGGTTCTGGCCCCGCCATGGCGCCGCGGGTCCCGCATGGGCCGTGTCCACGCGCATTCGACTGGCACCCTTGCTTCCACTCGAATGGGGTACCCTATGGCGTGCATTGGCTTTTCCGTCTCTTGCTCCCTGTGATGGCGCTCACAGGTCTTGGCTGCGACGACGACAACCTCGTGATCGACCCGTTCCCGATCATGCTCCAGCTGGACGCGGGAGTGCCCCTCGCCATGGCCAGTGCAGGTGATGGGGGCTTCGTGAAAGTGGTCATTGATACGGCCGCGCCCATTACACTCATGGAGGATGGGGCAAAGCCCTCCCTCGCACGTGAGCTCGTCACGTTGACACTGGCGGGCATCGATGGTGAGCGTCCGGTTCCCCGTGCTCGCTTCCTGGACGCGACGCCCATTTTCGCCAAGCTGGCGGGCGTCGGCATGGGGGTCCCGACCGCGCTCTCAGGGGTCGTCGGCGGTGACCTCCTTTCACGCCTTGCGCTGAGGCTCGACTTGTCGCGAAGTAGGATGTTCCTCTTCCCAGACATCGGAGGGTCGAGCGAATCCTTTCACAACGCCTGCCATGCACTACTCCCGTCGACTCCCCGAGGAGGAGGCGACTTCGAGCTGGGAGGGGGAATCGTCAAGTTCCCCCCGAGTCGCATGCTGGTGGGAGCGTGCCTGGAACGAGAGGCCACGACCGTGGACTGCACGGCCAGGCCGAGCATCGCGTGCGAGCCCCCAGAAGGGGACGCGCTGCTCGTCGTGGCGAGCGGCGTCTATCCGACTGTCCTCACCGAAAACGCCTACGAGCGGTTTCTCGGCCGCGAGGCCGAGATCACGTTCGACACGCCTCTATTCCTGCCTGGGAGCAACGCGCCCGTCCTTGTCCATGTCACGAGCCTCGACCGCATCGCGCTGGCCGCCGACGAGTCGGAGTCGCGAAGCCCGTGCCAGGAGCTCCACGTGACCCGCCTCATGAGGTGCAACGCCTGCGAGGGCTCGAGCTTCCGCTGCTCGTGCGAAAATGGATCACCCGCATGCTCGGCCGGAGCAATTGTCGAGCTCTCTCTGGCCGACGGAATGGGATTTCCCGTAGCCGTGATGAGAAACGACGAGAAGTACATCCAGGGCCTGCGCAACGAGATGCGACCGGATGTCGCGGATGTCGACGGTCTCATGGGTGCTAGCCTGCTCGCGCACCTGGTCGCCGATGTCGACTACAGGAACGCGCGAATCATCATCCGCTGCAAGAGCCCTGCCCTGGCGGGCGTCACGTGCATGACGACACCCAGGCTTCCCCTGGGAGAAACGCCCGCCTGCTTGTTCCAGACGGGCGCGTGCACGACGAAGTGAGAGCGACGTGAGGAGTCGGGCGAGGAGAACCGGTTATCCGATATACCCCTTTTCGGCCAAGTATTCCGCCACGAGCAGGGCTCCCTTGGCAGCACCCATCTTGGTGTTGTGCGAGACGAGGAGGTATTTCCAACCATTGGTTAGGGCTTCGTCGCGACGGAGGCGACCGACGGTGGTGGCCATGCCGTCCTCGTTGTCCCTGTCGAGGCGCGGCTGCGGACGGAAGGGGTCTTCATGGACATGGATCAGGTGTTCTGGCGACGACGGGTAGCGCCGCGCGGCCACGGCAGCACCGAACTCGCGCCACGCACCTTTGATCTCCTCTTCGGTCGCAGGCTGTCCGAGCTCCACGAAAACAGCCTCGGTGTGGCCTTCGAGGACGGGCACGCGGGTGCAGGTGCACGAGACGACGAAGGAGGCTGGCTTGATTCCAGCGCCGTCGAGGGTACCGAGGATCTTGCGGGTCTCCTTCTCGACCTTCTCCTCTTCCTTGGCGATGTAGGGGATCACGTTGTCGATGATGTCCAGGCCAATCACCCCGGGTGATCGGCCGGCACCCGAGCAGGCCTGCATGGACGTCATGAACACGCGCTTGACCCCGAAGCGTTCATGGAGTGGCGCCAGGGTGATGGCCAGGCCGGTCGTCGTGCAATTCGGATTCGGCGTGATGAATCCCTTCCAGCCCCGGTTTTGCCGCTGCACCTCGATGAGCTTCGCATGGTCCAAGTTCACGCCAGGGATAAGGATCGGCACATCGGCTTCGTAGCGGTACGCCGACGCAGTGGAGATCACCGGGGCGTGAGCCGCGTACCGCGGCTCGAGCTCCCGGGCCGGCTCGCTTTCGAGGGCCGAGAACACCGCGCCCATTCCCGACACGTCGAGGGCCGAAGCCTCCTCGACGACGAGCGACGCCATTCGTGAATCCAGGCTGCCGCTCGCATACCACTTGACCTGCCCCGAAGCCTCGCGAATCGCATCCTGGTAGGACTTGCCCGCTGAACGCGACGAAGCGGCGAGCTTGGCGACCTCGAACACCGGATGCCGCGCCAGCGCGGCGAGGAACTGCTGTCCGGCCAACCCAGTTGCACCGACTACCGCGACGGGAATCTTATGGCCCATAATCTAGCCTCCGCCCGGAATCTGTGCATGGTTGCTGTTCGGTCGTCAAGGGGCGGAGGATGGCGAAAACCCCCACTTGCAACCTACGCCGCGTTGCGCCACGATTCGCCCCTCATGCTCGAACATCAGGACCCGGACACGAGCGCGCGTTCTCAGGACGCGCGGCGTAAGTCTCTCCTCGAAAAGGCGAGCGCACGTTTTGGAATCCAGGCCTTTCGTCCCGGCCAGGAGCTCACGATTCGGAATGTCCTGGCGGGGCGAGACACCCTCACCATCATGCCCACGGGTGCCGGAAAGTCCCTGTGCTACCAGCTCCCCGCACTCGAGCTTCCCGGAACCACGCTCGTGGTTTCGCCACTGATTGCCCTCATGAAGGACCAGCACGACAAGCTCGAGGCGTTCGGCGTGGAGGTCATCCGACTGGACTCCACCCTTGGTCCCAAGGAGGAGCAAGCAGCGCTGTCGCGACTCACGCAAGGCCGCCCTTGCATCGCTTACGTGACGCCAGAACGACTGAGCGATCAGTCATTCCGCACCTCCCTCGCCCGAGTCAAGGTCGCCCTGCTCGTGGTCGACGAGGCGCACTGCATCTCGCAATGGGGGCATGATTTTCGTCCGGCATACCTCGGCCTCGGTGAAGCCGTGAACGCCGTTGGCCATCCGACGGTCCTTGCGCTCACGGCGACGGCCCCGCCACGCGTGAAGGACGACATCCTGGCGCAGCTCGGCGTTCCGGACGCTGCCGTGGTCGACGTCGGGCTCCAACGCCCCAACCTGCGCTATCACGTGGTGCGGGCGCAGGCGGAGCGAAAGAAGCGCGCAGTGCTCGTGCGCCTGCTCCAGAAAATGCAGGGCTGCGGGATTATCTACGCCGCCACCGTCAAGAACGTCGAGGAGATCGCCGGGTTCCTCAAGAAGAACGGAATCGACACAGGCAAGTACCATGGCCGAATGCGCGCTCGCGAGCGGGAGAACGCCCAGGCCGCGTTCATGGAGCGCGGCGAGCCGCGGGTGATGGTGGCGACCAATGCGTTCGGGCTCGGGGTCGACAAGGGGGACATCCGGTTCGTCATCCACTACAACTTCCCGGGCTCCCTCGAAGCGTACTACCAGGAGGCGGGACGTGCGGGACGCGACGGAAAGTCCGCCCATTGCGTCCTCCTGTACCAACCAGACGACAAGCGAATCCAGAGCTTCTTTCTTGGCGGGCGCTATCCGACGCCAGAGCAGACCAAGGCGGTGTCCGAAACGCTCCGCAAGCTGGCAGCGCCGATGGGCGTGTTCCCCGCGCTCAAGCAGATCGCTGAGGCGGCGGACGTGCCTGCGAAGAAGACCAGGGTCGTGCTGAGCTTCCTGAAAGACGCGGGCTATGCGCGCGAGGTGGGGGGCGCTTTCTTTGCGCCCCTCGGAGACACGCCGCCCGACTTGGAGGCCCTCGCGCGCGCGGCATCGCGCTACGAGCAGAAACGGGCCCAGGACCGCGCCCGCCTCGAGTCCATGCTGCGGTACGCCCAGTCCCACCTCTGCCGGAACAAGCTCCTTTTCGCCTATTTCGGCTATGCCGAGGACGCTGCCGAGCCATGCGGCACGTGCGACAACTGCGCGCGCTCCCGCGAGGAAGCCGAGGCACGCGCCGAGGCCGAGGCTGCTGCCGAATCGCACCGCATGAGGCAGGCCGCCATGCCGATTCCCGCCCCTGCGCACGTGCCGAAGCCAGAAGCCTTGTCGCAGGAGCGACGGGCACTCCTCGAGCAAGCCATTTCCCGAAGGCGAGCACGCCTGAGCCGCGCCCGGGCCCTCAAGATTGAGCGCGCGGCGGCACTTTTCCCACGGCGTGCCACGTTCGCCACTGGAGATGTCGTTCGGCATCCCGTCTGGGGCGAGGGCGAGGTCATGCGCGTGGTGGGGGATACAATCGGAGCGTTCTTCCCAGGCCATGGGGAAAAGCTGCTCAAGGCCAAGTTCTTGGAGAAGGTGAGCGAGGCGTAGCCATCCAGGTGCGCGAGTGCGCGCGCCGACTGGCACATCCCTTGATCGATCCGTCTTCCAGCGCCCGCAGGCGCAAGGAGGGACGTGCATGCGCCTCAAGTGGAAAGGTCTGGCTTTATTCTCGCCCCTCGTCTTCGCATTGGGCTGCGCCGGGGAGCCAGAAGAGGAAATCCCAGGGAGTACCTTGGCCCCGCTGGCACCCCATGCGCTCGCAAGCCCAGGCCCGGTGCTCGTTGGGGTCGTCAAGCCCTTCTGGACTGAAACGCCGCATCCGTACCCCAGAGGAACCGACGCGCGCTCTGTTGTTTGGACGGAAGAAGTCACCTCGCCTGGTGCCACGTTCCTTCGGATCCATCTGAGTCGGCTCTCCCTCGGCGAGGGGGACTACGTAACCGTGGCGAGCCGAGACGGAACACGCTCATGGACCTACCGTGGCACGGGGCCGCACGGTACCGGAGACGTCTGGGCTTTTGCCGTGGAGGGCGACACGGCGCGGGTGGAGCTTCACGGCGGGCCAAAGCCTGGGCATGGCTTTGTCGTCGATGCCGTGGGGCACGGCGTCGCTCCCGGTTTCCCAGAGCCGGAGCTGACCTGTGGCAGCGACGGGCGAGAGGACGTGGCTTGCCACCTGACGGAGTCGGGGTTCAATGCGGCTCAGCGACCGGTGGCACGGCTCCTGTTCGTGAGCGGAGCGTACTTGTACGCGTGCACCGGGTGGCTCGTGCGGGGCTCGTCCGCGAGCACGCTGATGACCAACTACCACTGCTTGAGCCGCCAAAAAGAAGTGAACACCTTGCAGGCCACGTTCAACTACCAGCGAACCACCTGCGGGGGCAGTACCTTTGCCGCGACCACGGACTACGCGGGCGGCACGCTGCTCAAGACAAGCAGTCTTTACCGCCGAGGCAGCAAGGGTGGGCTCGACTACACGCTCCTCACGTTGCAGGGCAACCCCGAGGCCACCTGGGGTGAGCTCGTGCCAACAACAAAGGCCGTGTCCATCGGTGACCTGATTTGGTTCATCCAGCACCCCGGGGGAAACGAGAAAAAGGTCGGCTACTGGGAAGACGCCGCCCACACGCAACGCTGCAACGTGGACGACACCAACGCCACCTATGGCGGCACGGCGATCGCCAGCCAGACGGCCTACTCATGCGACAGCCAAGGGGGCTCGTCAGGATCTCCCATCGTCGACGCGTCCACGGGACGGGTCATCGCGCTCCATCATTTTGGCGGGGTCGACTACGAGCCGTGCCTGAACTCGGGCACCGCCATGGCTCCCATTTGCGCCGACGCGGGGCCAGCGCTCGCGTGTGCGAGTGACTAGAGGGGCTGCTAGGTAGCGGGAAGGTTATCGACCAGGCGAATTCTCCACAAAAATGTTGTTGTCGGAGAATGCTTTACGGGCAGGACAGAGCCGACGGATAGCTGGCTAGAACCCACCCGGACGTGGCGTCGGCGACGGACGCACCGGCCGCGTTCCCTCGCCGTCGGAAGGAGCACAGCCGCACCCATTGGGAGTCATCACCGGCCGCTCATTCGGCCCGCACTGGATTTGAGCGCAGGTATCCACTCCGCCCCTGCCTGCACGAACGCTTTCAGTCGAGCACTTGCAGACCTGGACTCCCTGCTGTGTGACTAGCGTCGGGACTTGGCCGTCCAAGCAGTCCAGTGCCGCGCATTCCATGGGGAAGCCTGCCCCGCCGCTCGAATTGCCAAAGCAGGCGCCCAGGACCGAGTCGCCCGTATCCGAGACTGCATCCGGCCCTGGGTTGATGACAGTTGTCGTGCGGTCAGCATCGCCCGGCCCGCGTGTCGTCTGGTCAAAGCCCAAGCACGCCCACAGCGCACGCCGCTGCGCGGTGCCCGGTCCGCATTCGTTGCAGTCCTTTTCGGGCCCGCAATAACGTGTTTCATCGCAACCCTTCCCGAGCGCACACGTTACCTTGTGCTGACGGTCTCCGATTTCCCGATCGTCATCCCGCCTGTCCCTCTTGTCATTGGTGTGATTCAGCGTGACGTGAATACCCTCGTGCGCCAATATATCTGCGAGCGCGTCGTCATCCTTCGCGTTCACGGTGCGCATCGGAAGCTCGATCTTATTACCTACCGTGCACGCGTTCGACCCATGGCATGGGTCCTTTGGATCCGAGTGCTTGCTGTCATATCTCCTGCTATCCATCGGCTCTACGACAAGAATGGCATTTTCACCCGCGGTGATGTCGGTCGATTTCACCTTGTAGCCCGCCTCTTTCTTGGCCGTCTCTTTGATCTTCTCAGCGTTCGCCCGCGTCCAGTCCGTCGCCGCCTCCTTTGCCTGCTCGAGCTTCTCCTTGTCGTAAGTTGAATTGCTC
>JACQUZ010000132.1 GCA_016210055.1 Deltaproteobacteria bacterium | reverse complement strand
GACCCGGACTGTCTGGACGTCCCCCCGTCCGATGCAAGACGTTATTGACCACGGAAACCACCGCAATGGGATTGTCGACCCGAAAGACGATCGTTCGCCAAGAACTCTCCCCAGCCCGGATGACCGTGCTCATCGCCGAAATGGACCACGCCGATTAGATCGTCCTCGACAGAGGCGCGGAAGCGGCAAGCACTCGCTGCGTGATTTTGGACCGGCAGTGCGGATGAGGTGAGGAAAGTCGCCCCCTCCGGAGGGGCGGTTCAAAAAGCTCGTCCCGACCCGAAATGATCGGGTCCCGCCCAACCCGATGACCCGAAATGAGCGGACCCCGCCCAAAAATGGGCGGGAATGCCCAAAAATGGGCGGGGCCCGCCCAGACGGGGACCCGACCCTGCGCGCAAGCCGCCTCTTGGACAAGGAGGCCCACGCCAAGGCGCAAGCAGAACGTCTCGAGAGCCCCCTGTGATTCCTCGTCCAGGAAGAGCCGGTTCCCGAAATTCCGCTCCAGGTCGACAGCCTAGACGCGGTTGGCCGCGGCCTCAATGTCGTAGGGCACTCCACTTGCGGTCCTTCCCCTTAAGCCCGCCACTTTACCCAGGACCGACTGGACGTCATGATTCGAAGGTGCGCCATGGGGTCCGATGCAGCGTGTTGCCGATCGTGACGGTGCTCGCGCTTGCCTGCGCCCGTCCTCCTTCCCATGTGGCGTGGGGAGGCGGCGCTCCCCTTTCGCCTGGCGATCTCGACGAGGCGGCGGAGAGCTTGCGGGTGGCGGTGGGGGCCCATCCTCGAGATGGGGCGGCGCTTCTTGCCCTGGGGAAGATCGAGCTCCTGCGCGGTCACCCGGGAAGCGCGTTCCGCGCGCTGGATCGCGCGGTCAACCTTGGATACAAGCCGGCGTTCAAAGAGCTCGCCGAGCTCCTCGTCAAGCGGAGCATGGCTCGCGCCGAGCTCGGGCATCGTGGGGCGAGGAAAGACGCAGAGCGGGCAATTGCGCTTCATCCCGCCGGTCGGGAGACATGGGTGGCGATGCTCGAAAGGACTGGCGAGGGCGGCCGCGTTCCGACTAGGCCGCCCAAGAGCTGCGGCGACGCCTGGCGTGACATCGGCACGCCCACCTGTGTGAGCGCCCTCCGCGAGGCGGCAGCCCACGCGCTCGATGCGCCCCCTAGTCCGTTGTTGCTGGACTTGCTCGCGGAAGCGGCGCCAGTCTCGCCGGAGACACTGGCCGAGCTGGTGTGTCTCGATCTGGCCGCCTGGCTCTGGGGCAATTCGGAATCGTGGCCACACCCAGTGCTCGCGGCAAGGCTCCACGAGGCACCAACCCATGAAAGCCCAGCCTGGCTGAGGCCTACCATGGCGCGGCTTCGCGGGAACGAGACGCCTGAAATCGGCGACGTAAACCTTCAGGACGAGCCGGCCGCACACCGGCTCATCGTGGCGACGGAGCGCGCGCTCGCAGGGGATTTTGGGGCTGCGGGGGAAATCGCCGATGCGGAGACGTCAGCCGTGTTCGCGGTCCTCCGGGCGGCCATTGCCCGCCTGTCACGGGATCATCACGCTGAAGCGGTCGCTCTCGGCGAGATTTCGGCGCTCCTTGGTGCAGTCGGTGATTCGTCGCCGGCCTCCTGGTTGCTTCTCGCCAGGCAAGGGCATGGGACCCTTCCGGACGGTATCTTGACCAGGTACCGCGACGCGGTGTTGCTTGTTCCCGAGAGCGCGCGCGAGGTCCTTTTTGGGCTCGTGTCGCCGGGCGCCGCTTCGCCTGTCGCCGCTTCGCCCTTGCGCGGGCTCACAGAGCTTCTTCGGTGGTCCGACCGGCCGGGATGCAGGCCTGCCGCGGATCGCGCGAAAGCGCTTGAGCGCCTCGTCCGTGCCGCGAGGCTGGACATGGCGCTCGCGGAGCGCTTGGCACAAGAGCACGTCGATGGCGACTTGTCGACCCATTGCCGAGGCTTTGAGGTCATCGCGTTTTTCCGCGGGCGTGGGGACGTCCAGCGTGCGCTTGCCCTGGCGGAGACGCTCTTGGCCGAGGAGCCGACAGATGAGCGGGCCCTTCGCCAGGCGCATGAGCTTTCAGTCCTCGCCGGGGATCTGCCCAAGGCGGCCCTGTACCTCCAGCAGGCAGAGTACTTCGCAACGCTGCGCGGCGCCCCAAGCCTTGCCGCGGCTCGCGTGTACTTGGCCGAGGGTTTTCCCGTCGAGGCCATCGCTGCCGCACGGCAGGCTCTAGCCTTGGGCAACGCGGCGCACCGTCTCGCGGCTTACGAGCTCATGGTGATATCGGCCACGCTGGCGAGAAGGGAGGCTGACGCCGCGCGCGCTCTCACCGCCTACCTGGGCGAGTTGCCAGATCCCGTCAGAGAGGACGCACGGGCACGGATCAGGACAGAGCTGTCACGACTTGGACTCGCAAAGGACCAGGAGGCGGCCGTCCTGGAACGACGAGAGCGAGACAAGGCCCGTCTCGCGCGCGAGCTGGCATGGCGACCTTGGGACCTCAACGCCATCGCTCAGATGGCAAGCCTCTCGCTGCCCGGTAGCCCAGAGCGCCTGGAGCTCCTAGGCGACCTCCTCTTTCTTGCCGTCGCTGAAAAGGGGGCACGCGCCGCCATTGCCCTGCGAGCCCTCGCCGCTCTGGGAAAAGAGGAGGGATGGAGCGAGTTGTCGCTCGAGGCGAGGCTCTTGGCCCCGCTGGCCGAAGTGGACTGAGCGTAGCGCGGATCCCAGAACCCCGGACCGAGCCGCTCTCCGCTACCGTCTTGGCGCAAAGGCGAAGCTCTGCGCCGGGAGGTCCCGCTCGTTGAACCCCTGCACGGTAAACGTCTCGACGGACGCCTCGGGTGATTTCCACGCCAATTCCGGCAGTCCAGCGTGGCTACACGCCTGGGCTAGGAAGACCTCGGAGTCCCAGTGGTTGTCGGTCGCCACGCTCGGCATGAGGAGCCCTCGGCGATCGGCCACTTGGACCATGACACCGTGGGTACCCAACACGAGATCACCAGGGCTCGAGATCTTGGACCTCGTGCACACGACCGAGATCTCAATCACCAGCTGCGCCAGCTCGTCCACCTTGATGGGCTCGAAGCGGGGATCACGGGTTGCCGCGCCGATCGCGTTCTCCTGAATCGCCTTGTACAGCGGCGTGTTCTCCTGGATGTTCCCGGACGCGCCGCGCGGTCCGCTTTGGCCGTGCAAGACGACATGCACGCCGGCCGGCGCGGTGAGGCTCTTGCGGTGGGGCGCTCCAGGGGGAACCCGACCCGAAAACAGGTATTCCTTGAGCGTGGCGCGGGCGATGCGCAGGAGCTCCCGCTTCTCATCGTCGGTTAGCTGGAAGTCGTACGACATTCATTAACGCTCCGGTGGTGGGCGGCGGCCCGTTCGACGGTACTCGAAGTAATCCGCCAGGATGGTGGCGTGGTCGAAGACAATCCGAAACGGAAGCTGAGCCTCGGTAAAAACCGCGGCGTTCGCAGCGTCATCTCCACCGCGAGGCGTGCCCTTGGCTCGCGCCAAGAACACCGTGGAAATAGTGTGCCTTCGGGCATCTCGCCGCGGGTCGCTGTAGCAGTGGAAAAGCTCGGTCAGCTCCACCTCGAGGGAGGTCTCTTCGCGCGCCTCACGCCGCGCGCTGGCGGCCAACGTCTCGCCGTACTCGACAACCCCCCCGGGAAGCGCCCAGCCGTGGGGCGAATCACGGCGCTCGATGAGCACGATGCCCCCGTCGTCGATCTCGATGATGATGTCTACGGTAGGCGCCGGGCAAGCCCACCCGCATCCGCGGGGGTCATTGGCGGACATGCGCCAAGCTTATCAGATTTATTGGACTGTGGATTCCATCCACTTGCCAATTCGCTCTTTCATTTCGGAGAGCAAATCGGCCTTGAACGGCGCGAGGTCCTTGCTTTCTCCAGGATCGGCGGCAAGGTCGTAGAGCTCGAACCTATTGTCGCTTATGCCATAGATGATCTTCTTGGTCCCTGTCTCGTCTACCATCATCTTCGCCGCATGGTTCCAGCTGGGTGCCGGGAGGAGCTCACCATGGGCCGGACGCTGAGCCAGCGGCAACCCTAGGAGCGCGGGCAGGAGGCTCCTTCCTTGGAACTCCGCCGGGACTCTTGCTGCCATCGCGTCCAATAGGGTAGGGCCCACGTCAATGAGCATCACGGGATCGTCAACCGTCCGGGCATCAAGCCCCTTGGCCGCGATCATTAATGGAACCCGAAGAAGCTCGTCGTAAAGAGTCTGTCCGTGAAAGAACATCTTCTGGCCCCCGAATCGGTGAGCTCCAAACGCCTCGCCGTGGTCGGAGAGCAGGACGATCATCGTCTTCTCTCCCAGCCCGAGGCGCTCCACCTTGTCCAAGAGCTCACCCACAAAGCGATCGACAAACGCGATCTCGTAGTCGTATTTCTCCTCGAGCCCGAGCACTCCAGTCGACTGGACGGGAAACTCGGGATGCGTCATGTAGGTCGAGTGCGGCTCGAAGAGATGCACAAAAAGCGCGAACTTCTCCCTGGAGGCCGCCAGGTCCTCGAGCTTCTGGATCGCTCTTTGCACGATGCGCGGGGCTGAGATGTCCGCGTTGGAGTCCTTGACGGACAGGGCGCCTTCGTTGTCGAACTGGCTGAAGCCCTGAGTGATTCCTCGCTCCTCGGTGAAATAGAAGTGCGACGATACGCCGATCGTCTTCACTCCGTGCTCGGAGAGCACCTCGAACGTCGATACGTTTTCTGGGAGGATTCTGGGGTAGTTCTTGAACGGCTCGTCCCACCGTACTTGGGAGGGAAAGCGGGAGAAGAACAGAGCCGGGAACGATCTCGGCGTGTTGGGTGCCTGGGCGTACGCCCGGCGGAAATAGACGGCGCGCTTGGCTAGCTCATCGATGCGCGGCGTGAGCGACTTGCCGCCTCTCCGCGTGTACCCCGCAACCCCAAGGCGGTCGGCGCGCAGGGTGTCCACCGCGATGATGAGGATGTTGCCGTCCCAGCGAAATGCTGGACGCGGCGCCTGCTCGGCGGCCATGTGAGGTGGTGCCGCTTGCGCGCGTGAGTCGCCTCCGAGGCAGTTCTCGTCGATGCCGTTCTCCGGCTCGTCGCGCGCCCCAGGGTGGATGCTCGGATTCCTGTCGTCGCAGTCACCGCCTCCGAGGAGGGCCGAGGTTCCGTCGCCGTCCCGGTCGGTGATTCTCCGCACGAGCGCGACGAGCGACTTGGTGCCTGCGCTCTCGACGGAAAGGAGCGCCGCCATGCGCGGGGTCGGCGAAATCGTCACGACCGCGAGCACGGCAACCACGACAGCCAGCAAGGCAGCACCTGTCACCACGGCTCCTCGCCTTGGGATGCGGCGGCGCAGGGAGGCCAAGGGACCCAGGGGACCATAGAAGAGCGCGAGGCATGCGACCTGCGCCACTAGGAACGCCATTGCACTGACAGGGCCACCGAGAGGCAAGACGCGCCAGTCCAGCCTGGTCGCTACGATGTATACGAGGCCAAAGCAGGCGGTCGACGCGGCGAAAGCAACCAACACGAAGGCCCTGGGAATTCTTGCCGAGCGGGGCACGCACGCCGCCACGTGCCTGGTTACGCGGTAGACGGGATAGGCCAAGATGGCCGAGGCGGGCAGGAGAAGCACTCCCGCGCCTCCCAGCAAGAGTGCGCCAACGACCTTGCGCTCGGTCTCTCCGACGAGTCGCATGGAAAGCACGGCCAGGAGCGCCGCGTGGGCACATGCGGACACCAATCCAGCCATAATGCTCCCGGTGAACGCCTGATCGAACCCGTGGTCGGTACGAAGGCGTTGCCAAAGTCGCGGCGTGGCCCCCGAGTGCGTGGCGCGGAAGGCCGAAACGACGAGACCTTCCAGAATTCCAATGGGAATGGCGGCGGCGGCAAAGAGGCTCGTGGCTACCAGTGCGAATCCGAAAGCAGCATGGAAGCCAAGAGGTGGGGACGCTGCACCCGCGGCTTTCAGGGTAAAGACAACATCACCCGTGCCGATGAGGAAAGCGGCGACTAGGGATGATCCGAGCGCTGCACCCATCGAGCTGGCCCATGGGTTCGCTAGGCGCTCCGCGACGGTCGCGGACGGTCCTGAATCTCCTGAACTCGATGCTTCCAAGGACGGCGGCATGGGGCGAAAAGGTACAATGCACGTCGAGGATGCGCCAAGCCCAAGCGCCCCCCAAGCGCCCAGAGTCTAGCGACCCGGCACCCCTGGTAAACATGATGCGGCGGACCAGGAAAATATCGACGTCTTCGAAAACGCTAGCGGTCCAAAAAAAAAGTCCGTCGCGGAAAGGGGCCGACATGGACTAAAATAAGGCATGGGCGACGAACGACCGCGGCGCGTCACCGTGCTCTATGACCTGCCTGCAGAGGGCATGCGTGACGAAGCGGTGAACCAGGTCGCCTCGGCGGTGGCACGGCTCGGCCACGAGACCGACGTGCTGGGAATCACGGACGACCTCGACGTCCTCGCCGAGCGCTTCCATGAGCGTCCGCCCGATCTCGTGATCAACTTGGCAGAGAAACTCGCGGGAAATCCGCATCTCGCCCCCGATGTAGCCGCGGCGCTGGAGCTCCTGCAGGTTCCTTTTACCGGACCGGGCCCCGCAGCTCTTTACCTGTCGTGCGACCGCCTACTCGCTAGGAGGCTGCTCGCTTCCCATGGAGTGCCGGCCCTCTTCATGGAGGGGCGTGTCCTCGAGACCGACGTTACGGTGGGCATTCTCGGCAACGACCCGTTCGATGTTCTGCCTCTTGCTCTCGGGGATTCCGAGCGTATCGCTCCGCTCGTAAGGGCCACCGCATCAGCGCTTCGCCTGCGGGACTACGCTCTCGTCGTCGTCCGAGAAAACGGAAAAGGCACCGCCGAAGTGGTGGGGTGCATGCCGAATCCATCCCTCGCTCCGTCGGACGAGCTGGCGCGCGCCGCCCGTCGTGCGGGCTGGAGGTACGAGGACATGATCCGGCGCATCATGGACGAAGCGTGGGCTCGGCGGGAAGGGGCTGGACAGGCGTCGGCAGGGCGCGAGACGTACGAGTAGGTCCGCAAGCTATCACTGGAACACGCGCAGCGCTTCCTCGAGGAGAAGTACGGGGAAAACTAGCGCTTCGCGTGTGCTATGGATAGCGCATGAAGGCTGATCGTTCGGCGCTCGCGGAGCTTTACCGGGACCACGTCGCTGTCCTTGGCCGGGGATATGCCCTCGCCCTGGCAGAAACCGGGTGGGATGGAGCGGTTATCCACTCGGGTTCTCAAAAGATCCGGTGTGTCTTCGACGACCAATACTGGCCGCTTCGCGTAACGCCCCACTTCCAGCATTGGCTGCCGCTCGCCGTGCCGGATTGCGCGCTTCTCGTCATGGCCCAGGCGCCCGTTCCCCCGACGCTGTTTCACAACACGCAGAGGAGCTTCTGGGAGGGGACCATCTCGCCGGAGTCGGACCACTTCTGGGCGCATTTTCAAGTCGTGGAGGTCTCCGAGCCCGAAAAGGTGAAGGACCTCCTACCCCGCGGCGCACGGCTGGCATTTTTCGGCGAGGACGCAGCTCGCGGGCTTTCCTGGGGGCAGGGCGCTTCGGTCCACAACCCGAGCGATCTCGTAAAGCGCCTCGATCGCCTGCGCACGATCAAGAGCGGTTATGAGGAGGCATGTATTTCCGAGGCCAATCGGCGGGCCGCGGAAGGGCACAGGCGGGTCGCGGAGGCCTTTCTAACCGGGGACCACTCGGAGCTCCAGCTCCACCTCATGTACCTCGAGGCCACAGGGCAAGACGACCCCGAGACACCCTACAAGAACATCGTCGCCATGGGCCGGAATGCGGCGACCTTGCACCACGTGCACTACGGCCGGCGCGCAGGGGGGGCTCGTTCCCTGCTCCTCGACGCGGGCGCCACGTTCCTGGGTTACGCGAGCGACATCACGCGAACCGTCGTCAAGGGGAACGGAGAAGCGGTGGACGTTTTTCGGGATCTCGTCGCCCGCATGGACACCCTGCAGCAGGAAGCAGGCCGACGGGTCCACGTGGGTCTACCCTATGAGCAACTGCACGATCAATCTCACGAGCTCCTGGCGGAGATCCTTCGAGACTTGGGCATCGCACGAGGAAGCGGAGACGAGCTCGTCGCAAGTGGCGCGACACGGCGGTTTTTCCCCCACGGCCTAGGCCACTCGCTCGGGCTTCAATGCCATGACGTGGGCTGCGCTGTGGTTCGACCGAGGCCTGAAAACCCATTCTTGCGCAATACCTCGACGATCCACGAGGGGCAGGTGTTCACCATCGAGCCAGGCTGCTACTTCATCGACAGCCAGCTCGAGGCGCTCCGCTCCAGCGCGGCCGGCTCGCTCATCAACTGGAAGCTCGTGGCTGCCCTAGCCCCCCTAGGAGGGGTCCGAATCGAGGACAACCTCGCCGTGGGGCAAGAGACTGCACGCAACCTGACCCGCGAGTTCCTAGGGACTATTTCGTAGTGTCGAGTGGTAGATGGGGGAGGGCGTGCGGGAAACCCCTACGGGAAAATCCCGCGCTCCGTGTAGCAACGCTGGATGCGTTCGAGCCCAATCGCGTACGCGGCGGTGCGCCAGTCGAGCCCGCGCTCGGTTGCGTAGTCACGAACGAGCGCGTACGTGCGCTTCATGCGTCGCTCCAGGCGAGACTCGACCTCTTCGAGATCCCACCTCTCCGACCGCTTGTTCTGGAGCCACTCGTAGTACGAGACGATGACGCCTCCGGAGTTGGCAAAGATGTCGGGCAGAACGTCGATCCCGCGCTCCAAAAGGATGTCCTCGGCTTCGGGATACGTGGGTCCGTTGGCGCCCTCAACGACGAGCTTGCACTTGAGCGCCTTCGCTTCGGGCACGCCGATTTCCAGCTCCAGCGCGGCGGGCACGAAGATGTCGCACTCCATGTTGAAGAACTCCTCGCGCGCGATCGCCTTGCCGCCCTTGTACTCAACCACCGATCCGGTCTGTTGCACGTGCTCGGCGAGCTTGTGAGGATTCAGGCCCTCCGGGTTTGCAATGTATCCCCTGTAGTCGCCGGTCGCCACGAGCGTCGCCCCGAGCTTCGAGAGGATCCGCGCAGTGTGTGAGCCCACGTTGCCGAACCCCTGGACGATGAACGTGGATCCGTCGAGGTTGAAGCGCTTCTCCCTCGCCCACTCGGTGATGCAGTGGACGAGGCCGCGTCCCGTCGCTGTTTCTCTGCCGTGCGAGCCGCCCGACGTAATCGATTTCCCGGTGACGATCCTGCGAACGCTCATCTTGTCGGACATCCCGACGATGTTCATGTACGTGTCCATCATCCAGACCATGATCTGGGCGTTGGTTCCCACGTCCGGCGCCGGAATGTCCCATTCGGGACCGATGTTCGATCCAAGGGCGTGCGTGAGCCTGCGCGTGATGCGTTCGAGCTCCGCCTTGGAGTGCTCGCGGGGATTGAACTTGATGCCCCCCTTTCCTCCGCCGAATGGGATGTCATGAAGCGCCGACTTGTAGGTCATCCACGCGGCGAGCGCCTTCATCTCGTCGAGATTCGCCTCTTCGTGGAATCGCATCCCTCCCTTGTAGGGGCCCAGGATGTTGTTGTGCTGTACCCGGTAGCCCTTGAAGATGCGAAGCTCTCCATTGTCCATGCGGACCGGGAAGTTGCAGATCAGTTCATTCTTGGGCTGCGAGAGGATCGCCTTGACGGCGGGATCTAGGTGGATGGCCTTGGCGGCCTTCTCGAGCTGCTGGCTTGCGATGGTATACAGGTTGCCTCGCTGTGCGAGGCTCGTGCCTCCAAATGCGCCGGCTTGGGGGACCGGCTTCGTGCCAGGCCCCGGTGCTGCCTCTTGGGTATTCTTCGCCATGACGTTGTCGTCCTTTTGATGGGAGGACCACCCTGGCCCTCAAAAAACGCGGGTAGCTTATCAGAAACTGAGGGCTAGCGGGACACCCTCAGATGAGGTAACTGCATGGAATCACGGGCCGTTTTTTTTCTGCGGATCTCGAGTCGCCCTTTGGCGACGATAGGTCGAAAAGGGAGCACCACGAGGATGGAGACCAAAGCAGTGGCTGGAAAACAGCCTGGAGACTCAAGTGAATGGGAGGGGAGAGCGTGTCTCCACGGGATCTGATCCTGGAGCTCTGGACGAAGACCAGAATCGATTGGGGTTTTGCGACCGACCGCATCGCCCAGGCCTTCCGGCGCGAAAAAGGGCTGTCGAGTCACGGCCGGCGGGTGGTTGCTGAGACCCTGTACGGCATGATCCGGCAGGCGCGTCGGGTTGACTTTGCCTTGGAAGGGCAGGGCGGGAAACCTCCACGCCTCGGTGCGGGGCACAGGCGCGAGGTGGCCCGCTATCTTGCCTACCGAGTTTTGGCGAAGGAGATCACGCCAGGTGAAGCGGCGGCTGAAATCCCCGAGATCGACTGGGGTAAGGTAGCTGCGGTCGACGATCGAATTGGGAAGGAACGTGATCCCGTCCGTCGCTTTGCCATTGGGCGCTCGCTGCCTGACTTCCTCGCCAAGCGGCTCCTCGCCCAGTACGGCGAGGAGGCAGGGGCGCTCGCCGACGCGCTAAACCAGCGGGCGCCCCTCACGGTCCGGGCGAACACGATCAAGGTGACCCGCGAGGAGCTTGCCGCGCGTCTTCGCCAGGACGGGATCGAATCGCGCCCGACTCCCCTGACCAAGGATGGCCTCGTCCTCCAGACTCGGGTCAACGCATTTGGATTGGCGGCGTTTCGGGAAGGGCTCTTCGAAGTCCAAGACGAGGCCAGCCAGCTCGTGGCCGAGCTCACGGCTCCGCCGCCCGGTGCGCTCGTCGTGGATTCGTGCGCAGGTGCGGGCGGCAAGACGCTGGCGGTGGCCGCTTCGATGAAGAACAAGGGGCGCGTCGTGGCTCTGGACGTGAGCGAGCGCAAGCTCGAGGAGCTCCGTCGCCGCGCGCGACGAGCTGGCCTATCGAACGTGCGCGCGGTCGCCATCTCGCCTAAGGAGTGGCCCGACGAGGTGGAGCGGCTTCGGGGCAAGGTCGATCGCGTGCTCGTTGACGCTCCCTGTAGCGGCGTTGGCGCGCTCCGGCGAAACCCAGAAGCTCGCTGGCGACTTTCCGAGGACGACCTCGTGCGTCTCCCTCGGGAACAAGAAGCAATCCTTAGGAGAGTGATCCCCCTCTTGTCCGAGGGTGGACGCGCGATCTATGCCACCTGCACGCTGCTTGGCGACGAAAACGAGGACGTGGTCTCCCGGGTGCTCGCCTCCGACAAGTCGCTGGAGCTCGTGCGGGTGGCCGAGCTTTGGGGCAAGGATCGGGCCGCCGGAATCACCGATTCCTCGGGAACTTTTCTCCAGTTGGCCCCGCACCGCCACGATGCTGATGGTTTTTTTGCGGCGGTCCTGCGCAAGCGGGGGGATCGGACCCCGCACGCCCATGCCGGAAGCTCATCCGTGTAGTATCTTCCCTTCGCCCATGCCCCTCTCGATTGAGCTCGTGGACAACTTGGACGCGCTCGAAGCGCTCGCTCCGGCGTGGGAAACCGTCGCTCGCCTGGGCGGAGATGGCGCTTTCTTCCGGGGGCCCGCGTGGCTGCTCCCGTGGTACCGAGCGCACGCCACTCCCTTGGGGGCGCAGCCGCACGTCCTTGCCGCATGGCATGGATCCGAGCTGGTCGGCCTCGCGCCGTTCTACTCGAGGACGGTGCGCATGGGGCCCGGGGTAAAATCGCGCGAGCTTCGGCTTTTCGGCGACGCTGGTCCTCGGCCACCATCACTCGACTTGGTGGTGCTCCCTGGTTTTGAGGAGCGTTTTGCCTTGGCCGTCGCGAGCTGGCTGGCCGCGAGCGAGCGGCCCTGGGACGTCTTGGACTTGCAGCCGCTCAGGGACCCATCTCGCGCTCGTGCCTATCTCGCCGAGCGCCTGAACAGCGCCGGGCGCAAGGTCGAAAGCCACGAGGCCGGTACTGTTCTCACCATCGCCCTCGCCGCGCCGGGCATGCCGGATATCCCCGTGGAAAGCCTCCCAGAGGGCTCCCTGTTCTGTTCTTGCGGCGACGACCCCGTCGCTTTAGAAAAGGGCCTCGTTGCCCAGCGGCGCCTGTCGCGGCTGGAGTGGGCCACCCGAGATGAGGCGAGCCCCATTGCCCACGTCGAGACGGCTCGCCTTCTCGGCGAAATCGCGGCCAGCCTGGGACCGAAGGGTACCGCGCGCCTCTCTCGCCTGGACGAGCGAGGCGAGACCATCGCCGCTGCGTTTGTCATCGATGATCCGCCGCGCGCCGCCTGCGTGGCGCTCGCTGCAGATCCCCAGCTCGAAGGCGGTCGGAAGCTCCTTCTCTTGGAAGCGCGCGCTGCGGCCGAGCGCGGGCTCCGCTCCCTGGACATCGTCGTCGGACCAGTGGACATCGAGCCCCCTCCACTACCCTTTACGACCAGGCGAACCCTGCGCCTCAGGGCGTTCAATGCGACCAAGGTCGGGACGCTCGCTCGCACCTACGCTACGATCAAGCGGCGCGCCGATGCGGCGAGGGAAGCCCCCGGGGCGGCGAGCTCCGCCGCTCGCGCGGCGTGGAGCAAGATCCGCGAGGCGGCCGCACAGGTGGCCACGTATGAGCGCCTGCACCTGTACCGCGGGGAACTCTGGACCCGTGGAATCCAGGTGCCGGCGGGGCTCGCCGTGGCCGAGCTGGCCGAGGCAGACTTCGACGCCCTGGCGGCAGAGGAGCGCAGCGAGATCGTGGTGCGCCTGGAGCTCGACGAGGGGTATTGTCGAGAGAAGTGGCGAAGGGGAGACCTGGTGGTGCTGGCAAGGTTAAATGGTCGTCCCGCCGGGATTGCGTGGTGCGCTCGTCGGGCCGTGTTCGTGCCGGAGATCGGCCGCGAGGTCCGTCCCGGTCCGCTCGAGTGCTACATTCACGACGTGTTCGTCGCGCCCGAGGCACGGGGGAAAAGCGTGGCGCCCGCCATGCTCGAGGACTTGGCCAGGCGGCTCCGTCAAAGGGACGTGTACCGCGCCTGGGCCCTCATCCAGCCGCCGAACGTGGCATCGACACGCGCGTTTGAGAAGGCGGCGTACGCCTCCGTTGCTGACGTTGTCTACGCGCGCATGGCAGCCGTGGACAAGATCGTCCTGCGGCCACCGGATCCCGAGGGGAAAAAGCTCCTGGGGATTCCATGAACGCCGCACCGATTCACCTCACCTTGATCATCCTTCAAGAGGACGGATCGCGGGAGAAGCACCAGATTCGCTCGACCGTGGGCGTCCCGCGCAAGACCGAGCTCTTGTGGAAAAACGAGGAGCCTTACCTGGTGGTGGAGGTCGAATTCGCTCTTTCCGAGGGTTTCTTTGGCAACCAAGCCATGGATGCTGTTGGGGTCTACGTGCGAAAGCTCACGCGTGAGGAGAAGTCAGCGATAGCCCGACGGCTCGCGCCGTTAGCCGCAGGTCCAAAGGGAGACGAGGGGGGGCCGCCTTTTCGCTAGAACCGGTCTCAAGACCTACCAAAAGAAGTAGGTAATCCCGGCGTTCACGATCGTGTGTCCGCCCAGGGTGATGATGTCTCGACCGCCGTCCTCGCCGTCCGCCAGCACGATCCCTAGGCCCAGTGAGGTGCTGAACGCAACACTCGGGGCAAGGAACGCTCGGATCTGCGCGGCTCCCTCCAGGTGGATATCCGTCGTGCTGTCACCGGCTTCGGGGTTCTCGTGAACAAATCCCAGGCCGCCGCCGATGGAGAAATCGGCCGACTGCCCGCGATGCAGCACGAAGAAAAAGCGGCCGCCTACCCCGATGGCAGTGCCTTGGTCTTCGACGTTGCGAAGGGCGAGGAGAGCGTCGATGTGGAATTGCCCAGCGTCGTAGACGAACGTGCCTCCTGTAAGGCCCGTGTTGGTTATCTCGGCGCCAACGCCGACTCCAGATCTGCCTTCTTGAGCGTGGGCGGCGCTCGTGAGCGAGACGAGTCCTGTCACTAGGGCGACTGCAAGCGTGGTTTTCATAGTCATGCCGACATGCTTACTCACCAACCGAGCGAGCGCAAGAATCACGTGCGCTAAGGACGCTTGAGGTATCGTCCTTCTTCGGCACGTGCCGTGCTCCGTTCTGGTTCATGCCCAAGCTTCTCTTCGTCCTCGCGGAACGCGGGTTTAGCGACGACGAGCTCCGGGCACTCCGGAGTCGATTGGTGAGCCGCGGAGTGGACGTCAGGACCGCCGGGAAAAACCCCAAGAAGGTCATTGGAACCGTTCGCCTCCAGCTCGTTCCCGATGTACCCATCCATAAGTCCTGCCTTCATGGGGTCGATGGCGTCGTCGTCCTTGGGGGGCATGGGGCCCGTAAGTACCTCTGGGGAGACAGGGACGTCATGCAGCTCGTCGAAGGTGCCGCACTGGAGCACAAGATCTTGGTTGGAGTGGGCCTAGGCGCCGTGTTGCCGGCTCAGGCGACGCTCCTCGTGGGCAAGGACGCGACCTGTGCCCCCGAGGAGGACGCCATTTACGAGCTGCGAAAGCACAACGCGCGCTACGTCCAGGTTCCGGTCGTCGAGGCCGACAACGGCGTGATCACGGCGAGTGGCCCCGAGGCCGCCGAGGAGCTCGTGCACCTCATCATGGACAAGCTCTCGCGTCGCCGAGTTGCCGAGGCACACCCGCGCCTGTGATCCTTCAGATACCATCCCTGGGGGGATTCACGATCGTGAGTTTTTCTCGCAAGCCCTTGGACACGGTGACCTGGTTGTCGGACCCCACGAACACGGCTTCGACGTCAGGCAGGTTTTCGACCAGAGCGAGCCCCTTTTTCGGGCCGAGCACGAACAGCGCGGTCGAAAGGGCATCTGCCGTGAGGGCGTCCTTTGCCAAGACGGTCACAGAGCGGCACTCCGTTGCTGGATACCCGGTCCTGGGGTCCAAGATATGGTGGTACCGCTTCCCCTGAATCACGATAGAACGCTCGTAATCCCCAGAGGTGGAAAATGTCCTGTCTTCGATGTCTGCGAAGGCAAAAAAGCTATCCATGGACTTGCCGCGAGGATCGCGGATCCCAACGCGCCAAGGCCGGTCGCCGCGACGCCCCGCGACGAACATGTCTCCCCCTGCTTGCACGATGAAGTTTCGCACGCCCCTCTTGCAGAGCACGGCGGCTGCCCGGTCGACCGCATGCCCCTTGGCGATCCCGCCCAAGCTGATCCTTTGGCCATGCCTCCTTAGGCGCACGGTTCCCTTGCGGGCATCCAAGAGCACGTCCTGCCAGCCCACGAGCCGGCGCCGTTCTTCTACGACCTCTGCGGCCGGAATCGACCCATCCTTGTCCTCGTCGAATTTCCAAGCGCCGCTGAACACGCCCACCGTGATGTCGAAGGCTCCCTCGGTGAGGCGTGAGGTCCACGTGGCCTTTTCAACCACCTTGATGATTTCCGGGGACACCTGGACCCCGTCCGGCCTGCCGGCCGCGGCGTTGATCCGAGACGTATCGCTTTCTCGGGTCCAGGTCGTCATGAGGTGGTCGATCCGTTCAAATTCTGCGAAGGCTTCGTCGAACGCCTGCAGCGTAGCTTGGTCGTCCGCAGTCCACGCGGTCAGGGTAACCAGCGTGCCCATGGAGCTACGGGTGCGGGTGACGAAGCGTTCACCTGTGCCCCCCGCACGCGGCGCGGGCGTGGCCCATGCGGCCGAACAACGGACGGAATCACCCAAGAGGATGAGAAGGAGCGGCAGCGCTGTCCATTTTCCTCTCGGATCGCCTATCATGGGAGCACAGTAACACTGGCTCGGGCGGTCGGAGGATGGGTAGAGACGATACGACAGGGACGGTCGTTCTCAAGGTCAAGGACGTGCAGCCTCCCAAGGATGGGGAGAAGCAGGCCGTCCTCGTGCTCCTCTATCCGCCGGGCCCCAACATGGGGCAACGCCATGCGCTGGTGCGAGCGGAGCACGTGGTGGGGCGTCTCGCTGACCTGGACATCCCGCTCGATGCGGACTCCGTCTCCAGGAGGCACGCCCGCATCTGCCGCTGCGAGAACGGGTGGTTCGTCGAGGATCTGTCGTCGACCAACGGGAGCTTCGTCAACGACCAGCGGGTGCAGAAACGGGAGCTCAAGGACGGCGACATCCTCCGATTCGGTGAGGCGATCCTGAAGTTCCTGTCCGGTTCCAATATCGAAACGGCGTATCACGAAGAGATCTACCGGATGTCTGTCATGGACGGGCTCACCGGCGTGTACAACAAGCGGTATTTTCTGGAGTACCTGGAGCGTGAAATCGCACGCTCCCTGCGGCATGATTCTCCGCTTTCCTTGGTCATGTTCGACATCGATCATTTCAAGAAGATCAACGATCAGCACGGCCACCTGGTCGGAGACGCGGTGCTCAAGGAGCTCTGTCGCCGCCTGAAACCACGAATCCGCCGGGATGACCTGTTGGCTCGATTTGGCGGTGAGGAGTTTGCCTGCGTCTTGCCGGCCACCGCCCGTGCTGGCTCCATGTCTTTTGCGGACGACCTGCGCCAGCACGTGGAGCGAGAGCCTTTCTCAATCGATGATTTCGTCCTAAATGTGACCATCAGTCTTGGGGTCGCCACCTGCGGCACGGAGAAGGAGCAAAAGGGTGATCATCTCTTGGCCGTCGAGGAGTTCATCCGAGATGCGGACGAGCGCCTCTACGTCGCCAAGCGTGCCGGCCGAAACCGAGTCGCTTAGTCGTCCATGGTGAATTCCTCCGGGCAGTCACCCTTCGTGAGCGAGGCCGTGCTCCTAGGCCAGGTCGCATTTGGCGAGTCCGACTGGATCGTGACGCTGTACACCCGTACCCACGGGAAATTGACTGCCTTGGCCCGCACCGCGCGAAGGAGCCGCAAGCGCTTTGGGGCCGCATTGGCCCTGCTTGTGCTAGGGGAGGCAACGCTCCGCGAGCGTCGTCATGGGGAGATCGCAATCCTCGAGCGCTTTGATGCTGTGCGGGACTTCTCCGGATTGTCTGCGGACGTGGTCCGGATGGCCCACGCATCGTACGCGACCGAGCTCTTGCGGGAGCTCACCGTCCCAAGAAATCCCGACCCAGTCCTGCTCGAACTCCTCGTCGAGGCCTATGAGACCTTTTCGAAACGAGAGCCCCACTCGGGCACGCTCCGGGCATACGAGCTCAAGATTCTCGCCTGCCTCGGGCTTTCTCCCGTGCTCGACCGGTGCGTCAAGTGTGGCGATAGGGACCCGGAACGGCTCGATAGGCCGGGCACCGTGCTTCATCCGGGAATCGGTGGAGCCGCGTGTGCGGCGTGCGTGCCAGGCTTGGGGCATGGCATGCGCCCCTTGTCCGCTGGGACGCGAAAGCTGCTTTGCGGAGCGGGCTCGGTGCGCCACCTAGAGGAAGCCATTGACCTCCCCGCAGCGACGCCGGATATTCACGCCCAGGCCCGGGAAGCTCTGCATGCGCTTCTTTCGACTCATCTCCAAGGGCCGCTCAAGTCGCTGGAATTCATCCGGAAGCTGCGTGGGTCATGACGAACCTGCTCGATATCGTGTGTTTCGGCGAGGCGCTGGTCGATTTCTTCCCCGAGCGGAAAGGCATCATGCTCAGGGAGGCTGAGCGCTTTTCACGACATCTCGGAGGTGCGCCGGCGAACGTGGCAGTTGGCCTGGCGAGGCTAGGTTTACGAGTGGGGCTCACGACGCTCGTCGGGGCGGACGAGTTCGGCGCATTTCTAAGAGATGCGCTGGCACGGGAGGGCATCGACACGACGTCTGTGGGAACGCACCCCACGGCGCGCACGGGAATCACTTTTGTCGCGGTTGGACCCAAGGGAGAGAGGGCGTTTACCTATTACCGCCACCCCTCGGCAGACCAAATGGTTTCGGAGAGTGACGTCGACGCTCGCCTGATCCAGGGGGCGCGGGTGTTTCACCACGGTTCGTCTTCTCTTGCCCGGGAGCCAAGTCGGTCCGCTACCTTGGCGGCAATCCGGGCCGCGCGCGAAGCAGGCTGCATCGTGTCTTGCGATCCGAACCTGCGGCCGCACCTGTGGAGCGACCCCGCTGAGTCGATCCCGCTTGCTCGGGAGGTGCTTCGAAGCGCCGAGGTCGTGAAGATCTCCGACGATGAGCTGGGTGCTTTGGTGGGCACAAAGGACGTGGAAGCGGGTGCGCGGACGCTTCGCGGGTGGGGCGTCGGGCTCGCAGTAATCACCCTTGGGGAGCGGGGCTGCTTTTTCGACGGAGCGTCCTCGGGCACGGGTCACATCCCCGCGGTCGACGTAGAAGTCGTGGATACCACTGGCGCCGGAGACGGCTTCGTGGCCGGTCTCTTGGCGGAGCTCGTTCCCCATTTCTGCTCGGGGGCTCGCCCCGCGTCGCTCGGGCGCGCGGTCGTGGAATCCTCATGCGCGTTCGCCAACCGGGTTGCCGCGCGCGTGGTGACCCGCTTTGGCGCCACCCCGGGCCTTCCCAGGCGTGGCGAGGTCTGACCAGAATTTCGGCGGACGTCTTGCTCTCTTTTCACATCCCGCCGAAACTATTGACCTACTTTGGACCGCGGCTTAGAATTCAGGCGCTTTCCCTGGGAGGTCTTTGTGATTCGCCGAGGACACAGCGCCAAGTCCTGGCTCACCATGTTCGCCGTCCTTGTTGTTGCTGCGGGAGCCGGGTGCGAAAAGACCACCCACGCCAGTATTGATAAGTGGCGGGGGACCGTCAAAGGCCCTGCGAAACTCGCGCGCGCTCTCAGCGATTCCGCGCTCGAAGCTGATCTTCGCGCGCACGCAGCCCAGGCCCTGGTCGCTCTAGCAAAAGTGGACCAAGTCCTCGCGGCGGTCCCGGCCATGAAGGAAGCCGAGCGCGTTGACGTGCTGGGCAAGCTCTTCCCGCGCCTGTGGAACGACTGCAAGCTTTCGGAAGAGCTCCAGGTGCCAACCGAAAAGCAACTTTTCGCCAAGGACGCCCTTTTCGTTCTGCGCAAGGTCGCAAGTGGCACGTCGCGAGACAAGGCGGACGACTACTTGCTCGAGTGGCTCACGGGCTACTACGACGGACGCGCCTCCTTGGGACAGCACCACGGCGAGCTCATCGTGCGAACGCTGGGGCCCAAGGCGGCGCCCAAGCTCCTCGCTGCGGCGCGGGCCATTCTCGGCTCTCCCTCAGAAGGGAACAAGATTGCAGTCCTGGGAGACGAGCTCCTCAGGGGCATTGCGAGTGCCGGCTCTCCCGAAGGCGTGAAGTTCCTTGTCGATTTATCGGAAAAGAACCATCAGGACGACTCCCTCAGGAAGCGAGCCTTAAGCGCCCTGTACGTGGTTTATCTAGACAACACGAGCGCGCCACTTGTCGCCAGGGAAGCGCTCGTCCCGCATGTGTCCCGCCTCCAGGCGATTGCGGCATCCTCCGAGCAGCCGGGCGAAAACATCAATGTCGCTTTTGACATCATTGCGGCTTCAGGAAAGCCGCATTGCATTGCGCCGCTCTCTTCCCTGGCCAAGCACCGCGAAGCGCCCCGAAGATGGCGAGCAGTGCAGCAAGGGCTCAAGTGTGCCGGCGCCGACGGGATTCTTCCCCTCAGCGAGGCGCTTCCCACGGGAATCCCTTACGAGCAGGGGATCTTGGAGAAGTATTTCTGGGACAAGATCGTGGAGATCGGCCCAGAGGCAGCGGGGCCAGCGCGCCTGCTCCTCTCGTCATCGAGTTGGGTGGCGCGGGTGACTGGCGTCGAGGTCCTAGCGCGATTGGGTACATCGAACGACGTCTCGGCCCTTAGGAACTTGGGAAAGGACAGCACCAAGCTGCGGGGTTGGTGGGGGAAGGAGAGCAAGAAGGCACGGCAATCAGAGCCGACGCTGGGGTCTCTAGCCTTGTCGGCTGCCGTGCGTCTAGAGAAAAAGGACTGACGAGAAAAGGGTTTGGGTAAGGTCACAAGGCGCGGTAAAGTCTAAACCAAGGCGGAGCTTACGGGAGATGGATCAGAACAAGAAGACGATGCGCCATTTCTACTGCCGCGACGTCCTTTGGGAGACGTTTGAGCAGATGGCCAACGACTTCGACTGCTCCATTGACTACCTCATTAACGAAGCAATGAGGTACTACGCCCGCTCCAAGAACTACCACGCGGCACAAGCCACGGGCGGCGAGTTCAGGACCGGCTTGTCGAGCGGCGACGTGCGGCCCGCAGGGATGGCCACGACGCCACCTGCGGCGCCGCCCGAGTTCGGCGCCGCGGGGGGGACGCCTCCGCAGGTGCCGGCTGCGTCACCTCCTGGCCACTCGGGGGCCGTAAGGCGGACAATGCCGCCACCGCCGCCAGGAACCAATCGACCTGGGAGCGTGACGGCTTCTTCGGCATCGCCTTCGCCATATCCCCAGGGCTCACCTTCTCAACTCACGACTCCCGCGGCGCAGCCCGGGCGAAGACCATCGCCCCCTTCGCGTTCAACCGCAGAGCCTTTGGCATCAGCCCCTGCGCCCACGTTGTTCCTAATCTTCAACAACCAGCGAATCTCGATCGACAAGGACCAATTCATCATCGGCCGCGGTTCGAAGACCTCCGACCTCCCTATCAAAGACGGAAACATCTCGCGCAAGCACGCGGCCGTCATCCGTCGCAACGGGACCTACTACATAAAGGACCTGGGCTCGACCAACGGCATCGACTACAAGGGCATGCGCATAGACAACAAGCGAATAGACGAAGGTGACGTGTTTCACCTTTGCGACTACGAGCTCAGGTTCACGTATCGCGCCTAGTACCCCTTGGTCGGTTGGACGTTCTAGTGTCCCGTCCGAGAAGTAGGTTGCATAAGACGGTGGATGATCGCCGGCAATGGCAAGGAGTGAGGAGGGCGAATACTTGATGTATTTAACCGACGAACGACGCAGCCAGTGTC
>JACQUZ010000126.1 GCA_016210055.1 Deltaproteobacteria bacterium | reverse complement strand
TGGGCTCGGAGATGGGTATAAGCGACAGGGGTGCTCTCGTGGCCTCCGAGCCCATCGACCGCCCGCCCCTCCACCAGCCGCAGTGAGCCGAGGTAGTGGTCAAACGAGCGGTTCTCCATGCAGAGGACCACGAGGTGATCGATCTTCGACAACAGCTCCTCGGGGGAGCGCATTAGGCCTGCGTCCGGCTCAGGCAAGAGGACACTTCCGTCCACGTCGACATCGTCGACATCGCCGACGTCACCTTCACCCCCGCAACCAACCACCGTTGCACCCACGGCAGCACCCATTCCGACCAGCACATCCCTGCGCGAGACGTTAGGCATGCCCCATGCTAAAACGCAGCCATGCTCGTCCACAACGCCCGAATCAACGTCCCTCCACCCCGAAACGAACCGGTCCTGTCCCATGCCCCGGGATCGCCCGAAAAGCAGGCGCTCAAGGCTGCTCTCGCACGAATGGCCAAGGAACGGCTCGAGATTCCTCTTTGGATTGGCGGCCGCCACGTGCGCACCGGGCGCTTGGCCGATGTCCGGATGCCTCACGCCCATGATCACATCCTCGCGACCTACCACGAGGCCGGGCCAGAGGAGGTCCAGCTCGCCGTCCGCGCCGCGAAGGAAGCGTGGCACGACTGGGCGCGCATGCCGTGGGAATCGCGTGCGGCGATCTTCCTGCGCGCGGCCGAGCTCCTCGCCACGAAGTACCGACCCATTCTCAACGCAGCCACCATGCTCGGCCAGTCCAAGACCGCATTCCAAGCGGAGATCGACTCGGCCTGCGAGCTCATCGATTTCTGGCGGTTTAACGTGGACTATGCCGCCCGGCTCTATGCAGAGCAGCCCCAGAGCGCACCCGGAACCTGGAATGCGCTCGAGCTTCGTCCCCTCGAGGGGTTCGTTCTCGCTGTCACCCCCTTCAACTTCACCGCGATCGCCGGAAACCTGCCCACCGCGCCGGCGATCATGGGGAATACGGTGGTCTGGAAGCCCGCTGCCGCGGCCCTCTACTCCGCCTGGTTCATCGTCCAGATCCTCGAAGAAGCAGGCCTTCCCGAAGGGGTCATCAACATGGTCGCAGGCCCCCCAGGGCCGATCAGCGAGGTCGCCCTTGGCCACCCAGACCTGGCAGGCGTTCACTTCACGGGCTCCACGGAAGTGTTCCAGTGGATGTGGCGCACCGTGGGAGAAAAGATCGCGTCGTACAAGACGTACCCACGCCTCGTAGGTGAAACCGGCGGCAAGGACTTCATCGTCGCCCACCCGTCGGCGGATCCAGACGCGCTCGTGGCCGCGATCGTGCGGGGTGGATTCGAATACCAGGGGCAAAAGTGCTCTGCGGCATCACGCCTTTACCTTGCCCAGTCCACCTGGGAGAAAATCCACTCCAAGCTCATTGACACGATTTCATCGATCCGCGTCGGGGACGTCGTCGATTTTCGAAATTTCATGGGCGCGGTGATCGATAGCCGAGCTTACGCTCGCCTGGAGGGCTCCATCGCGAGCGCCCGAAACGACGGCCGGGTGCGAATCGTCGCCGGTGGCAAGTGCGACCGTTCGAGCGGTTGGTTCATCCATCCCACGCTCATCCGCGCGGAAGATCCCTTCCATTCGCTCATGGCCACCGAGCTCTTCGGCCCCGTGGTCACGCAGTTCGTCTATCCCGATGGTGACTACGAGCGGATTCTCAAGACTTGCAACGAGACATCGCCATACGCGCTCACGGGATCGATCTTCGCCAACGACAGGCGGGCCATCGCCCAGGCTAGCGACGCTCTCCGTCATGCAGCGGGCAACTTCTACGTGAACGACAAGCCGACCGGTGCTGTCGTCGGCCAGCAGCCCTTTGGCGGCGCCCGGGCGTCCGGAACCAACGACAAGGCTGGCTCGCCCCTCAACTTGATGCGCTGGGTCTCGGCGCGGACTGTGAAGGAGACCTTGTCCCCTCCCACGAGCTACACCTACCCCTTCATGTTGGAGGAGTAGCGAACAATCAAGCGCCCGGGCACCGCCTCGAAGAGCTCCTCGAGGGGTGGCGGATGCACGTCGTCCCATTGCTTCCACTCGTCGCACGCCACCACGACATCCACCGGTGGCTCGGCCCGTGCCGCCGCCTCGGCGAGCGCGCGCGTGCCCACCTTGTTGATCACGCCCCCATGACGGAGGACCGCATCGGCACCGACGAGAACCAGGTCCACTTCATGTCGCTCGACGCGATCGGCAAGCTCCTCGTCGGACAAAAGGACGACCTCGTGGCCAAGGGCCGACGCGGCTCGAGCTGTCTCCGCCCCTTCACCGCCCGGGAGGCTCACGCCCACGAGCAACGTCACCCTCGGCGCCCCTTCGAGCGCGGCCAGTACTGTCGAGGATCGGCTGAACGTGCCCACGCGCATGCCGGCCTTTAGCCATGCGCGCGCAACTGCCGCAGCCCGCAGCGTGGAAGAGGCTATCTCCGAGGCGACATCCCTCCCTGGTTGCGCCGCCGCGCGCGCCGCATTGACCACCGCCGCCATGGTCGGACGAAGGGCCGCTACCCGCTCGGGAGGCGCTCCGGCTGAGACCAGCGCGGCGGCTCTCCGTGCTAGCTCGGTCGCGCCACTCGTCCGATCCTCGAAGATCGCCCGCGCCTCCCCCCGATATTGCGGCGGCAACGCGGACGGTGGATCCCACACGCGCGCCAGTG
This sequence comes from Deltaproteobacteria bacterium, assembly GCA_016210055.1. GTDB lineage: Bacteria > Myxococcota_A > Polyangia > Haliangiales > SHYZ01 > JACQUZ01. The sequence goes on along the minus strand of JACQUZ010000126.1, from coordinate 100,287 downwards.
CCTCGTCGAGCTCTGGCACGGTTTCTTGAGACGCGGTCATCAGGATCACCTCGTCGGAGGTGACCCAGCGCATGGCCACGTGCTCGGGGTTCAGCCGAATTGCGACCCCGTCCCGGAGGGCGAGCAAGAATGGGTAGACGCGAAAGCAACGGGGGCGTTTCCCCGTCGCGTCGTCGACGTCAACGGGCAGCCCCGCACGGATCACGATCACGTCCGAGGGAGCCACTCCGGTCTCCTCGAAGACCTCGCGAAACACCGCATCCAGCGGATTTTCCCCAGCTTCGATGGCGCCACTTACTCCGGCCCAGCGTCCTCGGTAAGTGGCGACTGCGCTCGAGCGCAGGAGCCCGAGGAGACGGTCACCCCGTGCGAGGAAAACAGTGACGACCCGGAGGCGCTCCATGCTGGATTACTCTACACGCGGGCTTCGCCCTCGCGGCATTGTCCTTGCTATAATTCGACGCGATGCTCCGTCCACTGAAGTTCCCGGACAGGATCGCGGCCGGACGCGCGCTTGCCCCGCGCGTCCTCGAGTTCACGGCGGCCCCATCGGTCGTGCTCGGGGTCCCCAATGGGGGCGTCCTCGTGGCCGCGCCCATCGCGGAGTCGTTGGCGGCTCCTTTGTGCGTGGCGTGGGTTCGAAAGGTCGTGTCGCCCGCCGAGCCGGACGTGGTCCTCGGAGCCGTCGATCTCGACGGCGACATGACGGTGGCGACCGAAATCGTGCGCGCCGAAGGGCTCTCGGACGAGACCCTGGCCGAGGTCGCCTACCACGCCCACCAGCATCTCTTGGCACAGTGGGAGCGCATGCCAGGGCTCGACGCCAGCTCCCTGCTCGCAGGCACGACGGCCATCGTGGTGGACGATCTCATCTGCACGGGAATGTCCCTGCGTGCGGCCATGCGCTGGGCGCGCAAGCACTTCGTTAGGACCGTGGTTCTCGCCGTCCCTGTCGTGGATGGGCGAACCTGGCACAGGGTCGCTGCCGACGCGGATCGAGCCCTCACCCTCGAAGAAAGGATGGACGGCCCGTTCTCTCGGAGCGAGGTCTACGACAACTTCAAGAGGGTAACCGACGACGAGGTGGCGAAGGTCCTCGAATCGTTCGGGCTTCCGACGCATGCCCCCCAGGCCTAGATCATTGGATTCACGCGGCGCCTTAGCGAGAGTCGTGGCGCTTGGCGAGCGACTGGCCAGCGCGACCGATGAGCGCTCATTGGCGATAATCTGCTGTTCTGGCTTGCGCAGCCTGCTCGGGGCCAAGGCAGCGGCGCTCGTTACTGAGAATACCCTGGTCATCGACGGGCTGCCGCCTGAAGAGGAGTTCCTGCGTTCCCTGCGCTCTTTTGCCGTCGACGTGGTTCTTTCCCACACCGCGCCAGTGGTGGTTGCGGACGAGCGCCTGCCGTCCTGGATTCGTAAGTCAGCTGGCGTGGACGTCGTGCTCGCCCCCCTGCGCGTGCAGAGGATCCTCGTGGGCGCGCTCATCGCCATGGGACTGCCCGACCCGGCAACAGGCCGAACCCTGTTGCAGGCAATCGCCCAAAAGGCCACTGCCTGCCTGGGGTCGCTGCGGATGATCGAAGAAATTCGTGGCCAAGCGCGCGAAGTGGAAATCCTCCTCGAGCAGCGCACGCGAAAGCTGCGGGCTGCAGAGAGCTCCATGATCATTCGGGAACGCTTGGCGGCCATCGGTACGCTCGCCGCTGGCGTAGGGCACGAGATTGCGAATCCGCTGGCCTCCGTTTTCCTGAATCAGAGCGCCCTCGCCCTGAAGCTCTCCCGCGCCGAGCTGCCCCCCGGCTTGGGTGCCGAGGTGGAGCGGCTCCTGGCCGAAAGCGACGAATCACTCGAGAGAATCCGCACCATTATCAATGAGCTCCGCACGCTTGCGCGCAGGGACGACGAGATCTCGCCGCTCGACGTGCGGACCGTGGTCGAGGCGGCGCTCCGCCTGTCCCGGGCCCAGCTCAGGCATGTGGAAGTCCGCATCTCCCTGGCCCCCGTGGAGATGGTCCATGGCTCAGCGGCGCGCCTGGGGCAGGTGTTCTTGAACTTGATAATGAATGCGTCGCAAGCGCTGGCCCACGTCGGCGGTGCGGTGTTGGACATCCGCACCGAGGTACTCGGGGACCACGTGGCCATAACGGTTGAAGACAACGGACCAGGGATCGCTGCGGAACACCTTCCTCACGTGTTTGATCTCTACTTCACCACCAAGACACAGGGAGAAGGGACGGGGCTCGGGCTCGCCATCGCCCACGACATTGTCTCCGGCCATGGTGGTCGCATTGAAGCAGAATCGAGCGCTGGCCACGGGGCGACGTTCAGGGTGCTCTTGCCCATTCCTAGAAAAACAGGCGGTAGCCCACCGAGACCGCTGCTGCCGTAGTCGCCACGTCCCCGGTTATGAGGTGCGGCAGGTCCGATCCGCTCCCCTCGAGCTCACCCACCACGGTGCCCGGCCCCACGGCGAGCTCGAGACCAGCCGCGGCCATGGCCCCGTAGCGCGTCGACGTCTCGCGGTTTTCGAGGAATGACGACTCTCCTGCCTCTCCGTTGGTGATCGTCTGGAGAAGGTACATCCGGGCTCCTACCCCCGCGTAGATGTTCCATGACGACGAGGGGTCGCGGAACCACCACAACGCCCCGGCCGTCACTGAGAGCTCCCTTTGCACCGTGGTCGAGGAGTAGCTTCCCGCAGGGAGCCGCTGGTCCGGCTGCGCGCTCTCCACGACCGGTTGGCTGTAGCCCACCTGAACGAACGGGGCGAGCTTACTCCAGGCGCGGAACCCTGCCTCCAGCTTGATGCCGAGGGCCGTCTTGAGCTCGCTCGACACCTGTGGCAAGACGACGCCCGCGTGGAGCCCCACGTGCGTCTTGCGCTCTCCTGCGACGACCTCCGTGGCGGGCAAAAGCGCGAGGATGCAGGCAACCATTGCTCGTGACATGCGCATGGGCCTCCTACAGGCTGGTTCGCTCCGTGGTGCGCGTGGCTTCTTGCCTCACGCTGTCTACGATGGCGGTTCCGCCGAGCTGATAGATGAACGAGCTCTCGACGGCGGTCGCGTGCAGGTAGCGAGCGATCTTCAAGGCGAAGCCCGCGTTCCAGTTGCGGAGCTTGGGTGGCCCGGAGCACCCCCGGGTTCCGTCGCAGACCTCGGTGGAATTGCCCGTGGCAGAAGGTTGCCCGTTCTGGCTGCCGAGCAAGTAGATCTGGTGGTTCCCGGCGACGAAGCCGTAGCCCGCGAATCCGTCGTTGGTGGGTAGGGTCGCGGCCGTGTAGCGAGTCAGATCGCCGGCGCTCGACATGGAGAACGCATCCACATCGCCGACGGTCGCCGTGCCATCCGCCGCCGCACCGGGAAGGACATAGACCCAGACGTCGCCAGCAGCCACGGCGCTCGCGCGCTTTTGGTCCACGTAGACCGCACCATGTTGCCAGCGGCCCCTGGGCAGGGTCGCGGCCAGCACTCCGAAGGCTCCCACAACCTGCTGGCTCGATGAGCTCACGGTGATGGTCGCCCGCTCGATCGAGGCGAGCGCGGTGGCGTCTTTGAGGCCGCCAACCACGAAGAGGTACACGGTGTCAGGCGAGCCCTGCTTGGGCACGGCCAGTACAGCCGCCCCCTCACGGGCCGAGTTCAGGGTACCCACCGAATGCCAAGTGCCCAAGGAGCCGAGCGGAAGCGGACCAGGTGCGTCGGCGGGCGGCGCGACTCCGGTATCGGTGTAGGACTGCTTGGACGCGGAAACCGTGTCGAGGAGCACCTCCTTCCCAAGGATCTGATTCGCCTCGGGCGTCCTGTAGATCCGGTACTTGTCGGCGCCGGCAACCGCTGTCCACGTGATGGTGACGTGAACCCGCCCGGTCTTCAGGCTGGGCACCTGCACCACCAGCGGTTCGCTGGGGAGGCCTTCACCGCCGGGGTTGTTGGAGTCCGAATTCTGCATCACCGCGGCCACGCGGTAGTACCAGGTGCCCCCTCCCAGCCCCAGCTCGGGGCTGCGAGTTAGATCTACGTCAAGGACTTCGGGCGACTCCTTGGGATCCAGGAGATAGGCCCTGAGAACCGAGCTCGATGGCTGATTTCCCACGCGGCCCCCGGCGAGGTACGCGTAACGCCCGACGACCTGCGCCGTAACGTGGGAGCGGCCCTGCGGGAGCGAGTTCCGCTGGAGCGCCCAGGTGCCCACGTCGCCAAACTCGTCTACGGGCGCCGCCTCGACGCTCGAATGGGCCTCGGTGCCTGCCCCCGAATCGCCGCCGATGGCGAAGAGGAACCGCGAAGCGGAGTTCATGCGGATCGCAGCCGCCGCGAGCGCCCGACGCGGCACCACCATGTCGGCATCCAGCTTGAAGGAAGCGAGGTTGAGCGACGAGTTGGTGATCGACACGGCGGAGAAGTCGGCGTATGTCCCATCGCTGTTCGTCACCCGGACCACGCACGCGTCACCCGCCGTCACGGTCGACATGTCCCAGGTCGTGTCGATGGAAGTAGCCGTGGTCGTGCCAACGGTGGCGGTGAGCTCGACGTCGCCCGTGGCCTTCCGGCAGGTCGCCTTGACTGACGAGAGCGGGTCGCGGAAGTTGGTACCGAGGATCTTGAGCTTCTGCCCCGACTGGCCCACGAGGGAGTTCGGCGAGAGCTCGGTAATCAAGGGTGGAGGCTCGACTACGACGGTGAACGCCTCGGCGAGGAGCCCTACCCCGCCGTCGGGGTTGACCACGATGAGGTCATACGTGCCTGCGTCGAGGACCCCCGGGACCACGCCGGTGATCTTCCCAGGCTCGAGGTAGGCCACCGCCCGGATTTCGGTCGCAAGGGCGGTTGCCCCTTGTGAGGTCGGATTGAGGTAGGCGCGGGGAGTCGGCTTGAAATTCTCCTTCCCGACTGCCGGCGGCACTGCTGACCGAATCGCCACGCCCACGTCTTCGGCCTCGGTTCCGAACGGCGGGTCGATGCGCGCCACATCGACGGACAGGGTCTCGGTGATGCGGACTGCCTGCTCCAGAACGGCGCCGCACGTCTCGTCACGGAGGAGGACGTCGTAGATACCTGCGGGGGTATCCTTCGGAATGGTCGCCAGGACGCGATTCGGGCGAGAAAGCCGGTATTCGAACTTCAGCGTCGTGGGATCTGCGGTAGATCCGGTGGGGCGTATCCCCGCCGCAGTGACCGTCCCGGTGATTCCCGACGCGAATATCGTGATCTGTAGGTTCACGCCATTGTAGACGACCGGCGGATCGGCAAAGAAGATGGTGGGTTGGTCGACTACCCGCACGGCATCCGGCACCGTGTCGGCGCACCCCTGACCGTTTTCGACCGTGACGTCGTAGAGATCGGCGGGGACGAGGCCCGGGGACAATGTGCCCGAAATACTGGACGACGTCGTGAAGTCGGTGGGAACACTTGTCCCCTCGAGGATGATCTGCGACCCGGCGACAAAGCCCGTGCCGGTAACGGTGAACTGGCCTCCGGCGGAGCAAACCTTCTGCGGCGTCGCGACCGGGTCCAGCTTGGGCGCCGAGGTCACGTCAAAGGAGCCGAGAGCCGCAGTGGCACAGCCTGCGGGCGCTGGGTTTAAGACCTTCACCTTGTGGTTGCCCGCGGCGAAGCCCGGAGCCGGCACTGCGAACGTGAGCTCCGTGCAGGAGTCGGCGACGGTGGCGATGCCCGTGATCGGCGTGCACGTGGCGCCCGTGACCGCGCGCTCCACGCCGTCCACTTCCACCGTCGGGAGCGTTCCGCCGATGCGCAGGAAATTGGCTCCCTTGATGACCATGCTGGCGGGCTGAGCCGTGTTGCACACGGCTTCTGGCGCCACGCTTTCAATCAACGGCGCGGCGACCACCAAGGCCGGCACGGTCTCGTTGCTCGTGCAGTCGGCCGGGGCCGGGTTCTTCACCCTGACGTTCTGCGTGCCCACATCAACCCCTGGAGGCACGACCACGGACAGAGAGGTACAGCGCTTGGCCGCGTGCAGGGTTCCCGGAATCACCTGGCAGCTCGCCTCGTCGACGCTGGCCGCCAAGACTGGCGTCGTGCCAATGAGGACCGTGGGGAGCGCTGTGTCCACAACAAGGAAACCGGTGCCCTTGACCTCCGCGGTGACCCCGAGCGCAGCGCAAGACAGGTCGGGGATGACCGACGCAACCGTCGGCTCTGGGACGACCACCAGCTTGACGTCGTCAATGCTGGAGCAGCCTGCGGGCTGCGGATTCGTCACGGTGACGTCATGACTCCCCACATCGATGGCGCCCGGCGGCAGCGTGAGGGACAGTTTCTTGCATGCCAGCGCACCCGTGAGCGTGCCGTCGATGGCCGTGCACTCGCTCGCAGAGCTTGGCACCACGGGCTTCCCTCCGATGTCCACCGTCGGCAAGCCCTCGCCGATCTTCACGAAATCGGTCCCCGACAGGGTAAAGGTCTTTTCACCGTCGGCAAGGCAGGTGAGATCCTCGACGATGCTCGCCAGTTTCGGTGGTGGCGTCACGGCCATGGTCACCGATTCCTCGCTCGTGCAGTCGGCCGCCAGCGGGTTGGTCACCGACACCTCGTACTTGCCCGCCCCAAGGAGGCCCTTGGTCACGGTCACCGTCATCTCGGTGCAGCGCTTCGTGTTGGTCAGCGTGCCCGTCAAGGGAGAGCAGGACGCCACGGTCAGAACCGGCTTGAGTACCTCGGTTCCGATCGTGACCTCGGGCAGAGACCCGTCGATTTCCAGGAATCCCTGGCCCGAAAGCGTGAGCGTACGCGCCTCCTCGGCGACGCACGCCAGGTCAGGCACAACCTTCTCGAGCCTCGGCGGTGGGACGTCCACCACCGTCACTTCCTCGAGCGTGCGACACCCCGCTGGCTGCGGGTTGACCACCATGACGTCATGGACTGACGGATCGACCCCACCCTTGGGAATGACCACCGTGAGCTCGGTGCAGCTATCCGCCACCGCAAGCTTGGTCCCCTCGATGCGCGTGCAACCGCTGGCGCTGCTCGCTCGGAAAATGGTCTCCCCAACCATCACCGAGGGCAGCTCGTCCTTGAGACGCACGAAGCCGGTCCCCGTCAAGGTCAGGGTGCGCTCCTTCTGCTTGGAGCAAAACAAGTCGGGCTGAACCTTCGCGAGGGTGGGCGCCGGCACGATGGCCATCTCCACCTTGTCCTCGGACTTGCACGCCGCTGGACTGGGGTTCGTTAGGACGAGCGCCGGCGCGCCGGGCGCGAGCGCCACCTTGGGAATCGTCGCTGTGGCCGTCTTGCAGGTCTTGGCCGCAGTGGGCCCCGGCAGGTCCGTACAATCGCTCAGCGATTCCACGGGCCGCTCGAGCCCGTCAAAATGAACCTTCGGCAAGGCATCTCCCACCTGCAAGAAGCCCTCGCCCCTGATCGTGACCGACCGGTCGGACTGAGCCACGCACAGGAGGTCGGGCTCGACCGCCGCAAGCATGGGCCGCGGCACGACGGTGAGGGCCGCCTCCTTGGTAAAGGCGCGACCGTTGCGGTTGGCCACCGTGATCTGGTAGAGCCCCGGGGCGAGGGCCAGCTCAGGGTAGATATCGATGGCCATTTCGGTCTCGCTCATCCACTTGACCCGCGCAGCCGAAGGAGCAGAGGGGTCGTTGGGGATCGTGACCGCGGAACCGCCCACGCTCGCCCCAGCGAGATCTTGGGTCCGCTTGAGGATGACGTCCGGGATCGCGAGCTTCGGCGACTTCGTCGCCGCTTCTATCGCCAAGGGCGAGAGGCCGGCCCCAGAGATGGTGATCGTCGTGGTGAGCTGCTCCCCGCACGCCAGCGAGGGCGAGAGACCCGCGACGCTTGGCGTGGGTCCTGTCCGCTCCGCGCTGCAGCCGAGCAGTCCCAGAGCAGTAGGAAGGGCTAGCCCAAGACAGGAGGATAGACGCATGGCAAAGCTATCGTACCCTAATCGCCCGGTCTCTAGCTAGCGGCGTTAAGCCATCGGCCGCGCTATGAAGGAAGTCGCGCATGTCAAAACGACTTCCATTCCGGATTTTCGCCACCTCGCTCCCCGGCCTAGAGGGGGTCCTCGGCGAAGAGGTCGCAAGGCTACCGTCGGCTTCACGCGTCCAGGTCCTCCCTGAAGGCGTTGCACTGGAAGGAGACCTCTCCACGCTCTATTCCGCGAACCTCTGGCTTCGCACCGCGTCACGAGTGCTCGTGCGCCTCGGCGAGGGGCGCGCGCGCGATTTTGCGCACCTCTACCGACTGGCTGCGTCACTCCCCTGGTCGCGAGTGGCGGCGCCACGCGTCCGCTTGGAAATCGCCGCGACGGCGCGCAAGTCACGCCTTTACCACACGGGTGCCATCGCGGAACGCGTGCGCGATGCAGTTGGCCGAGCGGTCGTGATAACCGACGCCCCGGACGCACCGCTCATGTACGTGATCGTCCGGGGCGAAAGGGACCTGTTTCAATTCAGCGTCGACTCCTCGGGGGAACTGCTCCACCGCCGGGGCTACCGAGAAGAGACTGCCAAGGCTCCCCTAAGGGAAACCCTCGCCGCAGGAATCCTTGCCCTCGCCCGCTGGGATCCGAGCACGCCGCTCTTTGATCCCACGTGTGGTTCGGGCACCCTGATCCTCGAGGGGGCACTAATGGCCTCGGGCATCGCGCCCGGCCTCATGCGGACCTTCGCCTTCGCGCATTGGCCTGGGTTCGACCAAGCTCTTTGGGAGCGCCTCGTCGCCGAGGCGCGCGCCAAGATCCACCCACCCGGGGCATCATTGGTCGGCGCCGACCGCCACCCGAGCGCGGTCGGAATTGCCCGTCGGAATGCCGAGCGCGCCGGTCTTTCCGACACCGCTCGTTTCCTTCAGGCAGACGTCCGGCAAGCCCATGTCCCCGAAGGTCCGCCAGGACTCATCGCGTGCAATCCTCCTTTTGGAAAGCGGGTGAGCCCACCGTCGGGCCTTCGCTCGGTCTACTCCGCGCTCGGCTCCCTCTTGCAACGCGCGCCAGGATGGCGCCTCGCCGTGCTGGCATCCGACCCAAGCCTGGCGAGGGAAATCAAAGCCAACTCCGTCGCGGAGGTCCCTCTCACGACGGGGGGGCTCAAAGTACGCTTGTACGTGATGGAGAACCGACAGAAGTAGCTGCGCTACAAGGCCTTCTTGGCGAGGATCGGCGCGCCGGCGGGCAGCGAAGCGGGCTCTTGCTCCTCTTCATCGATGGCCTGTGACACGCCGGTGAGCCCTAGGGTGTAGCCACTTTCGCCATGGAGGACGGCGTCGAGTCCTTCTCGTTCCTCGTCGCTATCGACGCGCAGGCCAACGGTCACATCGATCACCTTCAAGATCACGAAGCTCACGATCGCCGCGTACGCAGCCGCCGCACCCACGCCGATGAGCTGGGTGAGGAACAGGCCGGGATTACCGTGGAGGACGCCGTCTGCGCCAGCGGCGTTAAACGCCTTGGAAGCAAAAACCCCGGTGAGGAGCGCCCCAGCCGCGCCACCCACGCCGTGCACGCCAAAGGCGTCGAGAGCGTCGTCGTAGCCGAATTTCCCCTTGAGGAGCACGCCGCCGTAGCAGACCACGCCCGCTGCCACGCCTATCGCCACCGCGGCCATCGGGCTCACGAAGCCCGCGGCTGGAGTAATCCCGACGAGCCCCGCCACGAGACCCGATGCGATCCCCAGCATGGTGACCTTACCGATACGGAGAAGCTCCACGAGCCCCCAAGCTACCGCGCCGGCTGCCGCCGCCACGTGGGTGTTCGCGAGCGCCAGGGCCGACAGCCCTCCCGAGGACAAGGCAGATCCGGCGTTGAAGCCAAACCAGCCAAACCAGAGAATCCCGGCCCCCAGAACGGTCATGGTCAGGTTGTGCGGCTGATGACGAGCATGCGGGTAACCGAGTCGCTTGCCGATCATGAGCGCCGCCACGAGCGCCGAGATACCCGATGAAAGGTGGACCACCGTCCCGCCCGCAAAGTCGAGCGCCCCCATCTTGAGGAGCCAACCGTCCGGCCCCCACACCCAGTGCGCGATCGGGTCATAGACCAAGGTCGCCCAGAGGAGCGTGAACAGGCAGTAGGCAGAGAACTTCATTCGCTCGGCAAATGCGCCGGCAATCAGCGCCGGAGTAATGATGGCAAACATCCCCTGGTACATCATGAACAGGATGTGCGGCACCGTCCCCTTCGGCTCCATGCCGACGCCCTTTAGGAACGCGAAATCCAGCCCGCCGATGAGCCCGAAGTTGGTGGTTCCGAAGGCCAGGGAGTACCCGATCACGACCCACTGGATCGTGATGATGCCGAGCGCGAAGAAGCTATGCATGAACGTGGAGAGAACGTTTTTCCCCTGCACCATCCCGCCATAAAAGAGCGCCAGGCCGGGTGTCATCAGCATGACGAGCGCCGTCGAGACGAGCAACCACGCGGTGTCCCCAGTATCAATCGTTGGCATCAGTCGTTCTCCCCGGTTTCGTGTAGTTACCGTGATTCTAGGGAGCGAATGTTTCTGGCAGGTAACCTGCGCGTTAAACCTTTCGACCAGGCGTGGGGGCGAGCCGGGGCGACCTAAGCTTGACGCTCCGTGTAGAACGCAGTAGTAACGCTACATGAGTGAGTCCGAGGTCGCCGCACCGTCGCGTGGGCTACCCGCGCGAGATCTGAAACATCTCCTGCTCAGGCGATTGCATTCCTTGACCGGAGTCTTGCCGATCGGTGCATTTCTCGTCGAGCACTTCTACCAAAACTTCAAGGCCTATGGTCCAGGTGGAGAGCATCGGTTCGACACCGTCGTAGAAGACCTCCAAGGGAATCCCGTCGTGCTCTACTTGGAGATCTTTGCGATCGGATTGCCTATCCTCTACCACGCCATCTACGGGCTGTTTCTCGCCCGAGAAGCACGACACAATGTGGGGAGCTATGGCTACGGGCGAAACTGGGCCTTCTTCGCCCAACGCATCTCTGGCGTCTTGCTCGTGGCCTACATCGGCTACCACCTTTGGATGACGCGCCTGCGTCCTGAGCTCGCGCCCGAGCTTTTCGAATCATCGGGCGGCCTCCTGACATATGGGTACATGCACGACTATCTCACGTCGGTGCACTTCGGAATCCCGACCTGGGCAATCTACTTTCTCGGGGTCAGCGCCGCTGTGTTCCATTTCGCGAACGGCCTATGGGGATTCATGATCCACTGGGGGATCACCGTTGGCCCCAAGGCCCAGCGCGTCTCGGGCTTTGCGTGTGCGGGGCTCGGGGTGCTGCTTTGGGTCGTCGGCATCGTGTCCTTGTACGCGTTCGTCTCGCCGAGCTTGGCGGACGTCGCCCTGCCGTAACGTGAAGGAGCTTGCCAAATGGCTGAGCCAAGGTTCATCGTGGTCGGAGGCGGGCTCGCTGGCCTTGCCGCCGTCATTAAGATCGCCGAGGCGGGTTATCCCGTCGACGTCTTCTCATTCGTGCCGTGCCGCCGCTCGCACTCCGTGTGTGCACAAGGAGGGATAAACGGCGCCGTCAACACGAAGGGGGAAGGCGATTCTACCTGGGAGCACTTTGACGACACCATCTACGGTGGCGATTTCCTCGCGAATCAGCCGCCGGTGAAGGCGATGTGCGATGCCGCCCCTGGCATCATTTATCTCCTCGACCGCATGGGCGTGCCGTTCAACCGTACCCCCGAGGGGCTCATCGATTTCCGCCGATTCGGCGGCACCAAGCACCACCGCACCGCCTTCGCCGGTGCCACCACGGGGCAGCAGCTCCTCTATGCCCTGGATGAGCAGGTGCGGCGCTACGAAGTTGAAGGGAAGGTCCGGCGGTTCGAGTACTGGGAGTTCGTCCACGCCATGCTCGACGACCACGGCCGCTGTCGCGGCATCGTCGCCATGGACTTGCACCGCATGAAGCTGGAGGCGTTCCCAGCCGCCGCGGTGATCCTGGCGACCGGCGGACCGGGGATCATTTTCGGCAAGTCGACAAACTCCATCGTGAACACCGGCACTGCGGCGTCGCTCGTGTACCAACAAGGCGCCATCTACGCGAACGGCGAGTTCATTCAGGTCCATCCCACGTCAATCCCGGGCTCGGACAAGCTGCGCCTCATGAGCGAGTCCCTGCGCGGAGAAGGGGGACGCGTGTGGGTGCCGTCCGACGGCGGCTATGACGAGCGTGCCAAGAAGCAGCGCCCTCCCAAGGGACAGCCGTGGTACTTCCTCGAGGAGCGCTATCCAGCGTACGGCAACCTCGTTCCCAGGGACATCGCGACGCGCGAGATCTTCAATGTCTGCCGCGAGCTGAAGTTGGGGATCGACGGCGGCGACGTGGTGTACCTCGATCTCACGCACCTCGGGCGCGCCAAGCTCGAGGAAAAGGTCAAGGGCGTCGTCGAGATCTACGAAAAATTCGTCGGCGACGATCCGGCCAAGGTGCCCATGAAGGTCTTCCCCGGCATGCACTACTCCATGGGAGGCCTCTGGGTTGATTACGATCAGATGACCAACATTCCTGGTCTTTTCGCGGCGGGCGAGTGCGAGTACCAGTACCATGGGGCCAATCGCCTTGGCGCCAACTCGCTCGTCTCCTGCATCTTTGGCGGGTTCGTGGCAGGTCCGTCGGCGGTTCGCTACGCCAATTCCCAGGGCAAGCTCGGCGAAGTGCCGAGCTCGCTCCTCGACGCCGAGCGAAAAAAGATGGAGGCCCTCTATTTCGACAAGCTTGGCAAGATGGACGGGGACGAGAACCCGTACATGATCGGCTTCGAGCTCGGCGACTGGATGACGGGCAACTGCACCGTGGTCCGCTACAACGACAAGCTCAAGCAGACCGAGGAGAAGATCGTCGAGCTCATGGGGCGTTGGAAGAAGGTTCGCGCCCTGGATCCATCCCGAAGCGCCAACCAGTCCCTCATGTATGCAAGGCAGCTCTGGAACATGCTGGTCATGGCGCGGGTCATCGTGCGGGGCGCCCTCATGCGCGACGAGTCCCGCGGAGCCCACTACAAGCCCGATTTCCCGAAACGTGACGACGCACGATTCCTCAAGACCACGATCGCCAGGTACAACCCGGACACCACCGAGCCGGCAATCGACTACCAGGACGTCGACATTTCGCTGATTCCGCCCAGGGAGCGCAAGTACGACACGGAGAAGAAGGCCGCGGCACCAAAGCCACAGACCGCGCCGGCCAGGGTGGCGTAACGCCCGAAAAAAAGGAGAACGCGGTGTCCAAGCAGATTCGCTTCAAGATCAAGCGCCAGGCAGACCCGAGCTCGAACCCGTATTACGAGGAGTTCGAGATCAAGTGGGAGCCGGGGCTCAACGTCATCGCCGCGCTGATGCAGATCCAGAAGAACCCCATCACCCATGGCGGCAAGTTGACGGCGCCGGTGACATGGGACTCCGCCTGCCTCGAGGAGGTGTGCGGCGCGTGCACCATGATCATCAACGGAAAGGTGCGTCAGGCCTGCTCGACGCTCGTGGACAAGATCGCCCCCAATGGCGAGACCATCACGCTCGAGCCCATGACCAAGTTCCCTGTCGTGAGGGACCTCATGGTGGACCGCTCGAGGCTGTTCGAGAGCATGAAGCGCGTGAAGGCTTGGATTCAACTCGACGGCGCCCATGACCTTGGCCCGGGTCCGCGCTATTCGCAGGAGCAGTGGGTGGATCGATACGACCTTTCCCGCTGCTTCACCTGTGGCACGTGCCTCGAGGTCTGTCCACAGGTGAACTCAAAGACCAAGTTCATCGGCGCAGCGCCGATTAGCCAGGCTCGCCTCATGAACCTTCACCCGTCGGGCGCCATGAACAAGACGGAACGGGTGGAAGCCATCATGGGTGAAGGCGGCGTGCTTGACTGCGGCAACGCGCAAAACTGCGTGCGCGCCTGCCCGAAGGAGATCCCCCTCACGACCTCGTTGGCAGACATGATGAGAGCTGCCACGAAGCACGCGTTTACGGCATGGCTCAAGCGGTAGCACGCCTGGCGGTCATGGCCGCCCTGTTGTTCCTCTCCACTCCGACGCACGCCGAGAATGGTCGGATTCTTTTCGTGCGAAAGGACAAGGTGATGGAGCAGCGCATGGGCTCGCTGGAAGCACCCAGGCAGGTCGCCGTGCTCCCCGAAGGGTTCAACCCTCTCGGTATCCAGGTGTCGCGGAACGGCAAGCTCATCGTTCTCGACGGAGGGAACCAGGCCGCCTGGATCGTCGACGGTGAGGTGAAGCTCGGCCGATGCACCGGCAAGGCGAATCCGTCCCCGAGCGGCGAGTGCCTCGCATGCCCTGTCGGCAAGCACTTTCAGCTCGTCTCGGCAGTCCACGAAGCCAGCTTGGAGTTGCCCGCCGCATACCGTGACGTTGGATTCCTGGGCGAAGGGAAAGGGCTTTACGCGGTTACCGACGACGGCGTGGTCGCGTTCGAGGCGAAGGCTCCCGAGGAAACCCGGGTGCTTTCCAAGGGCCCTGCGCGCAAGCACGTGATGATTTCCCCCGACGGAGGCCGCGCCGTGTCGGTGATCGGTGAAAGGGAAACTTCCCGTGTACAGGTCTCGGCTCTCGACGGTGAAGGTGTTCCTCGCATGTTGGGCGGTCCCGCGATGCCGGTGGCCTGGTCACCGGACTCGCAATGGGTGCTCCTCCTCGAAGGGTCGGTGGCCGACCGGACCATCGAAAGCGGCGATGACACTGATGACACTGAAGATGAACCGGAGGTTGAAGAGACGCCGGGCGAAACTCCGGAGTCGGAGCCAGGGGACGATCGTCTTGAGGAAGCACCCGAAGGGCGTGGCGAGGCGGGTTCGCCTTGGCTCATGGCCGCGACGCATCGGCGCCCGGGGCGTCCCGTGCACAGGACGAAGGGACGAAAGAGAGCCCCACCTCCGCCCGCGCCGCTCCCTACGGTACGAGCGTGCGCTACACGAGCGCTCGGCGGCGAGTCAAAGTGCTGGAACGAGTTCGCGCCGCTCGGGTTCTCGCCGGATTCTGAGCTCGTGCTCCTGCGCAAGGGCACCACGCTTTACGCGGGACGTATTGCTGGCGTTCGCCCAGAGCTCCCGAAGATTATCCTGGACGGGATCGAAGGGCCGGTCGCCTGGGTGCCATGACCGACCCCCCGCTCAGCTGATAAGATACCGTCGTGGCGTCCCGTTTCCACGCGGGCGAGTTCCAAGGGACATCGCGATTTCAGGTCCTCCGCCGCATCGGTGCCGGCGGCATGGGAGTGGTGTTCGAAGCACTTGATCGTGAGCGCGGCGTCCGGGTGGCGCTCAAGACCCTGCACTCGGTGGATTCCCATGCCCTGTTTCGCCTGAAGAACGAGTTCCGATCGCTCCAGGACGTGCAGCATCCGAACCTGGTCAGCCTGGGGGAGCTCCTCGAGGACAACGGCCAGTGGTTCTTCACCATGGAGTTGGTCAATGGCGTGGGTTTCCTTGCCCATGTTCGCCCTGGAGACTTGGCCATTCACGAGGCGAGCGCGGACACGGCTGAATCACCCGCTGGGGCGCCGCGAGCCGCGCCGGAGCCCGTTCGGCTCGTGGACCCCGAGCGAGGCACTTACCACGAAGAACGCCTGCGCAACGCCCTGGGCCAGCTTGCCAATGGACTGGTTGCCCTGCACTCGGCTGGAAAGGTGCATCGCGACATCAAGCCACCCAATATCGTGGTCACGCCCGAGGGGCGCTTGGTCCTGCTCGATTTCGGCCTGGTGACCGGGACTACCAACGGACAGCGATCCACCGACCAACACGTCGTCGGCACGGTGGACTACATGGCACCCGAGCAGGCCGCGTCCAAGCCAGTGGGACCGGAGGCCGACTGGTACAGCGTAGGGGTCATCCTCTACGAGGCGCTTGCGGGGCGGGTTCCATTTCAAGGCGCGCCCTTGGAAGTCATGATGAACAAGCAGAAATTCGAGCCCGCGCCGCCTCGGGCCCTTGTCCCCAAGGTGCCGCCGGACCTCGACGCACTGTGCATCGAGCTCTTGCGCTTCGACCCCTTGGCTCGTCCGAGCGCGCGCGAGATCCTCGCCCGCCTTGGGGTGGAGGATCGTGGAGAAGTCCGCCGGGAATCCCGATCGTCCACCATGACCGAGGCCTCCCTGTTCGTCGGGCGAGAGGCGGAGCTCGGTGCGCTTTGGAATGCCTTCGAGGAGACTCAGGATGGACACGCAGTCGGGACGCTCCTCGTGGGGGAGGCAGGAATCGGCAAGAGCATGCTCGTTCGCCGTTTCACGGACGAGCTCCTAACGAGCGAGCGGGGCGTGGTCGTGCTTTACGGCCGCTGCTACGAAAGCGAGATGGTCCCCTTCAAGGGGCTCGATGGCGTGATCGACGCCCTGGCGAGGTACATGTGTCGGCTCCCCGACTTGGAAGCAGGAGCACTGCTCCCTCGCCAGGCGGGGCTCCTCGGCCAGGTGTTCCCCGTGTTGCGAAGGGTGAAAGCCATCGCAGAGGCGCCGCATCTGCACGCAGGCGGGCGTATCGATCCCCAAGAAGCCCGTACCCGGCTGTTCGGCGCCGTGCGTGAGCTCCTCTCGCGCCTCACCGACAGGAAGCCCGTGGTCGTCGTCATCGAAGACCTGCACTGGACCGACGGAGACAGCCTCGCGCTCCTGGGCGAGATCCTTCGCCCGCCCGAAGCACCACCGCTCCTTCTCATCGCTACCGTGCGCCCGGATTCCGCAGGCTCGGACGACAAGGAGGCGTGGCGCCTCGTTCTGGGCGTTCCTGCCGACCTCCGGGAGGTCCACCTCTCGCACCTGTCCGAGCAAGAATCCCTCGAGCTCGCCGCGCGCCTCCTTTCCCACTCGAGTCACAACGCAGGCCCGACCGCAGAGGCGATTGCGAAGGAAGCGGCAGGCCATCCGCTGTTCATCGATGAGCTAGCGCGTGCTGCGGCCATGCACCCAGGGGAAGCACCCATGAGGCTGTCCCTGGCAGAGGTTCTCAAGACGCGCCTGGCTCGGGTCTCGGAGCATGCGCGGGTCGTTCTGGAACTAGCCTGCGTCGCTGGTACGGCCGTCATGCAAGATGTCGTCATGCAGTCGGCGCGCCTTTCCGGTGGCGACTTCTCCCGAGCAGTCGCCCAGCTTCGCACCGGCCGGCTCGCGCGCGTGACGGGCGCCCGCGGATCGGACGCCATCGAGCCCTATCATGACCGCATTCGCTCGGCGGTCCTCGTGTCCCTCAGTCAGGAAACGCGAACCGAAATGCACCGCAAGCTCGCCCTGGCTCTCGAAGGAACGGTCGGCGTCGATCCCGACATCCTCATGATGCACTGGAACGGCGCTGGGGACCGCGAGCGCACCATCCGATACGCCGTGCAAGCGGCCGCAAATGCCGAGGCGGTCCTCGCGTTTGACCACGCGGCCAACCTCTATCGCACCGCCCTTCACCTGCACCCCGATTCGATCTCGGGCGCGCGCGAGCTCCGGGTGAAGCTCGCCCAAGCCCTGGTCAACGCAGGGCGTGGCGCCGAGGCCGCAGCCATGTTCCTGTCGGCGGTTCCAGCCGCAGGTGCGGCAGAGGCCCTTGAGCTCCAGCGCCTGGCCGCCGAGGAGTACTTGAAGAGCGGCCACATCGACGAGGGGCTCAAGGCCATCAGGGACGTGCTGGGCGCGGTGGGGATGAAGCTCCCCGAGAGTCCAAGGCGGGCGCTGGCATCGCTTCTGCTCCGGCGTGTTCAGCTAAGGCTGCGGAGGCTGTCGTATCAGGAACGCCACGTGAGCCAATCCTCGCCCGAGGAGCTGGTGCGCATGGACGTGTGTCGGTCGGTTGGGGTGGGGCTCGGCATGGTCGACAACATCTGCGCCGCTGCCTTCCAATCCCAGGCGCTGCTCCTCGCCCTCAAGGTCGGCGACCCATTCCAAATCGCGAAGTGCATGGGACCCGAGGCAGTGTTCGTGGCGACGGGCGGAGGTCCGGCGAAGGAACGCGCCGATAGGCTCATCGAGGAGGCGCAGGCCTTAGCGAGGAAGCTGCCCCAGGCAGAGGTGCGGGCCTGGGCAATAGGAGCCGAAGGGGCGGCCTCGTACCTGCAAGGGCGATGGAGGCTCGCCTTGGAGAAGCTCGACGGGGCCGACAAGATCATCCGCGAGGAGTGCACGGGCTTGAACTGGGAAAGGGACAGCGAGCAGCTCTTCTCCACCTGCGTCTTGTTCTATCTTGGAGAGCTCGCCGAGCTGGAGCGTCGCGTGTTCCTGCTCCTCCGGGAGGCAGAAGACCGCGGCGACCTGTACGCGGTGACCAACTTGCACACCGGACAAGCCAACGTCGCGTGGCTCACCCGGGACGACGCAAGGACTGCGCAAGCCGTGGCTACCGAGGCGGTGAAGAAGTGGTCACGTCGCGGGTTCCACCTGCAGCACTACTACGGCCTTCTTGCCCAGGTACAAGCCGACCTGTACGTGGGGGACAGCGAAGCGGCGCTCGCCAAGGTGAATGAACGCTGGCAAGATCTAACGCGCTCATTGATCCTCCGCATGCAGCGAGTCCGGCTCGAAGCGCTGTGCTTGCGCGCCCGATGCCTGCTCGCTACGACAAGATCGCAAGGGCCCGCGCGCGCACGCCAGGTCCGCGAAGTAGCGCGGCTCGCGCGTCGGATCGAGCGGGAACACATGCCCTGGTCGGATCCACTGGCGCTTCTCTTGCACGCCGGGGTCGCCGAGAGCGAGCAGGACACCGAGAGAGCGGTCGTCATCCTCCAGGGCGCCGTGAAGGGCTTCGAGGCGGCGGACATGGCTCTTCACGCGGCTTGTGCACGTCGGCGGCTGGGCACGCTCCTCGGCGGTGATGCAGGAAGGCTCCTCGTACGAGAGTCCGACGCGTGGATGTCTTCACAACGGGTGCGCAACCCCGAGCGCATGGCCGCGATGCTGGCGCCCGGGTTCCCGTGATCGAATTGGCAAGATCCTCGCAAGGTTTCCCCGCGAGGAGGTCACCATGGCAAGAAAAGAAGACGATCGCGAAGAGGTCATTCGTAGAAGTATTGAGGAAAAACTGAAGAAGGGGGAGCCGCTCACCGTCGAGGAAGCCGGCCACCTCGGAGGACATAAGGTCCGCGAGTTGATTGACAGAGCGAAGCGCGAAGGGTGGTAAATCTATTCCTTAGCCCCACTCGGTAGTGGTGCACCTGCGAACAACTCCTTGGCGAGATTAAGAAGCCCGTGCGAGATCTTCACGGAATAAGCGTGGGTGCGGCCTAGGGTGCGCAAGGGCTCCGGCAGTGCTTGGAGCTGCCCTTGCGCGTGCTGGCGGATTTCCGCTAGGGTCGGAGGAGAAGAAACGCGCTTCCCTCCGGCCATCACCGGCACGAGGAGCGCGCTGTCGTCAGGCCATGCTTCGCGCGCCAGGGCAATGGTGTCATGAAGCATGAGGCCGCCCGTCCCCATCTTGCGGTACACCTGCTTGGCACCTGGCCAAGTGGCTTTTTCTTCGGAGCGCTTGTGGCGCGGGCGGCCGGCGTACTCCATGAGCTTGTACGCGCAGTCGAGGGCCGGAACATCGGACGACGTGACCAACCGCGTGCCCACGCCAAAACCGTCAATGGGCACCGACGCGGCGAGAAGGGCTGCCACGTCGTGTTCATCGAGGCCGCCGCTCGCGAAGATTCGGACGTCGGGCAGGCCGCCGTCATTCAGGATCAATCGCACGGCACGTGCGTGCTGGGCGTGGTTTCCGCTGTTCAGGCGCACCGCCCGGATCGTGATGCCGGATTGCGTGAGCTTGGGAGCGAGAGAAACGACCTTTCGCGCGGCGGCTTCCGTGTCGTACGTATCGAGAAGCAGCGCCACGTTTCCAGGGTGCGAGCGCGCGAACGCGACGAACGCCGATTCCTCGTCCTCATGGGCCTCGATGAACGAGTGGGCCATGGTTCCATAAACCGGTATTCCGTACATCGCACCGGCAAGGACGTTCGAGGTGCCTGACATGCCCGCGATGTAGGCCGCGCGTGCGGCGAAGACACCTGCCTCGGCGCCGTGGGCTCGCCTCAAGCCGAAGTCCACGAGCAGTCGTCCTGGCGCCGAAATCGCGACCCGCGCCCCTTTTGACGCAATCAAGGACTGGTAGTGCAAGATGTTGATGAGCCTGGTTTCGACGAGCTGCGCTTCAGGAAGGGGTGCGCTCACCCGGAGGATTGGTTCGTCGGCGAAGAAGACGGACCCCTCGGGCATCGCGTGCACGTCTCCCGTGAAGCGAAGCTGCGACATGCGGTCCACGAAGTCGCGGGAGAATCGCCCGCTCTTCGCCATGTACTCCAGCTCCCACTCGCCAAAACGAAGGCCCTCCAAGTAATCGATAGCCTGCTCCAGACCGGCTGCCATGAGGAATGAGCGACGGCCCGGCATGCGGCGGACAAGCAGCTCAAAGACAGCGCGCTCGGTCATTCCCTGCTCGAAGTACGCCTGAAGCATGGTGAGCTGGTAGAAGTCCGTGAGGAGAGCGCTCGTCTCGGTCATGGCTGGGGGCTCGGGGATAATAGTCGCCGTGCGTGGGGTCCAGCCTCGACGAAGATCGCGCCCCATCGTCTCGTCTCGTCCAGGGCGCGCACCCCGTCCCCCGGATTCACGTCGACCGCGCGGACAGCGTCGACCAGGACAGAGACGGCGAAGTCCCTGTCGAGCGCGTCCTTGACCGTGTTCAAGACGCAGTAATCGGTGGCCAACCCACCCACGAACAGGTGCTTGGCCGACACCGCCCGGAGGCGATCCGCAAGGTCGGTCCCCTGGAACCCGGAATAGGCGTCGCGTTCCGGATCCGTCCCCTTCGAAACGACCTGCGTGCCACTTTGCAGGCGCAGCCCGGGTGCGAAGCTCGCCCCAGGGGTGCCCTGCACGCAATGGGGAGGCCAAGGCCCTCCTCGAGCGCGGAAGGAGCACTGGTTTGGGGGGTGCCAATCGCGCGTGGCGAATACGGGCTGCCCGCGGGCCACGAAGACATCGATCGCCCTGTTCAAGGCCGCGATGACCTCGTCACCGTGAGGGACGGCGAGGCTGCCACCTGGAAGGAAATCGTTTTGCACGTCGACGACGACGAGCGCATCCCCCGCACCTAGGTTCAGGTCTTGAAGGTGAAGGACAGGCATCATGGCTCCTTTTTTCGGTCATGGCGGGACGGGTGCCTCGGCCATCCTCGCCTCCCGATCGCGCCTGGACGCGTGCAGCGCCTGCCGCACCTCTTCGTCGGTCACTTGGGAGAAGTCCTCGTACCACTGGCCGACCGCGAAGAACGGCTCGGGCGTGAGGATGCACGCGACCTCGTCGGCCGCCTCTTCGAGCTTTCTCAACGTCGAGGGGGGAGCCACTGGGACAGCGACGATGACTCGCGCTGGAACCATGTGCCTTACCGCAGACACGGCAGCCAACATGGTCGATCCCGTAGCGACCCCGTCGTCAACGACGATGACTGACCTGCCCTGGACCGGCGGGAACGGGAGGTCGCCGCGATACAGTTTCTCACGCCGCGCGAGCTCCTCCTTTTCGGCACTTGCGACGGCGTCAACCACGTGCGACGGGATGTCGAGTGCCCGCACCACGTCTTGGTTGACGACTTTCACGCCACCCCACGCGATGGCGCCCATGGCGAGCTCCTCCTGCCCCGGCAGCCCCAGCTTTCGAATGACAACGACGTCGAGGGGCGCAACGATCGCCTTCGCCACCTCAATGCCCACGGGCACGCCTCCACGCGGCAGGGCCAAAACGAGCACGTCGTCACGTCCACGGTACCCCGACAGCCTCTCGGCAAGGAGCTGACCTGCATGAACTCGATCGCGGAATCGCATGTCGCTAGGGCCTCGCTCCAAAATCCTCACTCTCGTAGAGCCGCCTCACTTCGTCGTGAAGCTGGCGGATGGTGTCTTCGAGCCGCTCAATCTTCGCGTGGAGGTGCCTGATCTCCTCCTTGAGGAAGGCCGTGTCATTTTCGAGAACTCCCGCACCCTGGCGGCGCTCGCGTCTGTCCCGCTCCATGCTCGGACGACATGCAAAATCGAGACAAGAATCCGCAAGAACTCGGATAAAATGGAGCGCCGACTCGTGCTGGGTTCGCAAAGGAGGATCACCCATGCTCCGCATGCTGTTTCGTGCCTCATTGCTCTCGCTTGCTTGCGCGTGCGCGACCACCCCAACAGCGGTTCCCGTCAAAGGCGCGGACACGGAAATCAATCGTCTCGCAGGGGACTGGGGAGGGGAGTACGAAGGGACCGACTCCGGCCGCAAGGGGTCTATTCAATTCACCCTCGCCGTAGGCAGGCACACGGCCGAGGGGCAGGTAGTGATGAACGCGGCGTCCGTCACGACCGATCCGCAGCCCCTGCAAATCAAGTTCGTTCAAGTAGCGGAGGGGCAGGTGCAAGGGAAGATCACCCCCTATACCGACCCACAGTGCGAATGCACGGTCGAGACCGAGTTCCTAGGGCGCGTGAGCGGAGACGCGATCGACGGAACGTTCACCACGAGGCGGGTCGGCTCCGAGATCACGCAACACGGGAAATGGTCGGTCGTCCGAAAAACACCATAGCCCGCAATCACTGAGAAAGTTCATGCCAGCGCTGGCACCTTGTGCCATGCGCACCGTTTTTCTATGCTGCGCCCATGCGTGGGCTCGGTAAACGGTGGGTTGGGTGCATGGCAGCTGCTCTAGCAGCGCTCGGTGGTTGCTCTTCGGCGAGAGATGGAGAGGGGAGCCCGGGCGACCGGGACGCCAGCCTCGTCCCGACACCGGATGGAAGCACCAAGGGTGCTCCCGCCGATGCTTCCGGCGTCGATGCTCCGGGCAGGCAGCTCGACGTTGAGGTGCTGTCCCCCAGCACCCGCTCGGTTTTCGAGGCGGGCACGCGAATCGAGTTTCTCGGGCGCATTACCGATTCATTGAGCCGAATGGGTGACGTGGAGGTAACCTGGGAATCCAACATCAATGGCGTGCTCTTCAAAGGTGCCCCTGGTAATGGTGGGAGCACGCAGGCGAGCAGCACCACGCTCGCGCCCGGGTATCACACGATCACGCTCACCGCACGCGCCCCCTCCGCGGCACCGGCGCAAAAGAGCATCGTCATTGGCATCTGCACCTGGACCAGCGTCGCCTCGTTTGACAGCGATCTCCCGTCGGGGTGGACCATCTTCGGCCACGCGTACCGTGACAGCCGGGGGTGGCTCGAGATGACCGGCAACCTAACCGGGCGCAAGGGCGCGATCTTCTACACGCGGCAGCCCATAGCGCCGGGCAACATCACGCTGAGGTTCCGCATCGCCACCGGTCAATGCGACAACCCGGGTCCGTGCACCAGCGGCACAGGGGCTGATGGCTTTGCCATGAGCATCATCGAAGCGGCGAGTCCAGAGAAGCTCGGCGAGATCCTCACCCGCGCCGAAGGTGGCGGCGGGCTCGGCTACGGCGTTTCGGGCGGGTACGGGAACATGACCATTCGAGCATTTCACGTGGAGTTCGATACCTGGCAGAACATCCAGAATCCCAACACGGAGTACCACACTGATCCCACCTCCTCGGACCACGTCGCCATTACGTTGAATGGGGATCCCGGCAAGCATTACCTCTGGGCCAATATCCCGGATCTCGAAGACAACAAGTGGCATGACGTCATCGTCGAGATCCAGGGCGACAACGTGCGCGTGACCATCGACGCCAAGGAGGTGATGACCGGCCCGGTCGAAGGTCTCGATTTCAAGGGCGGCTATATCGGGTTCAGCGGCACCACAGGGTTCTACACGAACTACCACAGGTTCGACGAGCTCGGGGTGCAGGAATCCTGTCGGTTTGATTAGCTAATGAAACAATCGGGCGAGCTCTGGCTTTAATACCTTTCCCAAGGCATTTCGCGGCAGGGAATCTAGGAGGAGCACCTGGGATGGCGTCTTGTAGGGGGCCAAGCGCTCCTTGCACCAGGCGCGCAGCGCTTCCAGGCTCAAGGGCTGGCCGACTCGGAGCACCAGCGCGGCCCCTACCCGCTCGCCCCACTGCGGATCCGGGAGCCCCACGACAGCGCAATCCTCAACGGCGGGGTGCAGCCGTAGCGCCTCTTCGATCTCCAAGGCCGACACCTTGAAGCCCCCGGTCTTGATGATGTCGACGCTGCTGCGCCCGAGGAGTCGATAGTACCCCTGGTCCACGACCGCCATGTCGCCGGTGCGAAACCATCCGTCGGTAAAGGTTGCAAGCGTTGCCTCGGGCTGGTTCCAGTACTCACGGAAAACCCCCGCCCCCCTTACCCAGAGCTCGCCGGGAGTACCTGCTTCCACGCCTGCGCCACCCTCGTCCACGCAGCGGATCTCCATGCTCGGGAGGGGCACACCCACTGTTCCCGGCCGCCTTTCCCCGTGGAGCGGATTGGACAAGGCCATGCCAATTTCGGTCATCCCATAGCGCTCGAGGAGGACGTGTCCGGAGATTTCTTTCCATTTCTCTAGCACGGGCACCGGCAGCGCGGCGGAGCCCGAAACCATGAGGCGCATCCCCCTGCACGCGTCGGAGAGCGCACGCTGCCGCGCCGAAGAGGCCAAGTCCCACGCAGCGATGAGCTTTACGTAAATGGTGGGGACCGCCATGAAGAGCGTGTACGGATGGGCGAGGAAGCGATTCCAGGTCTCCTCGGCGTCGAATCGCGGCAAGAAATGGCACTCGGCGCCTGCCGCCAAGGCGCAGCCGAGCACGTTGAGGATGCCGTGCAAGTGGTGGAGCGGAAGCACGTGCAGGATGGAGTCATCGGACGACCACTCCCATGCCTGAAGGAGCGCCTGGACCTGCGCTCGAATGGCGGCATGGGTGCTCACCACTCCCTTGGGCCGGCTCGTGGTTCCGCTCGTGTAGACAATCATGGCGCGGCGACCTGGCGCCACGTCGGGGAGTGTCCCCGCGGGGAATGCGAAGGCTTCGGAGATGGAGACCAAGCGCAAGGCACGGGCACGAGCGATGGGGTGAAGCACCGGGAGGAAGTGCTCGTCTGCCATGAGGATGCTGGCGCCCGAGTCGGCGATAACGTATTCCAGCTCCGGCCGTGGGTGGTTGACACAAAGGGGCACCGCGACACCACCGGCACGCCAAGCGCCCCTCTGCGCCGCGACGTACGCAAGGCTCGGCCTGGTGAGAAAAGCCACGCGCGCTTCCTCGAGATCAGACCGCCCGGCAAGCAAAAAGGACGCCACGCGCTTGGTGGCCGTGTCGAGATCCCGGTACGAATAGGCGCGTCCGTCGGAGACGATGGCGGTTCCCTCGCGCCAAGAAATATCGCCTATCATGTGGCTACTTTGAGGCTTGGAGCCTCTCGGCTGCAACCCGCATCTAAACAAGGACCCATGAACAAGCCTGCGACCCTGTTTGAGAAAGTGTGGAAAGCCCACGTGGTGGCGGCGGAGGCAGGATCGCCCGACGCGCTGTACATCGACCTCCACTTGATCCACGAGGTGACGTCGCCGCAGGCATTCAGCGGCCTGCGCGCCCGCGGGCTCAAGGTTCGGCGTCCCGAGCGAACCGTTGCCACCGTCGACCACAGCGTCCCCACTCATGATCGAGCTCTCCCAACTACCGACGAGCAGGCCGCCCGGCAGATCGAAAAGCTCGAGGAGAACTGCCGCGAGTTCGGGATTGAGTGTTTCGGTCCTTCCAGCCCCGGGCAGGGGATCGTCCACGTGATCGCCCCCGAGATGGGCTTGACCCAGCCAGGCATGACCTTGGTGTGCGGTGATAGCCACACGTCGACACACGGCGCGTTCGGCGCCCTCGCCTTCGGCATTGGCACCAGCGAGGTGGAGCACGTGCTGGCCACGCAGTGTCTCCTCGCGCGCAAGCCCAAGTGCTTCGAAATCCGCGTGGAGGGCGCCCTACCGCGCGGCGTCTCGGCGAAGGACGTGATTCTCCGAGTGATCGCTCAGATCGGAGCGAGCGGTGGCACCGGTCACGTGTTCGAGTACACGGGTTCCACGGTCCGAGCGATGGACATGGAGCAGAGAATGACCATCTGCAACATGTCCATCGAAGCCGGCGCCCGCGCCGGGATGATCGCCCCCGACGACAAGACGTTCGAATACCTGGCCAAGCGCTCGCGTGCACCCAAGGGGGAAGCGTGGACCCGCGCCATGGCCCAGTGGCGGTCGCTCCCGTCCGATCCCGGGGCCGTCTACGATCGCGCGGTCACCATCGACGCCGCGGAGCTCGAGCCCATGATCACCTTTGGCACGAGCCCCGGCATGGGAATGCCGCTCGCAGGGCGCGTCCCAGATCCCGCGAGCGCCCAGGACCCCACCCAGCGCGCATCACTCGACAAGGCCCTCTCCTACATGGGCCTTATGCCTGGCGAGCCACTCCTCGGTCGCAACGTCGACGTGGTCTTCATTGGGAGCTGCACGAACTCACGAATCTCCGACCTCCGCCAAGCGGCGAGCCTTCTCAAGGGGCGAAAGGTCGCTGCCGGGGTTCGCCTCATGGTCGTGGCAGGTTCCCACGCCGTCAAGCGAGAGGCCGAAAGCGAGGGGCTCGACACGATCTTCAAAGCGGCCGGCGCCGATTGGCGGGAACCTGGCTGCTCCATGTGCATTGCCATGAACGGCGATCAGCTCTCCCCGGGCCAATACGCCGTGAGCACGAGCAACCGCAATTTCGAAGGAAGGCAAGGAAAGGGTGGACGGACATTCCTTGCCAGCCCGCTGACCGCAGCCGCGACGGCCATCACTGGAACGATCACCGACCCACGCACGCTCTTGCCGTGAGGGATTCGCCATGTCCCAATTCATTACTCTTCGATCGCGAATGGTGTTGTTGCCGCTCCCAGATATCGAGACCGACCAAATCATCCCGGCGCGCGTCCTCAAGGCCACCGACAAGGTCGGGATGGGGCGTCACCTGTTTGCCGATTGGCGTTATCGGGAGGATGGATCGCCCAACCCCGAATTCATCCTCAATCAGCCGGGGGCCCAGGGTGCCAGGGTTCTCCTTGCTGGCGATAATTTTGGCTGCGGTAGCTCACGCGAGCATGCGCCTTGGGCACTTGCCGATTTTGGCTTCCGGGCCATCGTGAGCACGTCGTTTGCGGACATCTTTCGCGGAAACGCCCTCAAGAATGGCGTGCTCCCCGTCGTTGTTCCAAAGGCGGTCCACAAGGCCCTGGTACACCTTGTCACCCGCTCGCCGGGCGTCGAGATCCTCATTGATTTAGCGTCCCAGTCAATGGTCCTTCCAACCGGGGAAAGCGTAACGTTCCCGATTGATGAGTTCTCGAAGACCTGCTTGCTTCGGGGGGTGGACGAGCTGGGATATCTCTTGAGCTTGAGAGAGCGTATTGCCGAGTACGAGGAAGCCTGCGCCAACGGAAAGGCGGGGATTTTCGCGCTGACCGCTATTCGCTCCTAGGTCCTACCGAGGGAACGAGCCCGCACGGGTACTCGCAGGCCGACGCCCCGGAGAAGTTCACGGCCCCGTCTCGGTTTTTATAGATCTTGCTCGGCACTTCGGTGATCACAGGGGTCCAGAAGTTTGAGGTAGCTATCGTCGTCTCTTCGTCGGCATGCGAGGCTAGCTCGAAGCGCCCCTCGGGATCCTTGCGCGTAAGCTCAACGGCGGTGACCGTAATGGAGGCTTCGCCATAGTAGTTCGTGCCGACTTGCGCTACCTGTGCCCCGACCTCGACTTGTGTCACGCCTTCCGGAAAAACCACCCACGACTGGTACTCACTCTTAGCTCCGTCGGACATGGGCTCAATTCGGTAAAGGGACCGCGGCTGTGCAGGTCGTGTCGTATCCGTGATCCACGCGGCGCTACTCCGGTCACTTGCCCTCGTGCGGGCGTCCGCAAAGACAAAAACCCGGCGGATGGTCTCACCATCGGGGGCGGTGTAGATCGACGGACCGACCCGCGGAGCTTGGTAGTCTGCTCTCGCCTTAAGGTTCAATCCGCCCCTGATGACCCTGCCCATCGTCGTGCCAGTCATGGCATTTTCGAAGATATTCGAATACTCGATCGACGATCGCGGCGATGACCGGGTGGACCAAAGTGATACCCCAGCGTCGCCGTTGGCGGTAACGAGGTTGTTTTTCGCCAAGATTCCTTCTGATCCCTCTACCCAAATACCTGCGCCTTGGTTTCTTTCAATACGGCTATACGTGATGTTGGCTTTCGAGTCGGAGACCAAGATGCCGTGGGACTTGTTTTCCTCTACCGTCGAGTCAATCAAGCTGAAGACCGAATAGCGGGCCGTAATTCCACCTCCGCCATTGCCCGCGGCGTAGAATCGGCTAATCGTGGCATTTCGGGAACGATTGATCGCCAGCCCATCGCCACCACACTGCGTCGCAGATACGTGCGAAAGACCGGGTCCTATCGAAGCTTCAACAATGACGCAATGCATTGCGGCCCCCGTCACATCCACGTGGCTCAACGAGGACCCATCACGGATTTCAATTCCCAGGTCAGCGTGCTCCACCTTCACATAGCTCAAGCTCGACGGGCTCGAGCCTTGAAGGGTAATCCTATCCCACCCTCCAGGCCTCCGCGCATCAGGGGCGAATGAAGAAAACACTATCGGCCTCTCGGCCGTGCCCCTTGCGACGACCGAGCCCTTCACGGAAATGCCATAATCCCCACGCCCAGCGGGCGCCTCGGCGTCGGAGTACAAGAACAAGACCTGAGTCCCCTCAGCAATGGTGAGGACTTGCCCCTGCTCCACGACGATGTCACCGCCAACGATAATCGTCCCGTACCATGTCGTGGTCCCGCTCGAACCCGGACCAACGTGCTGCGTGTCGACAAAAAAGACGTCCCTTGTCGTCTCGGATATTTGCCCAATATTGTCCTTCACCTTGAGCCTGACGGTGAACATGCCCGTGCCTGCGTAATCGTGCGTGGTGGTCCTGGCCGTTCCCCATTCAGTGTCACAAGTGCCGTTGTTGTCCCAATCCCAGCACAGCTCCACCGGTGACTCGGCGTCACTCGACGCGCTGGCGTCTACGCTCACCACCCCAAGGCTGGCAATAGAGAGCCCAAACTCAGCAACTGGTGGCGAGTTCTGCACGTCCAACGTGGCAGCTTCGGATACGCCCTCTAGTCCGGCGGAATCGATCGCCTTGGCGACAAGCGCGATCTTTGCTCCATTCGGCGTGGTGAGTGGGACTTCATAGCTCGCCTCAAACGGCGAAGCCGCATCGGTCGAAATCAGGGAATCGTCGGCATAAAAACGAACCTCCGCGATACTCCGACCCCCATTGGCAATCGGACTGGCGAGCAGGCGATGTTTTTGGCCATGCGTGGTCGTGACCGTGCCGCGAGGTTCTGCAAGGCGCACCGAGGGCGGAATCGCAACCTGGCAACGCCGGGCAATGCACGCCTCCCCCGAGGGGCAGTCCTGGGCGGTCCCCCACTCCAAGCACGCATCCCCGTCGTAGTTCCCGCACGTCTTCACCTGGGCGCCGTCGCAGTCCGTCACGCCCGCGGTGCACTCGCTCGTGCACGTCGCCTCGCACTTCCCGCCACGGCACTCCTCGCTCTCCCCTGGGCACGCCTGTGGAGCGGACCATTCCAAGCACGCATCCGTGTCGTAGTTCCCGCACGTCTTCACCTGGCTCCCCTCGCAGTCCGTCGCGCCAACGCGGGCACATTCGCTCGTGCACTCCCCGGCCCCTCGTGGAGTGGGTGTCGCGGCGAATTTGAAATCGTCGTAGTTATTGTCGGTGTCCAGGTGATCCACGTTGCGGGTGAGGCTCCTTCCAGAACTTGTGCCGGTCGCCGCGCGCTTTTCACCAGCGAACACGTGACTCGCCTCAAATCGACCATAGCCTAGCGCGTCGACGATGCGCCCCTTCCACCGCAGCTGGATCGAGTCCGGTCCGTTTTCGAAGTCCTTGTCCCACTCCTGGTCCGCCTTTGACCGGAGGTCTTGATCGCCCTTGGCATGGACGATCAGGTAGTAGCCGTCTGGCCCAATCGCCTTCCCATCGAGCGCGAGCCGCACGTATTCCCGGCCACCGTTTCCATCAATGCCCACGATTTCGTGGCCATCCAGCGACTGCCCAGGTGCGCCCCAGAGCTCCAGGAAGAGGTTGTTGCCGTCCGCGGTGTCTTCGCCGCGCGCGTCATAGACCACCTCGTTGATGAGGATCTTGGCCGGCGGCGCCAGGTCAACACACTGGCCATCCTCGCATTCCTGCGCCTGCCCGCAGGGAGTTGGAGCGGACCACTCGAGGCACTCGTCCCCGTCATGCTGTCCGCAGGCGATCACCCCGCCTTCCGCGCACGCGCGCTGGTCGAGAGCACAGTCGTCCACACAAGAAGAAGCATCCACTGACTCGGCATCCACCTCGGAGGCAGCGTCCACGGAGGTGGCAGCATCCACATCACCCGGACGCGCATCCGCTACGAAGGCGTCCGCCAAAGGCGCATCTGGGCCAGCTGCATCGGCGAAAACCGCGTCCGCTCCTCGCCCGTCGATGACCAAGGCATCTGGAGCTCCTGCGTCGGGAACGGCACTGTCGCGGCTCGCGGCGTCGTAGGTCGCGATGTTCTCCTCGACGGGGCCGTCACCTTGGCAGGCTTGAAGGACGAGCACGATCCCAAGCAGGCTCAGTGGCTTTACGGCAACTCTCATTTTCTTCCTTCCTTCCTGAACGTTCTCAAAGAGAGAGCGCACCATGATCCAGCGGTCCCTCTTTGACAGCAGCGGACCATCGCACGGGGAAGGAAGGCAAGCAATGGTCTCGTTGGCCAAGGGTGTGATCCCGCCCCATCGGTAGGCCAACGGTTGGGTCACGTGGCTACCTGATCACGTTGGCTCTGCCAGAAATCGTTCCACCAACCGTTGGCGCGGACGACGCGGAGCGCGAGCATGGGATTGATCGTCGACGGCTTCCAGCTTGCGCCAGGGAGCTTCAACCGTTTCTGCGGAATGTAGCGGTGGGCGCTCTCGATTTCACCGGATCCAGTGGGATAGCCGGCCTGTCGATAGGCCTCGTAGTGCACCGCGTCGGCGAAGCGCGCGAGGTGGCGCCGTAGGGTTTGGAGGCGCTTCTTGCCGCGCCCGCGGTGTGCGTCAAGCTCGGCGAGGACCGTATCCGACCGCCCCTTTTCGAGTAGCTCCATCTTGGAATCGACCCAGCGATGGCGCGTGGCGTCCTTGAGACCAACCGCCTCGGCGCCTTCATACAGGTGCTGTTTCAGGTGCGGTCGGTCATAGATGAACCGCAGGTTGGGGAGTTGTGCTGCAAGCTCCTCGCGCAAACCGTTTCCACCATCGGCGACCGCGACGGTGGTCGTGCGACTCGACAGCCCACGTCCCACCGCCGCCTGGAACAGCTGCCCCACGACTGCCGGGTAGGCGTCCATCTTCGCCACGTACGTCCGCTCCACCTCGTCGAGGCGGCGGACGAGGCCGACGCGCACGTCGCGCCACTCCTCGATGCGCTTCCGTTTCGGCTGCTGCCGGACTGGCGTCTTCTCGACGGTTTCGGCGGGCACGAGCTGGCCCGTGCGGATCTCGCAGCCATCGAGCTCCGTGAGCAAAGTGTCTGCACCGGGGCGTACCCCGATCGGCTCCTCGAAGGCGGTCGCTGTTTTGGCCAGCCGGTCGGCGACGTACTGCTCCGCCTCCCGTGCTCGCCGCTCGACGAGCTTGAGGGCGCTGGTGCGGCCGATCGTCCAGCCGTAGTGCTCCTCGAATCGCACCACCGCCTGACCGAAGGATTCCTCGGCGCCGAAGTCGGTCAGCGCCCGCTCGACGGCCACGCTGCGCTGATGTCGCCCAAGTCCAAGCTCGCTCTCGACGGGGCGCGCCGATCGCCCTTTTCTCCACAGATAAGGAGACTCCACCTCCACCGGCCCGAAGAGGGTGCTCATCGGCAGGATACTCCGTCGCTGAATCACCAGCTCCTCGTCGGCCGCCTCCGCCCGCGCCGTGACCTCCGCCGACAGCGATTCCAACACACGTTGCATCACGCCAAGCCCTACCCGGCGCAGCACCTCACGCAGCGGCGCATCCAACTCCAGCGGTCGATGCATAGCCTCTCTTTCGACGGCAAATAACGCATCCACCAAGATGCGGGTGACTTCCTCGATCGCGGCGTCGTATTGTTGGGTCACGGCGGTGTCCTCCCGGTAGGTTGCAGGCGTCAACAACCCGCATCTACACCGAGAATTCACCGCCGTCTCTTTTTCCACCCCCAACGGCCCTTCGGCCTCCGTGCCCCGCTCAGCCCGAGCGGTTTACCGATGGGGCGGGATCACACCCGTTGGCCAAGGCAGGCCCCGCTTGGGGGTCCCGCGGAATGCCAACCTTTGCCAAACCTTTACGTTGATGGGCCCAAGGCGCCCGATTAGAAAGGGGGAGCTTGATCAACTCATGATCGATTTTTAAGGAGCTAAAACAATGCGCAAGAACACCGCCAAGTTGAGCCTCAACAAGGAAACCATTCGGGAGCTGACCCTTGGAACAGTTGTCGGCGGCAAGAAGAAGAAGGTTTCCGAACCGCCCAAGGACTCATGCGGCAAGTGCGACTTCACCAACGAGCCGATCGTTATCGTCGTCAAGGCACGGTGAAAGTAGCCTGGATCGAGGCGTATCGACGCAATTACTCGGTCACGACCCTATCGCGACCACCGGCCTTGGCCTGATAGAGCCGGCCATCGGCCACGCGGAGCAGGGCCGGGACGGTATTCCCGTCGTCGGGGAAACACGCGACCCCAGCGCTGAACGTCGCATGGAACGCGTGCCCCTCGTCCGACTGATAGCGGATTTCTCGGAACTCCTCCTGCACGCGGCAGAGCACCGCGTGGACCGTGCGTGCGTCTTCACCAGGAAACGCCACTACCAGCTCTTCTCCCCCCCAACGGCCGCGTAGGTCCTGCGCGCGGAAGCGGCGAGCGAGGAGGCTCCCCAGGGTCGCTAGGACTCGATCGCCGGCGAGGTGCCCGTGGGTATCATTGATCTGCTTGAAGTGGTCCAGGTCGATGAGGCCCAAGGCTAGCGGAATCCCGGTCTTCTTGGCGTGGGAAAACTTCACGGTCAGGCGGTCAAGGAACGCGCGACGGAGGTAGAGCCCGGTCAAGAAATCCTTGTCTGCCCGCTCTCTCAAGAGTCGGGTGCGCGTCAGGATGGCCGTGACCTTGGCGGCAAGCTCCTCCCGGACCACCGGCTTCGGCAGGTAGTCATCGGCACCGGCCTGAAAGGCGCTCGTGCGGATCTCCACTCCAGTCAGTCGAGTAAGGAAAAGCACGGGAAGATGGCGCCACCTCTCGGAGGTGCGAACGACCCGACAAATATCGAAGCCGGAGACGTTCGCCATGGCGACGTCGAGGAGGACGAGATCCGGGCAGGTCTCGTCGAGCACGTCTACGATCTGAGAGGGATCTTGGAGCGAGTGCACCTTCAACCCTAGGTCGGAAAGAACGCTCGTGACAAGCTGGCAGAAGGACCAGTCGTCATCGACCACCAGCACTCGCGGCCGTTCGTCCCACTTGATGGCCAGGACACTCTCCACGGCGGCAATCATCACCTCGGGATCCACTGGCTTGTGCACAAACGCCGAGGCGCCGAGGTGCGCCGCGGCGATGCGATGGTCGAGCGTGCTCTCTCCCGAGATGAAGATCAGTGGCACGCTCGTGCATTGGGGTATCGCTCGCAGCTCTCTGGCCAGGTGGAAGCCATCCTCCCCACAGCCAAGCAGGTGGTCCACGATCACGACGTCGGGAGACGCTTGTCGTGAGAGGAGGAGCGCCTCCGAGGCGCTCGCCGCGGCGATCACGTCCCACAAGCGATCATTACCGAGACGCGCAACGAGCTCCCGAAGTCCCTCGTCGGCGCCAATCACCATCACCTGAAACGGGCGCTTCTCGGCCACCGAATGGACCTGGGCGTCGTGCAGCGCCTCCAGGGCGAGCTCAGCGTGTCTCACCGAGTGCTCGAGCTCCCGGAGTCTCGTCGAGAACCCCATGTCTTTCTCGGCGAGGCAGCTCAAGCACTTGTCGACTTGCGCGAGCGCGTCGGTCACACCCATGTATCCGTAGCTCCCCGCAGTTCCTGCGAGGTTGTGCACCTCTCGCTGCATGATCTCTAGGTTCGAGACGTCCTTATGCGCGCATGCCGCATGAAGCGCACCGGCCACGCGCAAGAGCCGCCCCTGGAAGCTCTCGCGAGCAGTAACCTGGGCCCGAAAGGACTCCCGCATGGCGTTCCTTCGATCTGGAGCCGCCTGGGCGATCTCCTTCACGATGAACTCGGCCAGCACGGCCGGCGTGACCGGCTTCTGGAGCAGAAGAGACACACCGAGCTCACGACCGCTCTTCTCGAGACTCGTCGGATCCCCCTCCATGAGCCCTATGAGGATGGCCTTCGTGGCGTTCCCGCTCGACCTCAGGCCAGCCAGCCATTCGGACCCTTTCATGTCGGGAAGCGCCTGGTCGACGACGATCAAATCGATTCCTCCCTTGTCGACATGATCAGACGCCTCAGCGGCAGTGGCTGCGGTGAGCGCCGCAAAACCGCTCCGCGCGAGCACCGACGCCACGCGCTTTGAGAGCGCTTCGTCCTGATCCACCACGAGCACGGTCCCCGCCCCAAAGCCCTGGTAGCGCACGAGCAGCGATTCGACCTTGAAACAGAAGTCGTGCAGGCCGAACGGCTTGACGATCACATCGTCGAAACCTTTCGTCACGAGGCCATCCCGCTCGCTGGCGTTGATGGCGGCCAGGGCGATCACCGGGACGTGGGGCCCGGTCGCTTGCGCTCGGATCTCATCAAGCAGGCGCTCTCCACTGCCGTCTTTCAGGTCGAGATCCAAGAGCACGAGGTGCGGCCACGACTGCTCCAACGTGGCACGCCCCTCTGCCAATGAATCAGCCTCGATCACCTCGTGACCACGGCCACAAAGGAGCCTCCGCACGAGAGCCCGCACGTGGGCGTCGTCGTCGACCAAGAGAATGCTGGCGCGGGCTCCCATGTTGAAGACCCGTTCTTCATGACGCACGAGATGCCTAGGTGCCAGCTAAATCCGTCTTCGCTCGGCAGAAAGGAAGGCGGGGATCGCGAGTGGTACGAATGGCCGATGGTGGGAGTGCTAGCTCGGGCTTATTCGCAGGTCGCAGCCGGGGAAGTCATGGATTAACTTGGACCCGAATGCGGTCGCCGGGGTGTGCGTTCCGGGGGCAACTTTTCCGTCGAGGATCTTGGCCATGCATCGCACGGCGGCGCTCGCCGTGAGCGTGTATCCTTCTGGGGTCTCGAGGGTTCCCTCGACGGATCGCCCGGCGGCGTTCGTCACGCGTCCCCACAACTGGCAACGCGCGGTTCGCCGAACTTCCTCGCTCGGCCCCTTGATGGCCCGCTCGATATGCCCTGCGGCGACTCGCTGGAACGCCTTGAAACGGAGTATCGGCGCGACCGGCCGGGCGAGACGCATTCCCCGGATCACGTGCCGCGGCAGCGCCATGTACACCTGAACGTTGGGTATGCCCGTCGAATAGTACGCCGTCGACACGTCCCCCCACGAAATCGTCACCGCGTGACGGGTAACGTCGCGGAACGGGACGTCGGCGGTCCTCCAGGCGAGCGGCACCCTGCGGATCCGGCCGTTCTCGCGGACGGCTCCTCCGAGGGGCACCTCTCGGAACATGGTCTTCGCTGTCCCCTTGCTCCAGGTCCCCTCGGAAGAAATACCCAACTCGAGAGTCCGGGCGTCGGGGAGCGCCTCCTTGAGGCTTGCAGCGAGGCAATCGGAGGGCACCACGTCGAATCCCACACCGGGAAGGAGGACGCACCCCTTCTGCTTGGCCTCCGCGCTGCGCGCGTGGCAGTCCTCGAAGACGGCGATCTCGCCCGTGATGTCCAGGTAGTGAGTGCCCGTGCGAAGGCACGCCTCGACCACGGGCGCGCTGGTCGCCGAGAACGGCCCGGCCGCGAGAAGGATCGCTCGCATTCCTTCGAGCTCACGAGCGATCTGCTCGGGCGACTCCAGGGGGAAGATGCGGTGCTCGAGCCCGAGCCGCTCCGCGACGGCCCGCACGGCTTCCTCTCTACGTCCCGCTAGGATCGGGCGCATTCCCCGCCGTTTTGCCTCCTCAGCGATGAGCTCTCCGCTGAATCCGTTCGCTCCGTATAGAATCCAAGTTCCCACCATGGCAGCTCCTTTTGCGAGTCGGCGCCATCCGCCGCGTGGAGTCGATCTTTTAGGACCCGAGCGCCCAGAGGACACTGGGCCACCAGTTAACCCATCGATTCCACGGGTGATTTTTCGCTTATCGCCGAGTTGCACCTAGTCAATCCTGGCCCCCTGGTCGACCCAGCGGCCAAGGAGTGCCCGCTCCTCCTCCGTCATTCCGGTGCGGTTGGAAAGGGGCATGGTCCTGTTGATCAGCGCACGATCCTTGATACGAGCGGCCATCCGGCGGACTTGGTCGGGAGAGTCGAACATCACGCCAGACGGTGCCACGGGGAACGCCTTGTCAGTCGGCACGGCGCTATGGCATGGGACGCACCTTTGGCTAATGACCCAACTCACCTTGGAGAACGACACGGTCGCAGCGTCGGCGTCCGACCCGGCGACGGTCGGCCTTGCGGTCATCACGAACAGTGCCACCGTGGCCGCGACCACGAGCCCGAGCGACGGGATGAGCCAGCGGCGGTACGTGAAGCGGATGTTCATGAAATGGCGCACGCCCGCGCCGGCGAGCGTCAAGACCCCGAGGATTGCCCAATTCAGCTCGTTTCCATGCGTGCTCGGGAAGTGGTTGCTGAGCATGATGAACAAGAGGGGGAACGTCATGTAGTTGTTGTGAATAGAGCGTTGCTTGGCCCGCTTCGAGAGCACGGGATCCTGCTTTTGCCCTGCCCTTGTTGCCGCGATGAGTTGCCTCTGCGACGGCAAGATACGCAACCACACGTTGCCCGTCATGAGTGTTCCCATGAGGACTCCCACGTGGATATAGGCCGCACGGCCACTAAAGAGGTGGCAAAGGCCAATGGTAATCACAAGAAGCGCCGTAATCGCTATTGAAGTGGCGGTCCGAGGGCGCGATTCGAGAAAGCGGAACAAGAAATCGTAGGCGAACCATGCCGCGACGAGCAGCACGGCCGACACGAGAATCGCGGCCCGGGGAGTGAGATTGGACACGCCGGAATCGACGAGGAGCGCCCCTTCATTCATGTAATACACGATGATTAGAAGGCAGATGCCGCTCATCCATGTGAATCCGTTTTGCCACTTGAACCAATGCAGCACTGGAGGCAACTGGTGGGGCGCGAGCAACTTCTTTTCGACCTGGTAGAACCCGCCGCTGTGGACGAGCCAGATCTCCCCCTCGAACCCCTCTCTACCCTCAGCGCCCGTCGGCCTGATTAGATTGCGGTCGAGCCAATTGAAGAGCAGCGAGTTACCGATCCACATGATTCCGGCAATCATGTGGACCCAGCGAAACAACATGTCTAGGAACTCGTGGACGGTCACGGCGGCGCAGTATACTCGATGAGCCCATGCCCGCCATGGCCCGAGTCGGCGCTTGCATGACCGCGGCGAAGTCGCGCAATATCCTGCGCCATGTTCCATGATCAGGAGGAACCGTCCCCGTGGGCCTAGCGCAGCTCGTCGTCCGAAGCCGTCGCGTGGCCATGCCCGACGCCATCGGTCCCGCCTCGGTGCACGTCCGAGATGGGCGAATCGTCGCCGTCGCCCCCCACGACGTTGCACCCGTTGGATGTGACGTGCTCGACTTCGGCGACGCCGTGGTCATGCCCGGGGTGGTGGACACGCACGTCCACGTAAATGAACCGGGACGAACCGAATGGGAAGGCTTTGAGTCCGCCACGAGCGCCGCGGCCAAGGGCGGTGTCACGACGCTGGTCGACATGCCGCTCAACAGCGTCCCACCGACCGTCTCGCTCGGCGCCCTGCTCGAGAAGCACCGCGCCGCAAAAGGCCATTGCGCCGTGGATGTCGGCTTCTGGGGCGGCGTCGTCCCAGGGAACGAGCGTGAGCTCGCACCGATGGTCTCGCAGGGAGGCGTGCTCGGTTTCAAGTGCTTCCTCGTCGACTCGGGCGTGGACGAATTTCCACGCGTGTCCGAGGACAACTTGCGGACGAGCATGCCCATTCTGTCCGCGCTCGGCGTTCCGCTCCTCGTCCACGCCGAGCTTCCCGGCCCCATTGACGAAGCAGCCAGGTCCCAGCTCACCTTTCCAGGAAGTCCCAAGAAGTACGCGACGCACCTAGCCTCGCGCCCGCGGGCTGCAGAAAACCAAGCCATCGCGCTGATGGTCGGCCTCTGCCGAGAAACCCGTGCCCGGGTGCACATCGTCCACCACTCTTCGAGCGATGCGATCCCACTCCTTCGGGAGGCCAAGCGGGAAGGGCTGCCCCTCACGGCCGAGACCTGCCCGCACTACCTGCGGTTTTCTTCCGAGGAGATCCCCGACGGAGCGACCACCTTCAAGTGCGCTCCCCCAATCCGTGAACAGGAGAACCGTGAACTCTTATGGCAGGCCCTTGGTGAGGGGATGCTTGACATGGTGGCCTCCGACCATTCGCCCTGCTCCCCGGCGCTCAAGCATGGAGATACGGGCGATTTTGCGCGCGCCTGGGGAGGCATCGCCGGGCTTCAGCTCAGCTTGCCGGTCACCTGGACCGAAGCACATCGACGTGGGTATACCCTAAGCGATATCGTGCGCTGGATGTGCGTTGGCCCCGCGCACCTGGCCGGCTTGGAGAATCGCAAGGGCAAGCTTGCGGTGGGCCTGGATGCGGACATGGTGATCTGGAACCCGGAGGAGCGGTTTCGAGTCGAACCGGGGATCCTGCGCCATCGGCACAAGATCACGCCGTTCCAGGGATTGGACCTCCTCGGTACCGTGCAGCGGGTCTTCGTGCGCGGGAAACTGGTGTTCGACGCTAGCGGACGCGAAGAAACGCGTCTCGGACAGCTCTTGGGGCGCTAAGAGCTCATTAGACCGATTAACCTCAATTGAGCCCAGATCTCCATGAACGACTTGATGCCATTCACCGACTTGGTTGACCTCGCCTCCGAACGACTCGGAGGTACCGCCCTCCATGCCAGCGATGAGTTCTTCGCCGAGAAGGACAACCTCCTCCGCGCTCACCCAGCGGTGTTCAAGGAACATGAGTATACCGACCGGGGGAAATGGATGGACGGTTGGGAGTCCCGTCGCAGGCGCGAGGGTCGAGAGGATCCCAACGCCCACGACTCCTGCATCATCCGGCTCGGCCTTCCAGGTATCATTCGCGGCGTCGTCGTGGACACCAGCTTCTTTCGGGGCAACTTCCCGGAGAGCTGTTCCGTCGAGGCCTGCGAGATCCGCACCTGCCGCGATCT
The DNA here is from genome assembly GCA_016210055.1 of Deltaproteobacteria bacterium. Lineage (GTDB taxonomy): Bacteria > Myxococcota_A > Polyangia > Haliangiales > SHYZ01 > JACQUZ01. The sequence goes on along the minus strand of JACQUZ010000126.1, from coordinate 61,017 downwards.
CCCGGCGATCCTCGACCCCAGCCAACCCTGGGTCGAGTTGCTCCCTCGATCGGCGCTCCGCGGGGACCAGAAGAACCCGTTCCCAATCCGTGACGAGCGACGCTTCACGCACGTGCGTCTCAACATCTTTCCCGATGGTGGAGTGGCGCGGTTTCGGGTGCACGGCGAGGCGGTTCCCGACCTCGATCGACTCTCGAAGCTGGGCGGCCCCGTGGACCTGGCGGCGGTGGAAAACGGTGCCTGGGTGGTGGTGTGCAGCGACATGTTCTTTGGTTCGCGGCACAACCTCATCATGCCGGGACGCGCCGCGAACATGAGCGACGGCTGGGAAACCCGTAGGCGACGTGGCCCAGGGCACGACTGGTCCATCGTTCGTCTCGGCATGCCCGGCATCATTCGGCGAGCCGTCATCGACACGACGCACTTCCGCGGAAACGCGCCGGGCGAGGCATCCCTCGAGGCCTGTCATGCGCCCGGCGCGACCGCCGACTCCCTTGTGGGGGATGCGCATGCATGGCGGCCCCTTCTCCGGACAACGAAGATCCAGCCCCACACGGTTCACGTTTTCGAGGAGGAGCTGCGGAACATCGGGCTTTTGACCCACGTTCGAATCAACGTATTCCCCGACGGCGGCGTGGCCCGCCTGCGGCTAATCGGCGACCCCATTTTCAACCACCCGGCGCGTGCGGGGATCGAGCGCGCAAACGGCATGACGTCGGACGAGGCCATTCGTGCGCTCCGGGCGTGCTGCAGCTCGAGTCGTTGGGCGCAGGCCATGACCGACGGACGCCCCTATGATGACCTGGCTGCCCTCCTTCGCGCCGCCGACCGTAACTGGTTCGGCCTCGCCGAAAAAGACTGGCTCGAGGCCTTTGCGGGCCATCCACGGATCGGCGAGACGAGGCAAAGAGATACGACCACCTCGAGCCAGTGGTCAGCAGAGGAGCAATCGCGCGTGAAAGACGCCGATGAAGAGGTCAAGGCCGCATTGGCGCTGGCGAACGAGGCCCATGCGAAAAAGTTCGGGTTCATCTTCATCGCGTGCGCCTCTGGGAAGTCGGGCCAGGAGCTCTTGGCGCTCTTGAAGGCGCGTCTCGACAACAGCCGGGCGGACGAGCTCCGCACGAGCATGGAAGAGCAGGCCCAGATAACCAAGCTTCGGCTCATCAAGTGGATCAACCCATGAGCAAGATAACTACCCATGTTCTGGACACAGCGTGTGGACGCCCTGCGCAGGGGGTTCGTGTCGAGCTCGAGCTCCTCTGCCAAGATGGGAAGTGGCATGTCCTTGGCGACGGGACCACCGACGCAGACGGACGGCTCCGCACCCTGCTTCCCGAGGGCGCGCCGCTCGAGGCGGGCACGTACCGCATTGGATTTCAAGTCGGGGCGTACTTCGACGCCATTGGGATTCAGTGTTTTTATCCAGAGGTAAGCGTGACCTTTCGCGTCCGAGACGAGCGCGCGCATTACCACGTGCCGCTCCTTATCAGCCCCTACGGCTATTCGACCTACCGAGGGACGTGAAAAGCGCCCGCCTTGGACAATCGCGCTAGGTCATCTTCCGCCGGTTCTTGAGGATCTTCAGGAACGACCGCCCACGCAGCTCCTCGAGGGTAATCCCGGTCTTCAGGGCCTCGTCTTCCGTGAGAGCACCGCAGTTTACGCCCCGAAGGAAGAAATTGAGAAGCCCTTGACCCGTGGCCGCGTCGTCGAAAACGTCTCCGACGAGGGTGGCCTGAGCTGCCTTGGAGATGAAGTTCTCGAGGCGCTGCGACGCGGCCTTGTAACCCTGAAGGAAAAACGCGTAGACCGTCGCGTAGCGGGTGGGCAGCTGAGCGGGGTGCAAGTCCCAGCCCTGGTAATAGCCGTTTTGCAATGAATGGCGGATGTCATCCGCGTGCATTCGCCAGGCGGCGTAAACGACGCGCTGGTTCTCGCGCACCTGCTCCTCGCTGAGGGGCTTCCCTTCGGCGGCCCGATATGGGGCGACCGGCATGATGTTCGTCGCGCCGTCGGAGAGCCAAATCCCCGTGCTGGCATAGGCTACCTGCATCATGTGCTTGGCAAAGTCGCAGGCAGGGTGACGCATGCGTTGCAAGGACGCGGTAATGCTACAGCCGGCCGTGTAGTCGTAGGTGCCGAAGTGCGCCGACACGCAGCGCCCGCGCGCCGCGGTGAGGATCGAGGGGAGCATGCTCTGTCCACTCGGATCGAGGATCACCTGGGGCGTCTCGATCATGAACTCCATGCGCAGGGACAAGGCGGGGAGCCCGAAGCTCTTCTCGAGCGACTGGAACACCTCGACCAGGACCGCGACGTGGTCTGGACTGGTGATCTTGGGCAAGGTGACCACGAAGTTACCGGGCAGGTTCCCGCCGGTCTTGGCCACGAGCGCGCTCAGAAACAGGTCGAGCGTGCGAATGCTCCGTGCTCCCAGGTCGCCAGACAGGGGCTTGATTCGAATGCCGAGAAAGGGGGGCAGAGTGCCACCGGCCATTCCCTTGGCGACTTCCAGGGCGGCGACCTCGGCGTGGCGATCTTCCTCGTCGTCGGGGCGGTTGCCATACCCATCCTCGAAGTCGATGCGGAAATCCTCCACGGGCTCCCGCTTCAGCTTCTCCGTAACCCGGGCATAGACCGGCGCGGCGATGGCTGGGTCAATGCCGATCGCCTCCGCCAGCGCGTCCGGCTCCGGAGCATGGAGGGCCAATGAGCCCAAGGCCAGCTCACCCAACTTCCTCGCGGTGTCGGCCTTGAAGAGATGCGCTCCCCCGTACACGGTGTGCACGGGCTGGCGCTGTGCGAGCTCGCCAGGATAGCGGGCAACGAACGCCTCTTGGACGTCACGCAGGCGCGAAAGCAAGCCATTAAAGGTCGCTTCATCTAGGGTAGTTTTCATGACCCGCCCTTTTTCACGTGAAATCCGAGGAAGCGCAAGCGACTCTGCGCGGGGCTTACCGGTCGGTCACCGCGCCCACGCTGCTGGAGGAGACGAGGCGCGCGTACTTGGCGAGAACGCCTCGCGTGTACTTGCTCTCCCTGGGCTTCCAAGCGACCCGCCGGCGATGAAGCTCCGACTCGGGCACGTGCAGCACCAGGAGACGCGACGCCGCGTCGATCGTGATCGCGTCCCCCTCCTCGACCAACGCGATCATGCCGCCCACGAAAGCCTCTGGGGCCACGTGACCCACGACCATTCCGTGGGTCCCGCCCGAGAAACGGCCGTCGGTTATGAGCCCGACGGAATCGCCCAGCCCTGCGCCGATGATGGCGGACGTCGGGGCGAGCATCTCCCGCATGCCTGGGCCACCCTTGGGCCCTTCGTAGCGAATCACGATGACGTCGCCCGCCCGGATCTTGTTCTCGAGGATGGCCTCCATGCACTCCTCTTCGGAGTCGAACACCCGGGCCGGACCTGTAATCTGCGAGTTCTTGACCCCTGTGACCTTGGCCACGGCCCCTTCGCTCGCCAGGTTTCCCTTGAGAACCACCAGGTGCCCTTGCGGGTAGAGTGGCCTGTGCCACGGACGGATCACGTCCTGGTCCGAGCGTGGCTCCGGTGGGACATCGGCCAAGAGCTCGGCGAGCGTCTTTCCGTAAATCGTCATCGCCTCGCCGCAAAGGACCCCACCCGCGAGGAGCATTTTCATCACCTGGGGCACGCCTCCTGCGCGGTGGAAGTCAGTGGTCACGTAGCGGCCGCTCGGCTTGAGGTCGCAAAGGACCGGCACTCGCGCTCGGATGGCCTCGAAGTCCTCGAGGGTCAAGGGCACGCGCGCCGCGTGGGCGATCGCCAGGAGGTGGAGCACCGCGTTCGTCGAGCCGCCGATGGCCATCACCACGGCAATGGCGTTCTCGAGCGCCTTTCGCGAAAGGATGTCCAGGGGCCTTAGGTCCCGCGACATCGCTTGCATGAGCACGCGGGCAGACTCCTCGGCGCTGTCGGCCTTTTCGGCGTCCTCGGCTGCCATGGTCGACGAGTACATGAGGCTCATCCCCATGGCCTCGAACGCCGAGGACATGGTGTTGGCGGTGTACATCCCGCCGCAGGACCCTGGCCCCGGGCACGCCTTTCGTTCAATCGCCAGGAGCTCTTCGTCGCTCAACTTTCCTGCTACATGAGCCCCCACGGCCTCGAACACGCTCACGATGTTCAGGTCCCGCCCATCGTGGTGCCCCGGCTTGATGGTCCCTCCGTACACGAAAATCGCCGGGATGTTCATGCGGGCGATGGCAATCATCGCCCCGGGCATGTTCTTGTCGCAGCCGCCAATGGCGACCAGGCCATCCATGCTCTGGGCGCAGCAGGCGGTCTCGATGGAGTCGGCGATGACCTCGCGTGAGACAAGGGAGTACTTCATCCCCTCAGTCCCCATTGAGATGCCGTCCGAGACGGTGATTGTTCCAAACAGCTGGGGCATCGCCCCGCCCGCCCGCAGGCCTGCCTGGGCCCGCTTCGCCAAGTGGTCAAGCCCCATGTTGCACGGCGTGATGGTGCTGTACGCGCTCGCCACGCCCACGATGGGCTTCTCGAAATCCGTGTCGCCAAAACCCACGGCGCGCAGCATGGCTCGGTTCGGAGACCTGGAAACCCCTTGGGTTACCGCTCGACTTCGGCGCTTTTCGGACATTTCGTCAACCTCTCTGGAACTTTGATGAACGGTCAAGGCCTGGCGCTGCACGGTACCAAGGAAAGTCGCTTGGATGCCGTCAAAAAACCGTCCTTGACCCTGCCCTCCATGCTTCTCTACGATCGATCTGTTGTACGTGTGGGGTGTCTTCCACGCGGCGGGGGTTGCGTGCGAGGGTGAGCTGGTGGAAAAACCGGAGCTGACTGCGGCAGAGAAACGCGCTGTTGAGCTTATCTCCAAGGGGATGGAGTCGCCGTCCTTCCAACCACCGATCCTCCCCGCGGTTGCCCATGAAGCCCTCCTGATCTCCAAGAACCCGGACCTCGACCTGCGCCAAGTCGCGTCGATCATCGAGAAGGACTCCTCGCTGGCCGCGCGTTTCCTTTCTGTCGCAAACTCGGCGCTGTACCGGCGTGGAGGACCTGCGACGTCAGTTAAGTCGGCGCTCACGCGCATGGGCCTGGTGGCTGCCCGCGACCTCCTCATCTACGCGGCGCTCGAGAAGGTGTTCGTGATCGCCAAGCCGCTCTTGCCCACCGTGAGGGCGCTGGGCCACCATTCCCTGGCCGTGTCTTCTGGCGCCGGATACCTGGCCCAGTACAAGCGCATCGACATCGAGGACGCTAGCCTCGCCGGCTTGGTCCACGACCTGGGCGCGTCCGCGGTGCTCAAGTACATCTCGGACCGCACGAGCGTGTTCAAAGATCTCCTGTCCAACGCGAAAGCGCTGTGCAACGTGCTCTGGGAGCTCCACAGCGTGGCCGGCGCCAAGCTCGCCGAGCGATGGGAGCTTCCGCCACCCGTAAGAAAAGTCATTGCCGAGCACCACGACGAGGAGCTGACCGACCCGCTCGTGGTCCTCATCGCTGCGGCTGACGAGCTGGCATTACTTTGCAAGAAGGGCGTGGAGTTCGATAGGCCTCAAGAAGGAGCGCTCGCCCGTTTTCTCGACGGCGCTGACCCCGACGTGGTGACCGACGCGTTTATGATGAGACTGGTCGACGTCGAGGCCTTGTAGCGGCACAAGCAACAGGCGGCACGGAGGTAGACAAGGTGGAGAATTCCGAGCTTTCCCCAATGGAACAACAAGTCGCCGAGCAAATCATGAAGGGGATGGAGTCGCCTTCGTTTCAGCCCCCCATATTTCCTGCAGTGGCGCAAGAGGCGCTGCAGATCTCCAAGGATCCCGACTTGGACTTGCAGACGGTGGCGACGATCATCGAGAAGGACTCGGCGCTGGCGGCCCGCTTCCTCTCGGTGGGAAACTCGTCGCTCTATAGACGCGGCGCGCCCGCCACGTCGGTGAAAGCCTCCCTCGCCCGGATGGGCCTCATCGCCGCCCGCGACCTCCTCGTCTTCGCCGCCGTGGAGAAATCCTTCTTCACGTCCAAGCAGCTCGGACCCGCGATGAAGAAGCTTAGAAACCACACCTTGGCCGTGTCGGCGGGCTGCGCCTACTTGGCCCAGTACAAGCGAATCAACGCGGACGACGCGAGCTTGGCAGGCCTCGTGCACGACCTGGGCGCGTCGGCGGTGTTCAAGTTCGTCACCGACAAGGCCACCCAATTCAAGGATCTCTTGGCGAACGAGACGTCCCTGAACAACGTGGTGGCCCATCTTCACTGTAAGGCGGGTGCAAAGATCGCGGCCCGATGGGAGCTCCCCGAGCCGGTCCTCAAGGTCATCGCCGATCATCATGCCGGGGGAAATGACCCTCTTCTCGTCCTCGTGGCAGCCGCCGACGAGCTCTCTGCCATGTGCCAAATGGGAGCGAGCTTCGACAAGGTGCAAAAAGGCGCCCTCGCCGATTTCCTCGGCGGCGCGGATCCCGAGATCGTCACGGACGCGTTCATGATGCGCCTTGCTGATATCGACGCGATGTAGGCAAGCCGTCTACGAGCGGGGGCAGAATCGTCCCACGATGTCGAGAAGCTCGTTCAGGTGGATCGGCTTCTTGAGGAAGCTGCAGGCTTTGATTTCTTTCACATGGTTTTGCAGGTTCCCGTCGGCCGAGATGATCACGACCGGAATAGAGGCGAGCTCAGGGAGCTCTCGCTGGCGCGCGCAGAACTGCCATCCATTCATGACCGGCATCATCAAGTCGAGAAGGATCAAGCGCGGAGCCGGCGCGCGGGCGAGGTAGCCCAAGGCCTCCTCGCCGTTGGCCGCGCTCGCTACCGCGTAGCCCTCTTCCGCCAAGACGGTCGCGAGGGTTTCTCGGATGTCCAGGTCGTCGTCGATAACCAAGACCTGGCAGCCTTCTTGGTCCCTGCCGCGCCATGCTTCCTCGGCCTGCGTGTGAAGGATCGATAGTGCCCGCAATGGTCCCCTCACCTAGCTCGCGAACGCGAGCCCCCAAGTAGAGTCCCCGCTCCAAGAGGACTGGCGTGTCACTTTTGGTGCCCGTGCTTGTGACCGTGACCGTGACCATGACCGTGGCAGTGGTCATGGCACACTCGCCCGTGGCAGTGCGTCGCGCACCGACCTGGTCCCCGCTGGTGGTGGTGTCGGTCGACCACCACGCAGCCCCCGCTCACAAGAACGGCGACAACGAGACACGCGTGGGAAAATACCCGAAGTCGTCTCATGGGCCCTCGTCGAGCATGATACCTCAAGCGCAGAGCGACTGTCCCCCAGCGCATGGGTTCCCCCCGCATTTTTCTTGACGCACGCCGCCAGACCCGTGGCCCAGGGCTGTCCGTCCTGATATAAGTGGAAGAATGGAGGTTTTCGTGCACACCACTGAGTCTTCACCCGAACTTGTCACGCGCGTTTACTCCACCATGGACGCGAAGCTCGCGGTTGTCCGCAAGCGCTTGGGTCGTCCCCTTACTTTCGCCGAGAAAGTTGTTTTTTCACATCTCGATGACCCTGCGAGCGCCGAGCTCCGAGCTGGCGAGTCCTACCTGCAGCTCCGACCCGACCGGGTGGCCATGCAAGATGCCACTGCGCAGATGGCGCTCCTGCAGTTCATGTCCGCAGGGCGAAAACGGGTGGCCGTGCCGTCGACCGTGCACTGCGACCACCTGATCCGCGCCCAGCTCGGTGCGCAGAAGGACACCGAGCTCGCCCTGACCGAAAATGGCGAGGTATACGACTTCCTCGCCTCGGTATCGCAGAAGTACGGCATCGGATTCTGGAAGCCCGGTGCAGGAATCATCCACCAAGTCGTCCTCGAGAACTACGCGTTCCCCGGCGGCATGATCATCGGGACCGACTCCCACACGCCGAACGCCGGTGGGCTCGGCATGATCGCCTGCGGCGTGGGCGGGGCGGATGCTGTCGACGTGATGGCCGGTTTCTCGTGGGAAGTCCTGCAACCCAAGCTCATCGGCGTTCGCTTGACGGGCGAGCTCGGCGGCTGGACGGCACCCAAGGATGTCATTCTTTACCTCCTCGGGCTCCTCACCACGGCCGGCGGCACCAACCGGATCATCGAGTACTTTGGTCCCGGGGCGCGCAACATCAGCTGCACGGGCAAGGGAACCATCACGAACATGGGCGCCGAGCTCGGGGCCACCACGTCGATCTTCCCCTTTGACGAGAAGATGGCGACCTACCTGCGAGGGACCGGACGTCCTAAGCTGGCCGAGCTCGCCGAGGCGCACCAAGACATGCTCCGGGCCGATCGCGAGGTCGAGGAGCATCCAGAAAAGTTCTTCGACAAGGTCATTGAAATCGACCTCGCGAAGCTGGAGCCCCACGTCGTCGGTCCCCACACGCCCGATCTCGCACGCCCGATTTCGGCGCTCGCCAAGGCGGTGGCGAGCGAAGGGTACCCGGACAACCTGACCTCGGCGCTCATCGGGAGCTGCACGAACAGCTCGTACGAGGATCTCGCCCGCGCCGCCGACGTGGCCATGCAAGCCAGCGCGCTCGGTCTCAAGGCCAAGACCACCCTCTTCGTATCACCAGGGTCGGAGCAAATTCGCGCCACCATTACCCGCGACGGGCAGCTCCGCGCCCTCGAGCAGATCGGTGCGGTGGTCCTCTCCAACTCCTGTGGCCCGTGCATTGGCCAGTGGAAGCGCGACGATATCAAGAAGGGGGATAGGAACTCGATTATCACGTCGTTCAATCGGAACTTCAGGGCTCGCAACGACTCCAACCCCGAGACCTCCGCGTTCATCGCCTCGCCCGAGATCGTGATTGCGTACTCGCTCGCGGGCAGGCTCTCGTTTGACCCGCAAGGGGACGTTCTCGAGGGGAATAACGGGCAGAAGTTCAAGCTTGAGCCCCCAGGCAAGGCGCCCGAGGTCCCCACGCTGGGGTTTGCCCCCGGCGAGTCGGGGTACGCGGATCCCGCCGAGAACGGAGACAAGGTCCAGGTGAACATCGCGGAGAACAGCGAGCGCCTGCAGCGCCTCGTGCCGTTTGGCCGTTGGGATGGAAATGACTACGTCGAGCTGCCCGTCCTTTTGAAGGCCAAGGGGAAGTGCACCACGGACCATATCTCGCCGGCAGGGCCGTGGCTCAAGTACCGCGGGCACCTGGACAAGATCAGCGACAACATGTTCACCGGCGCGCAGAACTCCTTCGCGGCGGAGGCGGGACGAGGGACGAACGTCGAGACCGGTGAAAAGGGGAAGCTCCTCCCCGAAATCGCGCGCCATTACAAGGTGCGCGGCATGAGATGGATTGCAGTTGGCGACGTCAACTATGGCGAGGGCTCGAGCCGCGAGCATGCGGCCATGTCCCCGAGGCACCTCGGGTGCGCGGCGGTCATTACTCGCTCCTTCGCGCGGATACATGAGACAAACCTGAAGAAACAGGGGATCCTTCCTCTCACCTTCACGAGCGCTGCCGATTACGACAAGGTCGGCGAGCTCACGAGGATTAGCCTGGTAGGCCTCGCGGGCCTCACGCCTGGAAAGCCCGTTACGGCCAGGCTTCATCAGGTAGACGGCAGGATCGACGTCATCTCCCTGAACCACACGTTCAATCAGGAGCAGATCGGGTGGTTCCGCGCAGGCTCGGCGCTCAACGCGCTCGGGGCATGACCTGAAGCTCTCCTCGTTTTCAGCTGAACGCGCCCAGCGGGCGTCATAAACTCCAGCGCATGTCCGACCGCACGCATCGTGAACGCTCAGTTCACGCACCGGAGCTCGACGGCGCTGTCGCGTGGCTCAATACCGCACGCCCCCTCCGCATGGCAGACCTAAGGGGTCATCTCGTGGTCCTGGACTTCTGGACCTACTGCTGCATCAACTGCATGCACGTGCTGCCGGTGCTCCGCGACCTGGAAGAACGGCACAAGAACGATCCGCTCGTCGTGATAGGAGTGCACAGCGGCAAGTTCACAGGGGAAAAGGACCCCGAGCGGGTCGCCGAAGCGATCGCGCGCTTCGGGGTCACCCACCCCGTGGTCGTCGACAGTGAAATGCGCATCTGGCGCGCCTATGCGGTCCGCTCGTGGCCCACGCTGGTCGTGGTGCGCCCTGACGGGACCATCGCCGCCATTGCACCAGGCGAGCCGGACCCCGACGTGCTCGAGCAGTTCGTGGTCAAGGAGCTTCTCCAAGCACGCAAGGAAGGTACCCTCGGCCCCGGGCCCTTGGGCCTCACTCGCGCGCAAGAAGAACCAACGAGTACCTTGGCCTTCCCCGGCAAGGTCGTCGTCGCGAGGGATGGCCGAATGATCGTGTCCGACTCTGGACACCACCGCGTGGTCCTCTTGGCGCCGGACGGCCGGTGCCTCGACGTGGCGGGAAGCGGGACCCGAGGCCGCGTCGACGGGAGCTTCGAGGACGCCTCGTTCGACGACCCCCAGGGGCTCGCGCTTTCCGACGACGAAAGCACGTTGTTCGTGGCAGACGCACGCGCCCATGTCGTGCGCAAGCTCGACCTTGGGCACCGAACCGTGTCGACCTTCGCAGGCACGGGTGAGCTCGGAGGGAAATTCCCGCGAGGGCGGGTGCCCGCTCGCGAGACCCCCTTGCGCTCACCATGGGACCTTGCCCTCGACGAGCAAAACGACACGCTCTATGTCGCCATGGCGGGCTCGCACCAGGTGTTCCAGGTCTCCCTGTCCACGCGTCTCGTGGGACTCCTCGCGGGAACCGGCGCCGAGTCGATCGATGATGGCCCTCTCGTCGAGGCGACGTTCTCCCAGCCTTCCGGCCTCGCCCTTTCACGAGATCGGCGCGCCTTGTACGTCGCCGACGCCGAAACGTCGGCGGTGCGTGTCATCGACCTCGGGACGCGCGAGGTGAAAACTTTGGTAGGTGAAGGACTGTTCGAGTTCGGCGACGTGGACGGGCCTACCCCTCTCGCGAGGCTCCAGCACTGCATGGGTATCTGCCTCACCCCGAACGGGGTCGTTGTCGCGGACACCTATAACCACAAGCTCCGCCTGTTGGACCTCACGGCGGGAGAGGTGCGAACCATATGGCGAGGGCACGGGGACACCATGCTCCGTGAGCCCACAGGCGTGGCCTTCGATCCCCGTGACGAATCGCTGGTGGTCGCCGACACGAACCACCACCGGCTCCTGCGGGTCTCGCTTACCGGGGACCGCGCTGTCCCCGTCGTGCCCACTGGACTCGCCATGCCTAGCACGCGGGGGCCGGAAAGCACGCCCCTGGAGCGGGAGTGGTTCACGGCCCAGGTTGAGCCAACTAGTGCCGGGCACGGCCTCGGGCCAGGCCGAGCCGTGCTCCACCTCGAGCTCCAAGCTCCCGAGGGGCGTGAAATCGCTGCCGAATCCCCGCTCGCTGTGTCGCTCGAGGTGTCGTGCCACCCGGACTTGCTACGCCTTTCTGGACCAGGTTCGCACCAGCGCTCGGCGAGCGGTGGGCAGGCCGAGCACATCGAGCTCGCCGTGGAGGTCGCTGAGCTTTCCGCCGCGGCCCTCGAGGCCCAGCTCATCGCGTCTATTGATTACGTGTCGTGCGACAAGGGCACGAGAACATGCACCCCCGAAAAGGCCTGGTTCCGAATCCCGGTCCGCTTGGTCAAGGCCCACGGGACCCACAACCTGCGCTTCCAGCTGCTGCTCCCCGCCTGAGAGCGGATCCACGCACAATCGCGCCAATCATTGGCAGTCGTATTACATCGACCCCGCAATAACCACAAGTAGCCAAAACTATTAAAGAAATAGTCATTTATTTGACCATGCACCGTCAAAATTCCGTTAGCATTGAAGGGTGCATTACAAAAAAAGCGATAGAAGAACATGGATCGGGTTCCTTTCGATCATTCACGTCGCGTTCTGGCTCAGTGCATGCAACTTGAAACCGCCGACCGACGCGCCGCCTGACGACGACTTCATCGACTCGACGTCATCGGCGACGCACGTCTGCAACCGCAATCGGATTTGCGATCCGAACGAATCCTGCTCCACCTGCCGACGAGACTGCGGCCGCTGCGCGTCGTGCGGTGACGGCACGTGCGGCGGCGGCGAGGAGAACTGCTCCTCGTGCCCGGAAGACTGCGGCGACTGCCCCATCTGCGGCGACGGCACCTGCGACGGGAATGAGGACTGCTCGACCTGCCAGGCCGATTGCGGGTCGTGTCCAAAGTGCGGCGACGGCGTCTGCTTCGGCGCGGAGGACTGCGCGACCTGCGAGGCCGATTGCGGCAAGTGCCTTTTCTGCGGCGACACCATGTGCCAGGGGAGCGAGGACTGCACCAACTGCGAGGCAGACTGCGGCAAGTGCGGTGGCAGTGGCGGGTGTGGCGACGGCACGTGCAGCGTCCCTACCGAGTCCTGCTCGAGCTGCGCGGCCGACTGCGGCACGTGCCCATACTGCGGCGATGGGTTCTGCACCCCCGATGAAGACTGCGCGAGCTGCCAAGCGGATTGCGGCGCCTGCCCATTCTGCGGCGACGGCACGTGCTTTGGCGGAGAGTCCTGCTCCACCTGCGCAGTGGACTGCGGCGCGTGCGAGACCTGCGGGGACAATAGCTGCACGGGGAGCGAGGACTGCGTCACGTGCCCGGGTGACTGCAGCGACTATAATAGGAAGGGCCAGCTCATCGGCTGCAAGGCCAAGTCGTGCGGGGATGGCATCTGCGGCGACAGGGAAACCTGCTCGACGACGCCTCCGAAGAATTACATCACCTGCGAGGCCGACTGCTGCCCGAGCGGCGGTTGCAGCCACAGCGCCTGCGAGTCCGGGACGCCGCTCAAAGCCTACTGCGACTCGTGCGCCGCCATCGTGTGCGCGATCAACCCGACCTGCTGCACCAAGGTCTGGGACGCCGCATGCGTGGGCGAGGCGGTCAAGGAGTGCGGGCTCACCTGCGGCAGCTGCCTCGTGGACAACACGTGCGACGCGGCTGCGGGCGAGACGTGCGGGAGCTGCCCGCTCGACTGCGGTCCATGCACCGGCGCATGCGGCGACGGCTTCTGCGGCCCGGGCGAGAGCTGCCTCTCCTGCGCCGTAGACTGCACGTGCACGGGCGGCTGCGGCGACGGTCTTTGCCAAGCTAGCGAGAATTGCACCAGCTGCTCGGCAGACTGCGGCGGTTGCCCAGTCTGCGGCGACGGCACCTGCTCGTGGGGCGAGTCGTGCGCGGACGGGCTCGGGAACGGCTGCATCGACTGCGGCACCTGCGCCGGCACTTGCGGCGACAAGACCTGCGATCCGACCGAGAGCTGCGGGGCGTGCCCAGAGGACTGCGGCGTCTGCCCATTCTGCGGCGACGCGGCCTGCCAAGCCGGTATCGGCGAGTCATGCACCACCTGCTCCATCGACTGCGGCCTGTGCCAGGCGGTCTGCGGTGACACCAAGTGCGAGGGCACCGAGACCTGCGGCGGCTGTCCCGAGGATTGCCAAGCATGCGCGCCGACCTGCGGCGACGCGCTCTGCAGCACAGGCGCCGGCGAGTCCTGCTCCACGTGCGTGGCGGACTGTGGGCCATGCCCGCCCACGTGCGGCGACGCCATCTGCACGGACGGAAGCGAGACATGCTCCGACTGCCCGCTTGACTGTGGCCCTTGCCCGCCTCGCTGCGGAGACGCAGATTGCAACGGCACCGAGACGTGCTCCACGTGCGAGGCGGACTGCGGCCCGTGCCCGCCACCGGCATGCGGGGACGCCGCCTGCAACGGCACCGAGGACTGCAACTCCTGCCCCACTGACTGCGGGAGCTGCGCGCCCGCGTGCGGCGACGGCGACTGCAACGGCGACGAGACCTGCTCGACCTGTGAGAAGGACTGCGGCCCCTGCCCGCCCAGGTGCGGCGACGGCACCTGCAACGGCATCGAGACCTGCTCATCCTGCCCAGGCGATTGCGGCGACTGCGTGCCCGCCTGTGGCGACGGCGCGTGTAATGGTACCGAGGGCTGCGCGACATGCGCCATCGACTGCGGCGACTGCGCGCCCACGTGCGGCGATGGCACGTGCAACGGTGTCGAGGATTGCGCCACGTGCACCGACGACTGTGGGCCATGCCCTTCCTCATGCGGCGACGGGGCGTGCAATGGTACCGACGACTGCCGCACCTGCCCGTTGGACTGCAACCCCTGCGCCCCGGCCTGCGGCGACGGTACCTGCGACGTCACCGAGGATTGCACGACATGCGCCATCGACTGCGGCACGTGCGCACCCGCGTGCGGCGACGGTGACTGCAACGGCACCGAGGATTGCAGGACCTGCGGCGTCGACTGCGGCGCCTGCGCGCCCGCCTGCGGCGACGGCAACTGCGACGTCGCCGAGGACTGCAACGCGTGCCCGGCTGACTGTGGCCCCTGTCCGGCCTCGTGCGGCGATGGCGACTGCAACGGCGACGAGACCTGCGCGTCCTGCGTGACGGATTGTGGCGCGTGTGCCCCGACCTGCGGCGACGGAACGTGCAACGGCGCCGAAGGATGCGTCTCTTGTCCCGGCGACTGCGGCGCGTGCGCGGTCTACTGCGGCGACGGCGACTGCAACGGATCGGAGACCTGCACGTCCTGCGCGGGGGACTGTGGCGAGTGCACCCCGACGTGCGGCGACGGCACGTGCTCGCCGACCGAGACCTGCAGCGCGTGCAGCGTCGATTGCGGCGCCTGTCCCGTGTGCGGCGACAACACCTGTGCCGGCCCGGAGACGTGCTTCACCTGCCCCGGTGACTGCGGCCAGTGCAAGGCGACATGCGGCAACCACACGTGCGAGGAGGTGGCCGGCGAGAGCTGCGCCACGTGCCCTGGGGACTGTGGCACCTGTGGTCCATGCCCGCATGCCACCTGCGAGACAGGTGGCCCGCTCCCGGCCACGTGCTCCCCGTGCGTCACGATCGTGTGCGGGCTCGACCCATTCTGCTGCAGCGGCTCTTGGGACGAGGTGTGCGCCCAAGTAAGCCAGTGGGCATGCAACCAGAGCTGCGCGACCTGCGGAGACGGTACCTGCAGCGCGGATGAGAATTGCTCCAGCTGCGCCTCCGATTGCGGCACCTGCCAGGCCACGTGCGGGAATGGCTCGTGCGAGCTCTCCGAGAGCTGCGCCACCTGCCCGTACGACTGCGGGCCATGCGCGCGCATCTGCGGGGACGGCAGCTGCCATGCCTGGGCGGGAGAATCCTGCGGCAACTGCCCGGCAGACTGCGGAACATGCCCGGAAGGCTGCGGAGACGGCACGTGCAGCGAGTCGGAGACCTGCAGCACTTGCGCCCTCGACTGCCAGCCCTGCGCAACCACGTGCGGCGACAAGCTGTGCGACGCGTTCAGCGGCGAGAGCTGTCGCTCATGCCCAGATGATTGCGGCGCTTGTTCCGACCAGGCTACCAAGTGCGGCAACGGGCAATGCGACATGGACGAGACCCCGGGAACCTGCGAGGCAGACTGCGGGGCCACGACCTGCTCGCACTCCCTGTGCGCCCTCGGCGTCCCGCTCAGCCCGCTGTGCGATCCGTGCGTCAAGAAGATCTGCGACGTGGACTCGTACTGCTGCGTCACGGGGTGGGACGCCACGTGCGCCTGGCAGGTGCAGGAGTACTGCGGCTTGACCTGCGGCGGCGCCTGCAGTGACGCCCGTTGCCAGTTCGACGAGGGGGAAAGCTGCGCGAGCTGCGCAACCGACTGCGGGACGTGCGTGAAGAAGAACTAGGGTAGAACTGGGTTAATATCCGCTAGTGCGCTGGTCTTCCAGGCTCGCGTTGGCGACTCTCTTGATTCTGGGAGGATCGCTCGCGCTGGGCGACTCGGAGCCGGTCCTCCACGAGTACGTGGCGCCGCCACGGGAACGGAGCGCCCAGGTCCTGGCGACGCCAGGCGAGCGCCAAGTCGCGGTCCCGCCCACCCTGGTTCGAAGCGGCGCTCTGGCCGGGCTGGGCCCGGCCGCGTTTCGCCAAAACGACATGCTCCTCGTCAAGCCGTCCAAGGACGCACCTCCGGCCAAGGCGGAGCCACTGCACGGGCGTGAGGGCTCGCCCGTGGACAGGGACACCCAGGTCCGCCCCGATCGAGAGACGCGGGTCGACGGGCGGCTCGACTACGCCGAGGTCTTCAACCCCTCGATCCTGCCGTTCAAGCGCATGAACGTCTTCGATGCCGTGGGGAACGACTACGTGCTTCGCGTGCACGACAAGCACCTTCGGCACGTTCCAGTGGGCGGCGCCGCGAGTGCCGATCGTGACCTGTTCTGGGGCTCCCTGCTCTTGGAGCTGCGTCCGGGAGAAGACGTGGCGATACCGTCGGTGGCGCCCGACATGCGCGTCCTCTCTTATGAAACGGAGCCCGCGGCGAACCTCGTCTTTTCCAAGGATGGTGCGGACAGTTATTACGTTCGGGCCGAAGGCTTGCGCGTCGAGACGCGGTTGCGCCTCGTGTTCCTCGTCGACGCCCCGGCGAGCTACTTCAGCTCGGCCATCCCTCGCGGCCTTCGGATAGATGAGGCGACTGCCTCGGATCTCGTGCGCCCCGTCCCTCCCCGCGCGCACCGAGCCGTCCTCGCGATGCTTCCATCCCTGAACGTGACGGCGGCGCTTCCTCTCCATGTGGTCATCGATCGGTTGGTGGACGCCTTCCGCTCCTTCGAGGTCGGCGCGCTAGCCAGCGTGAGCGATGACATCTACGTTGACCTCACGACCTCCCGCCGGGGGGCGTGCCGCCACCGCGCCTTCGCCTTCATAGTCACCGCCAACGCCCTCGGCATCCCGGCTCGGTACGTTAGCAACGAGGCGCACGCGTTCGTGGAGATCTGGGTGCCAGGCGTGGGGTGGATCCGAGTGGACCTGGGGGGAGCCGCCCTCGAGCTCGGGGTGGCCAACGCGGCTGGCAAGGCGATGCACCACCCCCGAAATCCCGATCCTTTCCCCAAGCCACCGTCCTTCGCGCGGAGTTACAGCCGACTGGGAGGAGTCGTGCACGGGCTCTCCGAGGCCCAACGAGCCGCGTCGCGGGCCCACGCGGGCGAATCCGACCCATCCACGTCCTTTTCCACCGGTTCCCGCGAGGAGGAACTTCCCCGGGTGACCCCGTCGGATCTCGTGGGAAAGGTCAGGTCTCGTCTCATCGTCGAAAGCTCCGACCCACACGGCTACGTGGGTGAAACGCTCGGCGTCACCGGACAGCTCATGGCCGAGGATCCGGCGGCCGCCGCGAGCATCCAGGTATACCTCTACCTCGCCAAGGCGCATCGTGCCGGACGGAGCGCTCGCCTTATCGGTCATGTCCTCACCGACGACCATGGTCGGTTTTCCGTCGAGCTCACGGTTCCCATCGACATGCCGTACGGGCCGCATGAGGTCGTCGCCGCGACGCCGGGCAGCGAGCGCTTGGCACCGGCGGTGAGCGGTGAGCGATGAGCGCTGATACAATGCCGCCTGCATGAAGATCGGCATGATCCAGCGCAACTTCGTCGTCGGCGACTACCAGGGGAATGTCGAGAAGATCCTCTCCTCGGTGGAGAAGGCCAAGGCGCTTGGCGCCGACCTGGCAGTGACCAGTGAGCTGTCCCTGTGCGGGTACCCACCCAAGGACCTCCTTGAGCGAGATCGGTTTGTCTCTGCGGGGAAGGCTGCGCTCGAAGAGGTGGCGCAGCGCGCCTCGATCCACACCATCGTCGGCTTCGTGGATCACGATCCCACGAGGACAGTGGGCCGGCGCATCTACAACGCGGCAGCGCTGGTGGGAGGAGGCAAGGTAGTCTCCATTCACCACAAGGCGCTCCTTCCGACCTATGACGTTTTCGACGAGCACCGCCACTTCGAGCCCGCGCTCCTCGCGGACGTTGTCCCCGTAGCGGTGATGGGACGTCGCATGGGGCTCTCGATCTGTGAAGACATCTGGAACGATCCCGACTTCTGGAAGCTGCGCCTCTACCCGCTCGACCCGATTGCCACCCTGGTCGAGCGGGGCGCGGAGGTGCTCCTCAACATCTCGGCCTCGCCGTTCACGATGGACAAGCGCACGCTGAGACCTCGAATGCTCGCAGCGCAGGCGAGAAAGCACCGACGGCCCCTCGTTTTCGTGAATCAGGTCGGAGGAAACGACGACCTCTTGTTCGATGGGCACTCCCTAGCCTTTGACGCGAGTGGAACGATTATCGCCCGCGCCCGCGAGTTCGAGGAGGACTTGGTCATCGTGGATCTTGCCCAGGGCACGGGCGCGATACGCGACCTCAAGGACGACACGGAAGCCGCGCTCGACGCGCTGGTGATGGGGACGCGAGACTACGCCCACAAGTGCGGCTTTCGTTCCGCGGTGATCGGGCTTTCGGGTGGCGTCGACTCGGCCCTCGTGGCCAGCATCGCGGTTCGCGCGCTCGGCCCAAAGAACGTGCTGGGCGTCTCCATGCCGTCGCGCTTCTCGTCGCAGCACTCTAAAGACGACGCTGAGGAGCTCGCTCGCCACCTGGGCATCGCGTTCGAGACGATTCCCATTGAGGGCCCCTTTTCGGCGTTCTTGGACGCCCTCGCGCCAGCATTCAAGGGGACTGCGCCGGGAGTAGCCGAAGAAAACATCCAGGCGCGCTGCCGCGGCGTGATCCTCATGGCCCTTTCGAACAAGTTCGGTCACTTGCTCCTGACCACCGGCAACAAGAGCGAGCTCGCGGTCGGCTACTGCACGCTGTACGGCGACATGGCAGGCGGTCTCGCCGTCATCAGCGACGTGCCCAAGACGATGGTTTATCGCCTGGCACGCAAGGTCAATGAACAGGCAGGGCGCGTGGTGATCCCGGAGAGCACGCTGACCAAGCCACCGAGCGCCGAGCTTCGCCCTGGACAAGTCGATCAGGACTTGCTGCCTCCCTACGACATCCTCGACCAGGTGCTGGAGCTCCACGTCGAGGAACAGCTCGAAGCACCCGATATCGTGGCTCGCGGCTTTGACCCCAGCATTGTCAATGACGTGCTCCGCATGGTGCGGGTGAACGAGTACAAGCGGAGGCAGGCGGCCCCTGGATTGAAGCTCACGTCCAAGGCCTTTGGCCCGGGGAGAAGGATGCCCATCGCGCAGAGATGGCGCGGCAATTGACACCTGGGCAGGCGGAAGAGCAAGATCGAGGAACGTGCGCGGGTGGCTGCCCTCGGCGTTGGTATTTGGCTGCATGTACGTGGCTCCCTGGGCGCACGCGCAGTCGTGCAACCGTGACTGTCCTAGGCCATTCCAGGACGTCTACGGCTGCTGCCCGCCCGCCAAGGTGGTGCCGGCCCCAGCTTACGCCCAGAAGAACGAGCCAGACGATCCCAAGGCTTGTGGGAGCGGCGATCGGGATGCGTGCATCAGGGCAGGGACCGAGCTCGAGTCGAGGGCGAGCCGAATCGACGGGCCTCTTCGGAACACCATCTACCAGCAGGCCATGGCGTTCTACACGAAAGCCTGTGAAAAGGGACACTCCCTCGGCTGCATGAGTGTCGCCGTCATGTTTGAACGTGGAATGGGCGTTGCGCCCGATCCCGCCAAGGCGCGCGAGCTGTTTGTCCGGGCCATGAGCTCGAGGCCGGGCGCAGGGTCGGCCGGCGGTGGCACGCGTGGCCTCGGTCGATCGGGTGGTCGGGGGGGCTCTAAAGGGGCCTCTGGGTCGCCTGCCGCGGGTCCAGCGGCGCCCGACGTGAGCGCGCAATCGAGCATCGATCAGCGTTCCATTTTCGAAAAGGCGTGCAAGCTCGGAAACATGAGCGGCTGCGCTTCACTTGCCATGACGAGCGAGAGCTCGTCCAAGGGCAACGAGGCCGCGCGGGCTCTCGCGTTGGCGCTATTCCGCCGTGCCTGCACCGCGGGCCACATGGACGCTTGCAAGAGCCTCGCACGCCTCATGGAAGCAGACGGCGAGCGCTCGGTCACCCGGTACGAGATGGAATGCGACCGCGGCGAGGCGGACAGTTGCCTGGTCCTCGCTTCGTTTTTTGCCGCCGGGACTCGGGTGCCAAGAGACGAAGCCCGCGCCTCGGAGCTGGAGAGGCGCGTCGAGACTCTCTACAGCGAGACGTGTGAAGAGGCCAAGAATGGCGAGATCTGCCTGAGCCTGGCCAAGCGCTATGAGACCCGCAAGCCCGCCCGTGCTGCGACCCTCTTTAGGAAGGCGTGCGACGCGAAGAGCGCTGTTGGATGCCACGGTGCCGCACAGATCTACACCCAAGGAAAGGGCGTGCCCAAGGACACGGAGCTCGCCAAGCGCCTCATGGACAAGGCGTGCAGCCTAGACGGCGATTTCTGTGAATAGGCCTCGTTACGCCAGGGCGCGCAGCGCCTCCCGATCGCTGACGATGACCTTGCGCCCATCGGTGTGGATGAGCCCCTTCCGCTTGAACTGAGCCAAGGTCAAAGAGACGGTCTCTCGGGTAGATCCAATCAGGTTGGCCATCTCCTGGTGGGTGATCTTGAGCGCGACCAGGGTGCCGCGCATGTCCTCGACGCCGTGCTCGTCGCACAGGCGCAAGAGCAAGTCCGCGAGCTTCGAATTCACGTCCTTGAAAATGAGGTTCTCTATCTTGGCCTCGAGCTCCAACCGCCGCATCGCCAGGATGCGAACCAGTTTCAGGCCGAGCTGGGCGTGCTGCGCAACGAGGCGCTCGAAGTCGCCTCGGTCCATCACCGTGATCAGCGCGTTCTCCACGGCCTCGGCCATCTCCTGGCGTGGAGCGCCGTCGATCATGCATTGCTCGCCGAATACGTCTCCCGGAACGCAATAAAGGAGCGTGAGCTCCTTGCCGTCACGCGTGACCTTGGAGACCTTCACTCGCCCACCGTTCAGGATGAAGACTGAAGAACCAGGGTCTCCCGGCAGGTAGATCACGTGGCGGCGCTGGATCTCCCGCAGTTCCACCTTCTCTGCCAGCCGCGTAAGTGCCTCGGCCCCTAAATCGGAAAAGATGGGTACCTTCTTCAGGTACCAGAGGACCCGCTTTTCGTCATGCACGTCGCAAATGTATCACCGCTTGCATTCCCCGGCAATACAGTAGCGATCCTTACCTTCCGGGCAACCTGCGTATTCCTGTCTCTCGTCCAGTCATCAGGCGGAGGCCGAGGAAAAAGCATCCGAGCGACAGAAACCCGAAGGAATGCGAGTGCTCCTCGAGCAACGTCCGCACGGACTGACCGGAATGGGTCTGGAGCAGCACCACGGCGCCGTTGTTCAGCGCGTGGATCGTGATGGCCGGCACGAGGGAGCCCGAGCGGATCGCCGAGAAACCGAGCAGAAGCCCGAGAAGAAACGTCGGGACAAATCGGTACGCCGACATGTGAAGGGCGGAAAAGAGCAGCGCCGACACCAAGACCGCAAAAGACGCGCCCAGCGTGCCCCGAAATGCCCTGAGCAGGGCCCCGCGACAAAGCAGCTCCTCGCAAAACGCAGGAGTGATCGACACGGCGAAGAACATGAGCCAGAGGGACTCCCCATCGGGCGCGATGAGCTGCTCGAGCGACTCGCTGAGCTCCTTGGGCGTCGGCGCCAAGTACTCCTGGAGCGGCAGGATCGCCCAGCCCAAGACGTACCACGCGGATCCACCGCACAGCACCGCTCCCAGGAGATGTCGTGGCGTCGGAGCCCTTACGGAAAGGCACTCCTTCACGCCACCGCGGAGCCGCGCGAGGAGCAGCGTCGGCATGGCGACGAGCAGCCACTGGGACCAGGCCAAGCCCCACAGTCCATTCCCCTGCAGGCCGGTCCCGATCGAGATCATCAGCACCAGGACGAGCCCGTATAGGGCGAGCGCCTCGGCAGGGAGGAGCTCGGGAGGAGCCTCACCCTCGGGCTTCGAGCGGAGTCCTATCATGCGTCGTAACCAGCGACGCATGTTCCCCTTTACCTCGGGGTCGTCGGGGGCGAAGAGCAGGCGCTCACTGTCGAATACCCGAGCAGCGAGCAGCATGGAGCCCACCGCGAGGACCAGGATCACGACGAGCGCGAGCGCGGTGGGCCCCGCCTCGAGGTGGCCCGAAATCGCCCCCTTGATGAGAAGGGTCACGTTGGCGACGGGCATGAGCGCGTTGCCAAGGTCGAGCTGCGTTCCGGGGAGAAAAGCGGCCATGGCCGGGACCGACAACACCATGTGCACGGGGGTGAGGAAGTTTTGTGCTTCCTTGAAGTTTCGGGCAAGGGCAGCAATTGCCATCATGATGCCGGAAAACAATAACGTCGCGCCCAGGAGCCCAAGGAGCGCCAGGGATACTGCGACCCACGGCACGGCCTGAACCACGCTCGGCATGGACAGGACATCGCCGCCGGCTTGCGCCGCGACGCGGGCAATCCAAAGGGCGGACACGGCCACGCAGATCACGTTGAGGAGCGCGGTCAAGGCCGAAATCGTCGACACGGTCAGGTACTTCCCCGCGACGATGGCCTTCCGGGACATGGGCGTGGCCAGAAGGGACTCGAGGGTGCCTCGCTCCTTTTCGCCAGCGGTCAGATCGATGGCTGGGTAAAAGGAGCCGAGGAGCGCCATCAGGACCACGAAGAAGGGAATTGTCTTGGCAAGCTCGGCCCGCCCGAGCTGCGCCTTGGACGCGACGTTGATGGAGATCTGCGTGACCGGCACGGTGAGGCCGGGGTCCAGCCCGCGATCGGCCAGGCGCCTGCTCCTCTCCGCCTCGCCGAACTTGGCGAGGATCTCCTCGGCGCGGGATCGGCCGAGCTCCGAGTCGTCACGTGCTCCGTCGAAATAGACCTCGATCGCCACGGAGCGGCCGCTCGCCATGTCGCTCTTGAACCCACCTGGCACGTCGATGATGACGTCGGCGTCCTTGAGGCGCGAGGCAGGGGGTGGTGACTTGGGGAGAGGCTCGCCATGCACCTCGAGCGAGATGAGATCGCTCGCATGAAAGGACTCTTCGAGAGACCGAGTATCGTCGGGTTGCCCCCAGAGCTCCACCCGCGAGCTCCGGGCTTGCCTCGCCATTTCACGCGAAAGAAACCATTCGGACATCACCACGGTCGTGATCGGGTACAGGACGAGGGGCAAGAGGATCATGACGGCCAGTGTCCGCCGATCGCGAAGCGTCTCCCGGAGCTCCTTGCGGTAGACCGTGAGGACGTCCCGCACGGTCATGGTGAAGCCGGGCCTGGGGACGACGAAGCCCCAGCGATCAGCTTGAGGAACGTCTCCTCGAGGGTCGCCGCCTCGAGCTCGGTCTTTAGGTCAAGAGGACGCCCTTCCCTCACCAGGCTACCCTTGTGCAGGAAGCCAACCCTATCGCACAAGAGCTCCGCCTCGGCGAGGTAGTGGGAGGAGAAAAGGATGGCCTTCCCTTGGTCGCGCGCCCTAAGCACGTAGTCACGAAGGAAACGGCCCGCGAGCACATCGAGTCCGGACGTGGGCTCGTCGAGGATGAGCACGGGCGGATCGTGCAGCATGGCCCGGGCGATGGCGACGCGTTGCTTTTCGCCGGTAGATAGCCTTTCGCAGCGACGGTCGAGCAGGCGACCCAGGTCCAGCGCCTCTGCCACCTCGTCGATTCGCTGCCGAAGCCGCGCTGCGGACATGCGGTGCAGCTCGCCGAAGTACTCGAGCTGCTCCCGCGCCGTGAGTCGTCCATAGAGGCCAGCCGAGCCAGTGGAGAACCCGAGTCGAGCTTTCGCCTGCTCGGGGGCAGCGGCGACGTCCACGCCGGCCACCTGCACGGTGCCGGCAGTGGGGCGAAGGAGCCCGGCCGCGATCCGGAACGTGGTCGTCTTCCCTGCCCCGTTCGGGCCAATGAGCCCGTAGATTTCCCCCTGGCTGACCTCGAGCGAGATCCCCGTGAGCACACGGACATCCGCGAAACGCTTCTCCAATCCCTGAAATCGGATCATGCCAACTCGTTAAAGGACCCTTCGCAAGTAGCGCCCGGTGTGCGATTGGGCGGAACGGGCGACCTCCTCGGGGCTACCGACCGCGACAACCGCCCCCCCGGCGTCTCCACCCTCGGGACCTAGGTCAATGACATAATCCGATGTCTTAATCACGTCGAGGTTGTGCTCGATGACGATGACCGTGTTCCCCTGCTCGACGAGGCGATGCAACACATCGAGGAGCTGCTTGATGTCGTCAAAATGCAGGCCGGTCGTCGGCTCATCCAGGATGTAGAGCGTGCGCCCAGTCGCCTTCTTGGCGAGCTCTCGCGAGAGCTTGATGCGCTGCGCCTCACCGCCGGACAACGTGGTGGCCGACTGCCCCAACGTGATGTAGCCGCAGCCGACCTCCCTAAGCGTCTCCAGCTTCTGCTTGATCTTGGGGATGTGCGCGAGGAACTCCGTCCCTTGGGCGACCGTCATGTCGAGCACGTCCGCGATGTTCATCCCCTTGTACTCCACCTCCAGGGTCTCGCGGTTGTACCTTCGCCCACCGCACTGCTCGCACTGCACGTAGATGTCTGGGAGGAAGTGCATCTCGATGCGCAAGATGCCGTCCCCTTGGCAGCTCTCGCATCGTCCGCCCTTCACGTTGAACGAGTACCGCCCTGCCTTGTATCCGCGCGCCTTCGATTCCGGCAGCGCAGCGAAGAGGTCGCGGATGTGAGTGAACAGGCCGGTGTAGGTCGCTGGGTTCGATCGCGGCGTGCGGCCGATGGGCGCCTGGTCGATATCGATGACCTTGTCGATGTGCTGCGCTCCGTCGATGCCCGCATGCTCCCCGGCAGGCAACTTGGAGTGATAGAGACGCCCTTGCAGCGCCCGGAGAAGCGTGTCGATGACCAAGGTCGACTTGCCGGATCCCGATACGCCGCTCACGCACGTGAGGAGGCCCACCGGGAATCGGACCGTGATCTTCCTGAGGTTGTTCGCCTCGGCCCCGCGCACGGTGATGTACTTCTGCGACGGCACCCGGCGGTTCTTGGGCACCACGATGGAACGACGCCCCGAGAGGTATGCGCCCGTGAGCGACGCCGTCGAGGACTGGATCTCGTCGGGCGTCCCGCACGCCACGATCCGCCCCCCGTGAACGCCTGCCCGCGGACCCATGTCCAAGACGTAGTCGGCCGCGCGGATGGTCTCCTCGTCGTGCTCCACGACGAGCACCGTGTTTCCCAGATCTCGCAAGCGCCTGAGCGTCTCGAGGAGACGGGTGTGGTCTCTCGGGTGCAAGCCGATCGAAGGCTCGTCTAGGATGTAGAGCACCCCGACCAGGGAGGAGCCAATTTGCGTGGCCAGCCGGATCCGCTGCGCCTCCCCACCAGAGAGGGTCCCCGTGGGTCTATCCAGCGTCAAGTAGTCGAGGCCGACGCTCACCAGGAAGCCCACTCGGTCCACGATCTCACGCAAGATCCGGTCGGCAATCTCCTTCTCTCTCTTCTCCAGCTCGAGGGACTGGAAGAAGGAGTGAAGGTGCTGGATCGACAGGCTGGTCACCTCGGTGATGGTCTTGCCGCCGACCTTCACGAACCGGCTCTCCTTGCGCAGGCGAGTCCCATCGCACTCCTCGCAAGGCGTCCGGTTCATGTACCGGTGAAACTCCTCGTAGACCGCCTCGAACGACTCCTCGAGGTTTCGCCCTTCCTCGCGACGGCGCCGCTCGTATTCGGAGAGCCGACGCTCCAAGTTCGCGATGACCCCTTCGAACTCCTTCTTGTAGGACTGCCGACGCCCGTTCTTCTCGAAATAGAACTCGATCTCTTCCCCCTTGGAGCCGAACAGGACGGCCTTTCGGGCCTCTGCAGGAAGCTTGGCCCACGGAGTGTTCATGTCGATCTGGAAATGCGCAGCGATGGACTCGAGGATCCCCTGGAAGAACGGGGCATTTCGCTTTTCCCACGGCTCAATAGCGCCCTCCCTGAGCGAGAGGTCCTCATTGGGCACCACCAGGTCGGGGTCAAAGAACATCTTGGCGCCAATGCCGTCGCACGCTGGGCAAGCGCCGTGTGGGTTGTTGAACGAGAAGAGTCGGGGGGTGATCTCGGGGTACGACGTCCCGCACGTGATACACGCGAACCGCTCCGAGAAAATCATGTCGTCCCCCTCGAGGAAGGACACCTTCAACACTCCGTCCGCGAGCCTGAGGGCGAGCTCCACGGAGTCGGTCAGCCTCTGGCGGATGCCGTCCTTCAGGACGAGCCGATCGATGTAGACCTCGATGGTGTGTTTCTTGTTCTTGTCCAGCTTCGGAATCGATTCGGTGAGATCGATCAGCTCTCCATCCACCGCAATGCGGTGGTAGCCGTCCTTTCTCAGCTGCTCGAGCTCACGCCTGTACTCCCCTTTTCGATCCCGCACCATGGGCGAGAGCACCGAGAACCGAGCGCCCGCGGGGAGCTCGAGGATCCGATCGACCATCTGCTGCACGGTCTGGGAAGAGATCCTTTGCCCGCAGGACCAGCAGTGGACCGTTCCCACCCTGGCGTAGAGGAGACGCAGGAAATCGTATATCTCGGTGATCGTTCCCACCGTGGAGCGAGGGTTCCTCGACGTGGTCTTCTGCTCGATCGAGATGGCCGGCGAAAGCCCCTCAATGGAATCGATGTCCGGCTTGGCCATCTGCTCGAGGAACTGCCGGGCGTATGCCGAGAGCGACTCCACGTAACGCCGCTGTCCTTCGGCGTAGATGGTGTCGAACGCGAGGGACGACTTTCCAGAACCGGAGAGGCCCGTGATGACGACGAGCTGATCGCGTGGAATCTCCACGTCGATGTTCTTGAGGTTGTGTTCCCGCGCTCCTTTTACAACGATCTTGTCCATTCGCCTCAGCCCCGAGGGAGACCACCTGAGCCCCCTACCTGCGGTTCTGCGCGCTCGGGGGCAAATTTATCGTAACATCAAATGCGCCTTGGAAATAAGGCCTAATCGGAGTGGGAGATGCGGCCGACGTGGGCGGCAAGGGTAAACGCCAGGTCGAGGGCGGCCTTGAAGCTCTCATGACGCGCGACGCCGGTCCCGGCGATGTCGTAGCCGACGCCGTGATCTGGCGAA
This sequence comes from Deltaproteobacteria bacterium, assembly GCA_016210055.1. Taxonomy (GTDB): domain Bacteria; phylum Myxococcota_A; class Polyangia; order Haliangiales; family SHYZ01; genus JACQUZ01. Next base: position 34,136 of record JACQUZ010000126.1, on the reverse strand, counting down.
GTCCGCACGATCGGAAGCCCAAGTGTCATGTTCACCGACGAGTCGAAATCCACCAGCTTGATTGGGATTAGCGCCTGATCGTGGTACATGGCCACGAGGAGGTCCCATGCCCCATGGACGGCAGCACGGAATGCCGCGTCGGGCACCAAGGGACCGCCTAGGGTAGCCGCGATCCCCTCCCGCTCGAGGCGGGAGCGGCCGATCACCATGCCTGGGGAAATCACCAGCTCCTCCTCGTTACCGAGCAAGCCGCTCTCACCGGCATGGGGGTTGAGCGCCACGACGCCGATCCGCGGCTGGTCGATGCCGAAATCCATGGCCAGCGATCGTCCACCGAGATAGATGGCGCGCCCGACAGCCTCGGAGGACAAGGCGCGGCCAACTTCGGCCAGCGGGACATGGATGGTCGAGAGCACTACGCGAAGTCGCGGGCCGACGAACATCATGGCGTGCTCGGCCGCTCCGAGCCGCGCCGCCAGGAACTCGGTGTGACCGGGAAACGGGAACCCAGCCGCGCGCGCCTGGGCCTTTGAAATCGGCGCGGTGACGAGGGCACCCAGCTTGCCTTGGCGCGCGTGCACGGCAGCCATCTCGAGGCATGCCACCTGCGCCGCGCCGCCCGCGAGGGTCGGCCGACCGGGCCGTGATTCCTCCTCGGACAGGCGAGAGGTCGCCACCACTTCCACCTCTTGGGGCAATCCGCCTGCACGCGCCAGGACGAGCGGGTCGCCAAAGAAAACGCAACGCGCACGGAGCTCGGGGGGCGATAGGGCAAGCGCACGCACGATGATCTCGGGCCCGATCCCCGATGGGTCTCCCATCGTGATTCCGATCTTCATCTTTCAATTTTGGCACGTTGAGGAAGAAGTGGCGGCCACCATGCTCAGAGTGGGGACGCGACGGTAAGCACGTGCCCGGACTTCACCTTCTCGACGCTCACCTTGGCGCGATCCCGCACGCGCGCCAGCGCTGTTCCGACCGGCATCCCGGCGGCCATGTTGGAGGCCTCGGCGAGCAGCGAGAGGAGCTTCTCGCGAAACCCCTGGGCCTTGGCGAAGTCGTTGAACTCCACTGTGAGCTCCACCGAACCCAGGGGGCCTCCCTGCGACGTGGCCGGCGGCCTCGCTAGGAAGCGCGCCCACTTGAGCCCGGGTACGAGATTCTCTAGATACCTGGGCGCTGCTGAATCCGAGTCGTCGCGGCCACCACGCGCCACTCCCCAAGCGACCGCCTTTTGGTCGATGAGCAAGATCTCCCTCGTGAGAGGAGAAGCCCGCACGTCCTTCACCCTTCGGGCATGCGCTTCGAGCGCGTGCCTGACATGATGAGGTGAGCCAAAGACGACCACCCCCGAGGCCACCCCGACACGCGTCTCGCCAATTTCGGGGCCCGCGTGTGAAGAAGCACCTGGCGCAAGCTCCCCGCGCCACGAGAACATGACGCCCGATCCCGCGGGCTCGGGGATCCCCCCGGCCCTACGCAACGCCCCCTGCACCCTCGTCGCGTCAAACGAGCCGACACCTCCTACGAGGAAGCCCGACTCACCACTTCGACCGGAAAGGCCCGGGAGGACCACTAGATACAGGGCGGTTAGCTCCTTCCCTGGGACGAGTCCGGCGGCTGTCATGACCTCCCAGGCGGCAGGCTGCTGGGCGCGCAGCAGAAAATCAAGGGTTTTCGCGCTGTCCGGCGACACTGCGCCAAGAGCCAAGAGATCCACGCGGACGAGGGCTTCGGCGGAAGCGGGAACGAGCGAGAGCTCAGCTAACGGCGGACTCTCGAGGCGGGATCGATCAGCATCCGAAAGCCCCTCCCGTGGAGTCGAAAGGATCAGGGCGGCGGGGGGAGGATCACCCTTGCAGGCCGGGCAGCCAAGAATCCCCACAATCGTGCAGAAAGCGATCAGTTCGTTTATCTTCATTCATTCCTCAGCGCGCTTGCGGACCCAACGGAACGCGCGGATATAAGGTGCCGCGGAGACGATATCCAGCCCCGCAACTCGAGATAGAAGAGTGTTGGTCATTTATCACAAAAGGGACTGCTTGGCTACCATAGGCCTTTTCCCAGCACTTGCCCTTTTCCTTGGATGCGGGGCCATGCTTGGCGGGTGTGGGAGAACGTCCGGGGCGGTCATTTCGCCGACGGCCCCCGTGCCCAGAGAGGAAGCAGCCCCCGCTTTGGATCACGCGACCGAGACGCCTGTGATCAGCGACTTCGGTCAGTTGCGCCCCTTTTTCGTCGCCGGCGAGACGATCACGTGGAAGGTCACGTTCCTCGGCATTGAGGGTGGGCGTGCGCGAATGGCGGTGGGAACGCCAGGGCTCGTCGATGGTCGCCTCTTGCTGAGCGTTCACGCTGAAGGGGAAGCCTCGGGCCTCCTTACGGCCGTGCGGCGCGTGCACGACGAGATCCGTTCGTGGGTGAGCGTCGAGTCGGGAATTCCCGCGCGCACCGAATCAGACAGCGAGTTCCAAGGGAAGCGCCTGCAAGTAACGACGGTTCGGGAGCAGGGTACCCCACTTGCCGACCTCACCGCGGCGCGAAACAACGGCCCGCCGACGCGCCGACGCCAGCGCCTCCCTGACGCGGGCACGCACGATCCACTGAGTGCCCTGCTCGTTCTCCGCAGCTGGAAAGCCCCTCCCGGGGCGTGCGGTACATTCCACGCGTTGGCTGGGACGAGGCTCTGGCACGCAGACGTTAAGGTCGAGGGGCGTGAGCGGGTCTTGACGCCCTTAGGCGGCCGTCTCGCGGTGCGGGTACGCGGTATCTCGACGCGGCTCACGGCGACCCTCGAGGCTGATCGCACGCGCAAGCCCCGAATCTTTCGCGCGTGGATAACCGATGACGACCAGCGCATTCCGGTCCGCATCAAGGCCGACACCGAGTTCGGGCCGGTCGACGTTCGCGTGACTTCCTACCAATCCCAATGAGCAAGTGGCCCTACAGCCACTCACTCTTCTGAAACCAAAAAAGCATCGCCCCGGGCACGAGCAAGCACAAGAAGATCGCCGTCCACATGAGAAGGTCCGAGTCAAACGGAAGGTGCGTGAAGTTTTGGCCGAAGAAGCCCGTAACAAAGGTAAGGGGGAGGAAAATCGCGCTCATGATGGCCAGGCGTTTCATCACCTCGTTGGTGCGGTTGGACACCATGGTGAGGTACGCGTCGAGCGCGTTTCCCAGGATCTCCCGCCCGGCGTCGATGGACTCGGAAATCCTGACCAGATGGTCGTAGACATCGCGGAAATACAGCGCCGTGCGCTCACTGACCCGTGGATCGCCCCGCTTCGCGAGCATCGCGAACACCTCCCTCTGGGGCGAGAGGAAGCGGCGCATGGTGGAAAGAGTGCGCTTGATTTCAAACAACTCGGGCAGCTCTCGCCTTTCCGCACGCCCGAGGACCGCGTCCTCGATGTCCTCCAGGAGGTCATTGATGTCGTCCAAGATAGGGAAATTGGCATCGACGATGGCGTCGGCGAGGATGTAGTACAGGAAATCGGTGCCCTTGCGCGCCAGCGCTGGGTCGCGTGCCACCCGTTTCCAAGCCGCATCGAGCGCCTCGCAGGGGCTTTCGTGCACGGTCACGAGGAATCGAGGACCCATGAACGCGTGCACCTCGATGGGCTTGAGCTGGGTCGCAGTCTTGCCGTTCCTCGTGAACCCATGAATGACCAGGAACAGGTACTCGCCGTACTCTTCGAGCTTCGGCCGCTGATCAAAGTGGGCGCAGTCCTCGATCGCCAGCGGGTGAAAACCAAAGCGGTCACGAAGCAGGGCGAGCTGGGCCTCATCCTGCTGGTCGAGATCGATCCACCGGATGGTCTCCTCGGGCGGTGGGGCCACCTTGCCCGCATCCTCCGTGAGAATCGCGGATCCGCTTGCCGCTACGTCGAGGACACGAAACACGTGAAGATGATAGCAGCCGCGGTATAGTGCCACGTAAGGATTCGAGCGCATGGAGAGCGTGACCCGCCTGATTCTCCCCGACGTGTCTGAGGCCCTGCGGAGCGATCCCAGCTCTGTTGTGGAGATGACGGAAGAGCTGCACAGCGCGGACCTGGCGGACCTCGCCGCCAAGCTCGAGCCCGACCTGGCGCTCCGCCTTCTCCTTGCCTTGCCCGTCGAGCAGTCCTCTCGGCTCATCGAGGCGCTCGAGCGCGACAAGCGAGTCGAGCTGTTCGCGCAGCTTTGCAACCAGGACTTGGCAACGGCCGTGAGTATTGCGGAGGGGATGGCACCGGACGAGCGAGCCGACCTGTTTGGCGAGCTCGCCGAGGAAATGCGCGCAGCGCTGCTCGGCCGCATGGAGCATGCCGAGTCGCGGGACGTCCGCCAGCTCCTCGCACACCCCGAGGGGACTGCCGGCGCCCTCATGACCACGAACTTCGTGGCCCTCCCAGCGGACATCACCGTGGCGCACGCCATCGAGAACGTCCGCAAGAGCGCCGAGGAGATGGAGACCATCTACGACGCCTACGCCGTCGATCCGCACGGCACGCTCCTGGGCACCGTATCGCTGCGCCAGCTCGTCCTTGCCCCTGCGGACAAGACCATCGCCGACGTCATGGAGCCGAACGTGATCGCCGTCGATGTGGAGGCCGATCAAGAGGAGGTGGCCCGGGTCATTGCCAAGTACGACTTCTTGGCGTTGCCGGTCATCGATAGGTCGCGGCGGATCGTCGGCATCGTCACCGTCGACGACGTGGTCGATGTCCTTGAAGAAGAGGCCACCGAGGACGTGCAAAGACTGGGCGCCGTCGAGCCCCTGGAGCACGCGTATTTTCAGACGGGTTTTTGGGAATTCGTGCGCAAGCGCTCCTCTTGGCTCGTCGTCCTCTTCTTGGGCGAGCTCGCCACGGGGAGCGCCATGCACCACTACACGGCCACGTTCGAGCAGTTCGCCTCCCTCGTGTGGTTCGTGCCGCTCATCATTTCTTCCGGAGGGAATGCGGGCTCACAGTCGGCGTCGATCATGATTCGCGCGCTCGCCGTGGGCGAAGTGCGGCCCCGTGACTTCGCCCGGGTGATCGGGAGGGAGCTCGGCATTGGCTTGGCGCTGGGGATCACGCTGAGCGTGTTCGGGATGGGGCGGGTGTTCCTGTGGGAGGCTACTCGGACCATGGCCATGGCATGGACGATCTCCCTGTCCATCGTCACCGTGGTGGTTCTTGGCGCGGTGTTTGGCGCTGGATTCCCCCTCCTTCTGCGGCGGGTGGGAGTGGATCCGGCCGTGTCATCGACGCCTTTTGTCGCCTCGTTCGTCGACGTGCTGGGGTTAATGGTGTATTTCGAGATCGCGAGGGTGCTGCTGTTTTGAGAGGTGGCAGCTAAACAGCCTCACCTGGCTTGTGAGCCACGGCGCGATACGGCGTCGTCGCCTGCGGTGCCTGCTCACGTACGTAAGTACGCTCCGCGGGCTCCTCGGCTCCTCCTTGTCTCGCTTGTGTCTCCCAACCCTTGTGAGGCTGTTTAGCCCTCGACCGAGTCGCCGCTGCGCATCTTGTAGCCCACATTGCGCACGGTTTCGATCAGGCCGCCCACGACTGGCCCGAGCTTGGCCCGCAAGCGGCGGACGTGGATGTCCACGGTCCGTGACCCCCCATAGTATTGATAACCCCAGACTTTCTTGAGCAGCTGCTCGCGGGTGTAGGCCTTGCCTCGGTTTTGCGCGAAAAACCGGAGAAGCTCGAACTCCTGGTGGGTGAGCTCCAGCTTGCGCCCGCGCAGGCGTGCTTCGTAGCCCGCAGCGTCGATGACCAAGTCGTCTACCTTGATGACCTCCTCGGTCCCGAAAGTCGCGTTCTTCCAGTCGAGCTGGCGCAGCCGGGCATAGAGCTCGGCTGGAACCAGAGGTTTTAGGATGAAATCCGAAGCACCTGCCGAGAAGTCCAGCGAGGGGAGCCTCGGGAGAGTGACCGCCAGGAGGGAAGGGACGTCGGTCAACGGGGCAAAGGTGTCGAGCCGCCGAAGGCAGCGATGTCCTCGTTCGACCTCGTCTCCAGCGTCGACAACGACCAAGGTCGCGGGCCGCCGGGCCAAGTCTTCTTCGTCGAGATCTCCGCAGTCAAATCGTCCCGCGCGGACGTTGCAGCCGAGATCCCGCAAGATGGACACCATCGACTCGGGATCTCGTTCGGCCAGTTCAGGTTCTGGACAAAGCACGACTACCCGCATTCTGCGGACAAACTTAGCACGGAGCGACGCGGTGCGTTAGCCGCGAGAGAGCTCGAGAGAGCTAAAGCGTCCTGGGAAGCGGCCGAACATGCATGGAGCGGGGTCTTGCGTACCACGGCCCTTGTGCAACAATGGAAGACGAATGGATGACTTTCACTGCTCCTTCTGCGGCAAGAGACGGCGCGAGGTCCGCAAGCTCATTTCTGGTCCGCGCGTCTTTATTTGCGACGAGTGCGTCGGGCTTTGCAACGACATCCTCACCAAGGAAGAAGCGGCGGAGCGCCCGAAGTATCCATCGCCCAAGGAAATAGTCGCGGAGCTCGATCGCTACGTGGTTGGGCAAGACGCCGCCAAGAAGGCGCTCGCCGTCGCCGTGTACAACCACTACAAGCGAATCGGCATGAGGGGCAAGCCCGCGGAGGTCGAAGTACAGAAGGGGAACATCCTCCTGATCGGACCCACGGGCTGCGGGAAAACCCTTCTTGCCCAGACGCTGGCGCGGAAGCTGGACGTACCCTTCGCCATCGCAGACGCCACCACGCTCACCGAGGCAGGGTATGTCGGCGAGGACGTGGAGAGCGTCATCAAGGCCCTGTACAGGAACGCCGGCGGAGATGTCGAACGGGCCGCCCGCGGTATCGTGTGCATCGACGAGATCGACAAGATCGCTCGCAAGGGGGGTGTCCCCTCCCCGACTCGCGACGTGTCGGGTGAAGGGGTGCAGCAGGCGCTCCTCAAGATCCTCGAAGGGAAGACATCCACCATCACGCCCGACGGCGCGCGCAACCGCCCGCAGCAGGAGCTCATCCAGATCGATACCACCGACATCCTCTTCATCTGCACGGGCGCGTTCAACGGGATCGAGGACGTGGTCCGTCGCCGGATCGGCGAGCGCGGCCTCGGGTTTGGTGCGGCCATTGGGACGACCGAGGACAATCGTGACGCCCTGCGCGCCCAAGCGCGGACCGAGGACTTGATCAAGTACGGGATGATCCCGGAGTTCATGGGGCGGCTTCCCATCATCGTGTCCGCCGACGAGCTCAGCGTCGACGCACTCACGGAAGTCCTCTGGAAGCCCAAGAACGCGCTCTCCAGGCAGTACGAGCGCCTGTTCGAGATGGAGGGGGTCAAGCTTCGCTTCACGGAGGACGCGCTCTATGCGGTTGCCGAGGAGGCCCACCACCGCAAGTCTGGCGCGCGCGGGCTCCGCGCCATCCTCGAGGAGGTCATGCTCGACGTCATGTATGAGATTCCCTCCCTCACCGGCGTTCGCGAGTGCGTCGTGAACCGTGATGTCGTTATCCAGCGAGGAAGGCCGATACTCGTCCGCGAGAAGAAGGCGTCTTAACTGTTTCTCGCACGATCTTTGGTTTGACACCGACCTTGGCGTGTCTATAGACTTTCTTACACGTGATGTTAAGCGAGCTGGAACGAAGCAAGTTGAGAGAGGTGCTCACGCAGGAAAAGCAGCGCCTCCTTAGGAACGCCCAGGAAGGCCTCTCCTTCAGCATGAATCGCGAGCGGAACATCGGTCGCGACTCGATCGACGAGTCCATGGAAGAGGAGCTTTTCTCTACGGAGCTGCGCCTGCGGGATCGAGAGAAGTGGCTCCTGGGAAAAATCAACGGCGCGCTCGAGAGACTGGACGCCGGCCTCATCAACGAATGCGAGGAGTGCGGGGAGTCGATAGGCTACCGGCGGCTCGTCGCGCGCCCGGTGACCACGCTCTGCATCGATTGCAAGGAAGAGCGCGAAAAGGAAGAGCAAGCGAAGGCGTTGACGTTTCATGGTGGCCGAGCGAGTGATTCCATGTCCGACGCCGGCGCTGGAGCCACCGACGATTCGTCGCATCCCGAGGGCGAGTAGCGCCGCGCTGCGCCTGTCCGTCCCCGATTCCTCCCCCCTGTCTTTGCCTCGCTGGGAATCCATCTGATATAGTACCGCTGCGGCGGGAGACTTGACCGCCACCATGGGAACGACTGGATGGGCGACCGCTACACGATTACCGAGCGCGTGGATCAAGGAGGAATGGCCGAGGTCTTCCGCGGTGTCGCCGAGTCGATTCAGGGATTTAGGAAATCCGTCGCCATCAAGCGGATCCTCCCCAACCTCACCAAGAACAAGAAATTCGTGGCCATGTTCTTGGACGAGGCGCGGCTGTCCCTCCACCTCCAGCATGCCAATATCGTGCACGTCTTCGACATCGGGATGGGCGCGGACACGGCGTACTTCATCGTCATGGAGTACGTCGACGGCGCAAATCTCAAGGCGATTATCGAGCACCACAAGAAGCAAGGGCGGCGAATCAAGATATCCCACGCCCTCTACCTCATGCTCTAGGTATGCAAGGGGCTCGCGTGCGCCCACGAAGCCCAGGATCCGATGAGCGGAAAGCCGCTCGGAATCGTGCACCGAGACATATCGCCGCCCAACATCCTCATCTCCAAGATGGGCGAGGTGAAGCTGGTCGATTTTGGGCTCGCCAAGGCCACCTCGCAGATCGAGCTGACTGACCCGGGGGTAGTCAAAGGGAAGTTCTCGTATCTCTCCCCAGAAGCCGCGAGCGGGCTGGAAGTCGATCACCGGGCAGACATCTTCGCCGTCGGCATCCTCCTTTGGGAAATGCTGACCGGGCGTCGCCTGTTCTACGGCGACAGCGACTACGGAACCGTCGAGCTCGTCAGGCAAGCCAAGGTCCCATCGGTTATTGCCCTCAACCCCGAGGTCGAGCCCGAGCTCGAGCAGGTCGTCCGCAAGGCGCTCGCGCGGGACCCGAAGGATCGCTACGCGCAGGCCGCCGACCTCCAGGATGCTATCGCCCAGTATCTTTTTTCCCGCGGCCTCAAGGTCACCAGCCGGGACATCGCGCATCTCGTGCAAGATACGGTCGCCGAGAAGGAACGTGCAAAGGCCAAGACGGCTGGAAATGTTAGCCACCTAATCGACGTGCTCATCCAGGAGGAGATCGCCAAGTTCACCTCCCTCGAGGACATGGCCGGCAAGCAGCAGGACAACACGCCGGCCAGCACCACGGGCGGAGACGCCTTGGATCCGGGCGCGTTCATCGACACGAGGGCGTGGGTTGATGACCTGAGCACGGAGGGCGACGCTGCGCTCCTCAATGGTGCGTCGAGAGCGACCCATGAGACCCAAGACGAGCCGAAGGAAGCACGCCGTCGAACGCCGCCGGCACTTCCAAAGGTGAGCCAGCAGGCCGCGAGCGCGCTCGACTCGCTCCAGCAAATCCTCGAGCCCGACCGCACCATCACGCGCCAGCTCCTCGCAAGGGGCAAGCGGCGGGGCAAAGCGGCGCTCGTGATCATCGTGGTGTTGGTGCTCGCCCTGGCGGTCGGCGGCGTCGTCTATTTCCGGGATCGGCTCCCAGGTGCGCGTCCTGCCGGCGCCGAGACCCAAGGAAACAACCCCTGAGCGAAACGACGAAATGACCCCCTACTCGCTGCCTCGACGTGGTCCTCCTCCTCGCGTCTTGTCGATTGTCTTGGCGGGCGGCGAGGGGAAACGCCTCATGCCGCTCACTCGCGAGCGCGCCAAGCCTGCGGTGCCCATCGGAGGACGATACCGGCTCATCGACTTCGTGCTGTCCAACCTGGTGAACAGCGGACTCATGAAGATCAAGGTGCTCACGCAGTACAAGTCGGACTCCCTCAACACGCACCTGGCCCGCGGCTGGCGCTTGCCCCAAATGCTCGATTACTACGTCGAGTCAGTTCCAGCGCAGCAGCGCACCGGCCCCACGTGGTTCCGAGGGTCCGCAGATGCGCTGTACCAGGCCCTCAACGTGGTCACCGACGAAGACCCCGACGCGGTGTGCGTGTTTTCCTCGGACCACATCTATAAGATGGATGTGAGGCAGATGCTCGACTACCACTTGGAGTCGGGCGCTGCCATGACGGTCGCGGCAGTGCCCGTCCCCTCCTCCGAGGCACGTGCCTTCGGAGTGCTCGGGGTGGACGAAGCGAATCGGATGACGGCATTCGTCGAGAAACCCGAGCTCCCTCCCGAAATCCCGGGAAAGCCCGGCAGGTCGTGGGCGTCGATGGGGAATTACATCTGGAATACCGAGGCCCTGATCGAGGAGCTCAAGAGGGACGCAAGCGCCCAGTCCGATTCACAGCACGACTTCGGCCGCAATATCCTCCCTGCCCTCGCTGGACGCGTGTCGGTGGCGGTGTACGACTTCACCAAGAACGAGATCCCAGGGGCCAGCGAGCGCGAGCGGGGCTACTGGCGGGACGTGGGGACGGTCGCATCCTATTACGCCGCCAACATGGACTTGGCGCAGGTACACCCGGTGCTCGACCTGTACAACCCGCGCTGGCCCATCCGAACCTGGGCGAGGACATTTCCGCCCGCCAAGTTCGTCTTTGCCGACGTCGAAAACGATCGGATCGGGCTCGCCACGGATAGTCTCGTCTGCGAGGGTTGCATCATCAGCGGTGGACGAATCGACCGCAGCGTACTATCTCAAAATGTCCGCATTCATAGCTTTTCCGACGTCAAGTCGTCCATTCTGTTCGAGAACGTACAGGTGGGGAGGAAGGCTCGCCTTCGGCGAACAATCGTAGACAAGGACGTGGTCATCCCAGAAGGAATGGAAATCGGCTACAACCATGAGAAAGACGCTAGCCGCGGCCTGACCGTGATCGAGGCGGACGACCTCGTCGTGGTACCCAAGGGGTTCCACCTGACCCAATGACCGACATCCTCTTGCTTTGGCACATGCACCAACCCCGTTACGTGCATCCGCGAGATGGACGCCACGTCCTTCCCTGGGTGCGGCTCCACGCATGCGCGGGCTACTTGGACATGGGACGTGCCCTCGAGCGCCATCCTGGCGTGCGCGTCACGGTGAACTTCGTCCCTTCGCTGGTGGAGCAGCTCGAGGACTTGCTCGCTGGACAGAAAGATGACCTGGAGCGGATCGCCGAAAAGCACGCCGACGAGCTCGACGAAAGCGAGCAGCGCGCGGTCCTCGAGCGCTGTTTTAGCGTGAGATGGGATCGCGCCATCGCGCCCAGGCCCCGGTACGCCCAGCTCCTCGCCGAGCGAGGAAAGAGGCGATACGGCCCGGCGGAGCTCAGAGATCTCCAGTGTCTTTTCCTCATCGCTTGGCTCGGCTTCGCGGCGCGGGAGGACGATCCCGCCATCGACGCCATGGATCGCAAGGGTCGGGACTACTCGGAGGACGACAAGCGGGCGCTCCTCAGAGCCGTGCGAGCGGCCGCATCCCGGGTCCTCCCCACGTGGAGGAAACTAGCCCAGAGTGGCCAGGTGGAGCTCTCGACAAGCCCGTACTACCACCCTATCGTCCCACTCCTCATCGACAGCGACGTGGCGCTCCGCTCGAGGCCAGGAGATCTCCTTCCCAGAAGGTTCTGCCGCCCCCAGGACGCGAGGGAGCACGTCCAAAGGGCATGCGTTGCCCACGCCCGCGCGTTCGGCGTGCAAGCCAAGGGGATGTGGCCTCCGGAAGGCTCATTGTCCCCAGAGGCGGTTGACCTCTATCGAGAATGCGGCATCAAGTGGCTGGCTGGTGACGAAGAGACGCTTGCCCGCTCGCTCGACGGCTGTGCGGCAACGAGCCACGGACCACTTGGTGCGGGCACGAGCGGGAAATGGACTGCCGCGCGCACGAGGGCATGGCGCTTTGCCGGCGTGGACTTGGTGTTCCGGGATCGCGATCTCTCCGATCGCATCGGGTTTCGCTACTCGAGCTGGCCGGCGCAGGACGCCGCCTCGGAGATCATCGGAGCCGCCCGATCGCTCGGGGAAAGGGGCGAGATCGTCGGGCTGTTTCTCGACGGCGAGAACGCATGGGAATCGTTCCCACGCCGTGGTGAGGAGTTCCTCGAGGCCCTGTATGGGTCCCTGGAAAGGGAAGCCGAGGCCTCGCTGCTCGTGCCTCGCACGATCAGCGAGTCGCTCGCCGAAAGAGGGCCGGGGCAGGAGCTCACCCACCTGCACTCCGGTTCGTGGATCGACGCCTCGTTTCGCGTGTGGATCGGCGATCCGGACAAGAACCGAGCGTGGAAGCAGCTCGATCGCGCGCGCGAAAGGCTAGCCGCCGCCGAAGCGACGCACGGGAGCACTGCTTTCACGGAAAGGGCACGAAATCTCCTCTTCATCGCCGAAGGCTCCGACTGGTTTTGGTGGTTCGGCGAGCCGTTTTCGTCGGCGGAGGACGCCGTCTTCGACGAGCTCTTCCGGGCCCACCTGCAGGAAGCATGGCGTGCCCTGGGAGACATGCCGCCAGAGGAGCTCCTCGAGCCAATCGAGCGGAGTCGACTCGCCGCCCTCGCTGCTCCAAAAGCCCTGCTCAAGCCACGCCTCGACGGCAAGGCAGACCGTTTTTTCGAGTGGGTGGGAGCCGCACGGCACGATGTCGGGCGTGGGAGCACCATGGCCGGCTCGGAGCACCCCGTCGACAAGCTCTATCTCGGCTTCGACCACCACAACATGTACTTGCGCCTCGATCCAACCCGGGACAACCGTCGGCGGATCGCCGCCTCACGGATGGTGCTCAAGGCATGCATTGCGGGGCGAGACGAGTGGCGCCTCTTGGTGCAAGTGGGCGCGCCCGACGGGGGAGCAGAACTTAGCGCCATCGGCGGCAAGATCGCCGCTCTCGACGTGGTTGAGCTAGCGGTCCCCTTCGTCTCACTCGGGGCCAAGCCGAGGGATGAGATACGTCTTTGGATGACATTGGAGTTCGCGGGCGTGACGTTCGCACGCATTCCTCGCGACGGGCTCCTGTCGATTACCGTGCCCTGGCCTGGGTGGGAAGACGAGCACTGGTCGGCGTAAGGGCCGCGCCGGGCTAACCGCCATCCTTGGCCGGGAGCACCTGGAGCTTGGCCGTGGCTGACTTGTCGCCGACGTGCACGGTGACATCGATGGGGCCGCCTGCCTTGACCCCGTAAATCGCAATTTCCGTAGAATCATTACCCGTCGCAATGAGCACCTCCCGGCCTGACGTGGATAGCTCGCCAACCGCCTTGTCGCTCATCGAAACGAAAACGTTCGTGTACTTCGTTGCGGCGCCTTCCAATTGAACCTTGAACCGGGCGGTCTCTTGCTCCCTTATCGTCAACTCATTGGGAGAAATACCGGCGAGCGCTGGGCCCGCGTATCGCTCGTCAATCCACACGGAGCGAGTGGTGGTCTTGTCGCCGACCTTCGTCTCGATCGTCGCCCAGGTGCTCCTTGCCTCCCTGCCGCTCACCGTGAGCCAGAGCGTCCGAGTGATCCGCGAGCCATCGCCTTGCTCGTATGCCCTAACCGGCGTCTCGCTCGAAACCAATACCTCCCCTGAAGGGGCCTTAACGACGGTCTTCTGCGGCAGGCACGAGGGCGCGCTCGCCCCAGCGACGCGCAGGCGAATGCCGATCCAATACGCTTGAATGCTCCCCTCCTCGGCCGGCACCACGTCGCCATTGCTCGATGGGGCAAAGACGCTTCCCGCGTTCCCCGCGCCGATTTCCACTGCGTCCACTTGCACGTCATTCGGCGGATCCGTGCAGGAATCCGGGTCGGGAAGCGGCGGGCCGCAGTTGCCTCCCAGCGAAAGCAAGGCGAGCGGCAGGAGAAGAAGCACGCGTGCCTGCCCCAGAAGACGCATGGTGTAATGACACCCCTTTCGGAGGCTCATTATACATTTCTCATTGAGATACACGGTATATAATCGCCCAATGCGATGGTCTTTCGAGCTCCCGGGCGCCACGGTCTTGATGGTCGCGACGGGGATGGCGCTCTCCTCCATTGGGTGTTACCTGCCCATGAGCACCGCGGCACCACAAAACCCGGACACGGTGAGAAAAGGGAACTTCGGCGTCACGTTCCATGGCGAGTACCAGGCGATTGATCTCCTCGCCACGCCCGCAAGGGCCCCAGATCCCGCAGCGCCCGAGCGCTACCCGAGCGCCGAGCTCCCCACGTTCCACATGGACGTGGCGTACGGCGTGTCGAGCAGGCTGGACCTGGAGCTGGGCGTGGACGGCCTATTGGTTGTAGCGCTCCCAGTACCCACGGGGCTATCTGCTGGCGTGCGCTACCAACTCGTGCGCTCGTCATCGGTCGACGTGTCGCTCGCGTCTCGGTTCGGCGTGCTCTATGGCTCATCCAAGGACAAGGAGGGGACCTCGGGTCACGGCCAGCTTCACCATGTCCACGCGGCCTTGGCGCTGCGGCTCAAGCAGGCAAAGTGGCGACCTGGCCTCGCGCTCAGCGTGGTGCCCGCGCGCGCCATGACGGAGCTGTCTTCGGGGGAGTCGCGAAACGTCGACGCGCTGGCCGCGTCGTCGACCTTTTCGCTCACGCTCGGCTCGGGTCGGATGCAGCTCTCGCCGTTCGTCAACGTGGGGATCCTGAGCACCGACAACGTGCGGGGCACGAGCGCCTTTTTTGGGGTCGGGCTCGCCGCTTGCTTCCGCGCGAATTGACCCCTACGAGCAGCGGTTCAGCGCAGAAGCGCCCGTGCTTCCTTGGCGTGTTCCCCCCGAGGTGCCTTTTCCAAGTACGTGGTCAATGCCTTTCGTGCAGCGTTGATGTCGCGCATGCGCCTCGCCGCCACTCCAAGCAAGTAATACGCCTCCGCCGTGCTCGAATTGATCGCAATGGCCTGTTCAAATGACTTGCGCGCCAAGGGGAATCGCTTTTGCTCCAAGTGCACGCTCCCCAACAAGACAAGTGCCTCCGCGCGGGCCGGCTCCAGCTCCATCGCCTCGCGCAAGGCTTTCTCTGCCAGGCCCAGGTCGCCGCGATAGAAGTACGCCCGCCCGAGGGAGGTACGAGCGTCCGCCCGTGCCCTGGGAGGAGCCGGCTTCTTGTCGAGCAACTTGTTCGCCTGAACCAGGGCTGAAATCGCCTCTGAGACATGCCCGTTGGACAGGTGCACGCGCCCACGCGCGAGGTCTGCCTCGGGTCGCCCGGCATGCCTCTTGATCATGTCGGCGAGCGCCACCTGGGCTCCCGCTCCGTCGCCAGCCAAGACATGGGCGACAACCAACATGTGGCGCAGTTCTGGGTCGTCTGGCGCCAACGCAACCGCCTCGCCTATCGCCGCTACAGCTTGAGGCCCATTCCCTTGGATAAGTGCCAAGCGCCCTTTTTCTCTGGCCACCTCCCATTGGGGGGCGCGTGGCATTTGGGCAATCCTATCGAGGGTGCGCTTTGCCGCTTCTGTGTCGCCTGTGGCCAGAAGGACCCGCACCGTGGCCAGGAGAACATCCGCGCTTGATGGCGCGTCGCGGGAAAGCGCCTCGAGCGCGAGCCGAGCACCCGATGTGTCCCCGAGATCGAGCAGGAGCAGCCCGGTCTCGAGCCGTGCCTCGGTCTTCTCGGGCAGGCGCTCGATCGCCTTCGCGTAGGCATCGCGCGCCAGCGCGAGGCGGCCCTCGTCACGGTAGAGCCGCGCGAGCTCCAGGTGCGCCTCGCCGCCGCGTGGTGAATCGGTCGCGGGTGTGAGGACTTCCACCGCTCGCGCGCGCTCTCCAGCCACGCGAAGAGCTTGACCGAGTGCCACCGAGATCGAAGGGTCCCGATCCTCGGCGTGAAGGGGCCCGAGGCGTGCGATCGCGGCCCGGGGATCACCGCGCTTGATGTCGACCACGGCACGCACGATCGCCGCCTCTCGGTGGCGCGGCGTCGCCGCAAGGAGGGCGTCGAGCTCCTTTGCCGCCATGTCCCACTGGCTGGTGGCGACAAGCGCCCGGGCCGCGACGAGCCGGGCGAGCGCAAGCTTTCGGGCACGCCCGCTCTTTCCAACGGCAGCGAGCGCTTCGCCGGGGCGCGCCTCTGCGAGGAGAACCTGTGCCAAGGCCAAGAGCGGTCGACCCATCGTGGGCAGCTCGGAGACGAGCAAGCGCGCCTCGGATTGGGCTCGGGATAGCTCTCCGCTGCCGAGTAGCGCGCCGATGAGCGAGAGCGAAAAACGCGCGTCACCGGCGGCAGCGTGAAGTCCCTGCAGAGTGGCTCCGGCCTCTCGGCCATGCCCATTGGAAAGGAGAAGCTCGGCGAGCGCGAGCTTTCCCCAGCGAGCGTTCTCTTGGCCAGAAGCCTCCCCGGTCGCCACCAGATCCCGGAGCCTTTCATGAGCCTCTGCAAAGAGGTCATCGTCGGCGAGGGGCGGTGCACCCCCGAGGCCCATGATGTGCGCTCGCTCAATCCAAGCGCCTAGGTGCGTGGGGAAGCGCATGCAGGCCTCGTCGATTCGCTTCCACGCCTCGTCCCAACGCCCGAGATCGGCGAGGGCGGAAGCCAGGTGCAAGAGGACGAGAGGCCCCCCTCCGAAAGACTCGGCGCGGGCTAGCGTTGCCACCCCCTCCTCGAACCGCTCGTCCAAGAGTTGCGCGCGTCCCAAGAGATAGAGGACCTCGGCGTCCCTCGGAAAGCGCATCGCAAGCTCTTCTGCCAGCTCTTGCGCATGAGGTGCCACGCCACGAATGAGGACCACGAGCAGGCGTGCTACCGCCGCGTCTCGGAACTTGCTCTGTCCGAGGGCGGCCACGAGAGCTTCGGCCGCCTTCCTTGAGCCACCAAAATCGAGGGCCCTTGCCGCAGCGGCGCGCGCCAGGGCAGCGGCCGCCTTCTCATCGTGGCCATGCTCGAGGACGGCGCGATAGAGCGCTTCCGCGCGCGCGAGCCCGGGCGCTGCTTGCTCCGAGGCAGCGCTCGCCGCGAGCGCCAGGATCTGGCGACGCTTGGTGCCGAATCGTGCCTCCCGCAGCAGCAACCCGACCAGCAATCCGGCGGCAACGGCAAGGACGGAAAGCCCGCCAAGCGCCCGCACGGACACCCTACGGCCCGTCGGACGTTGAATCGTGGGGCGCGTTGGGATGCTCGTTGGAGTGGGTGACTTGCTGGGCAGCGAACCGGCGGTGGCCTTCGGCACCACGCGGGCTTCGAAGGCGCGCGCCTCGCCTTCGTCTCTCCTTGCAACATCGCGGAGCGGAGGCACCGAGAGGCCGCTCGCCTTGGGCCTCGCGTCCCTGGGATCCGGGATGGTGAGGTCGATCTGCTCGTCCGGGATGACCGCTCCTCCGCCTCTCGCGCCGTGGGCGGTAATCCTCACCGACCGAGGGGATGCCGGCACCGTGGCCTGGTTGGTGAACTCGTCGCGCACCATCGATGTGACGGTGTCTGGGGTCGGAGTGGCCTCGTCGGGCCTCCCCCCAGGCGAGGCCCCGTCGTTTTTTTCATGCGCCGGATACACGCGGGTCTCGGGCGAGTCTGAGTACGAAAGGGCTCTGACCGTAGTCCCGAGCCGAGCCCGGCGCGCCTCCTCGCAGAGCGCCCTGGTCTCTGGGTCTCCCGGTGCAAGTCGGCTGGCTCGCTCGAGTGCCTCGCTTGCGAGCTGAACCTCACCCAGGCGCAAGAGGAGCTCACCCCTGCGCACGAGACCCTGGAGGTTCCCCGGCTCGAACTCGAGGACAACACGCACCTCGGCCAAGGCCTCATCCAGGCGGCCGAGGGCCATGAGCGCCGCGCTGAGCACCAACCTTCCTTCGACCCGCGTGGGGCTCGCGAGGAGCCCGAGCCTGCAAGTCTTAACTGCTTCTTGGTACTCCCTCTCCGCAACGAGGCGGCGGGCGCGCGCAACGAACTCGTCTCCAGGCACTTTGCGCCATTATCGCGCAAGTGCTCGAATTTTACTCCCCCTTCCCCTCGCCCGCCTCGTCGCCGTCCTTCTCCTCGACTCCGGGCATGGGCTCACCCCGCTTTAGATGTTCAGTCATGAGGAACCATCCCAGCTCTTCCCGCTTCCAGGATTGCTCCACCGTTGATTCGTGCACAACTCCCGCGGAATCCAGGTGCCACGTGTATTTCACCTGCACCACAGCGGAACGCCCACCGCGCCCGAGCTTGACGCGGGCGATCTCGTAGTCGTCGATGCGCAGGTCCTCGTCGACGAGCTCCCGCTCGTCCAGGAATGGCTCCCGCTCCTTGGGGGGAATGCGCACCGCCGAGTCCTCGTAGCGACGCCAGCGGATCCCCTCGACGTATCCTCGGACCTCTCCGAGCAGATCCTGATCGTGCCTCGTCGAGGTCGCACACGACCAGGCCGCCATCGCGACGAAGAACAGGGCGCGACTCATGCCTTGCGCTCCCGCAGCGCTGCCTCGATGTCGGCCCGCGAGAGCTCTCCTGTAACCACGAGCGTGCCCAGGTAGGACATGCCGCACGCCGCTGCCTCGAGAAGGGTGCCGAGCTTGCCCATGGTGGGAATCATCCGACCTACCGCCACCGCGACCGCAAGGGCCGCGAGCACCCGCACCGCCGTGAGGGGCGAAAGGAAAGCACCGAGGCGCGCCTTGAGCATGAACGCCGACGCGATGGCGCCGAGCCCCATGGCAGTGGCCGTCACCGCACCGCAGGCGAGGAGCATCTCGCTCCCGGGCTCAAACCGCGGAATCAGCAGGAACAGGCCGAATGAGAGAAAGAGGAGCATGGCCACCGCCACCGCGATCGCGTCACGGGTCCTTCCGGCGCTGTTGAGAATAGTACCGGCTATGGAAAAAAGCGCGAATGCGACGTGTCCCAGCGCCAGCGCCACGAGGGCAGGCGCACCTGCCTCGGCGAAGTCCGGCTTGTAAGGAACGCCCAGCATGGGGCCTGGATTTGCGACGAGCACGATGCCCAGGGCCCCAGCGACGATCAGTGAGTACCGCATCGTGGTGCGAATGTACCGCTTGGTGCGCTCATGGTCGGCCGCGAACGTGGCCCCAGACACGAGCGGGAAGATGACGAACGCGATCGCCAGAATGAGCTGATAAGGAAGGCGGGCGAGGTTCTGGACCGCGCGGTAATACCCTACCTGGCCGTCCGCAAGCCTGGCCGCGTCAGCCATGGCCTCGCCGTGGTTCAAGTACCATTCGGCGCAGAGCCGCTTGAGGAGAAACTGGTCCACCGACATGATCAGGTTCATCACGACCAGGTAGGTCGCGACACCGCCGAGGAAGGATGCCATCGGCCGGGCAGTCCCTGCACTCGCGCCCCTGGGCAGCCCAATCCAAGCCGAGGCCACGACCAAGATGACCGCCACGGCGGCCACCCAACCGCCGATGGCCCCGTAGACACCGAGCCCGAGCGCCGCCGCCCCGAGAATGGCCGTGGCCCGAAGGGTTGCGAAAGTGACGTCCAGCCCCGCCTGCTTGTGAAAGGCCCTGATCCCGTTGGCAGAACCGACGAGGACCGAGTAGAACGCGTAGCCGCAGGCGATGGCCGCCGAGAGCGCGAGCGGACCAGTCTTCGATGAGTCGTGGGCGAGGTACGCCCAAAGCGGCGCGAGGGCGCCAAACACGAGCGCGATCGGGAGTCCGACGAAGAGGTGCATCTTGAGGCCAGTGGCCTTCACGTCGTCGGCACGTGTCACGTCGGCCGTCGTGTAGCGAGAGACCGCCTGGATGGTTCCGGTCACGAGCACGTTGTTGACGCTCGAGACCGCCTGGGCCACGAAGCCATAGGCCCCAAACACGAACCTCCCGAGGAGGCGGGGCAGGATGAACTCGATCGCAGCGCCCGCGAGCATGAAGTACATCTTGGCAGCGGCGATATAGGCGACCCCTCGCCCGGCGCTGACGGCTTGATCCTTGTTCTTCCCCACCATCGAGAGGGAACGCGTAGCATCCGGACGTTGTGGGGCGCAAGTGAGGAGGGGTGTCCCGAACGCCTGGGCCCCGATCGCAACGAGGTTCGGCTAGCCGAACCTCAGTGCCATCCGGGTTCCGCTGGCCGCACTTCGCTCCACGAAGGAGGTGCTTGCATGCACCCCCTTAGAACCTCCGCCATCCACCTGTTCCGAGGCTCGCAAAGCGCTGCATGGGTGGTGCGGACAGCGACTGACATGACCGAGGGCCTCTTGCTGATGTCCATCCAGTTCCACCCGACGGCAACCATGTCCTCCGCGGTAGGCTCCACGACGTGCACCGGCGTTCCTGTAGCCTCGACCTTTTCGCGCTCGCGCCGCAGCCTTCGTGCGACCGAAGGCCCGAGCAGAAGGCCAAGCCCCTTGGCCAAAAAACCATGCCCCTGGCCCAAGCAGGAAAGTGGGCTGATGCAGACCACCAAGTCCAGTCCGAGCCCAGCGGCGAGGTCCAGGTTGCTGGGGCTATAGCTGCCCGCGTCCACGTACCTTCGGCCCGAGATGGCCACGGGCGCGAAGATGCCGGGGACCGCGCAGGCGGCCCCCACCGCCAGGTGCAGGTCGGTCCTTGGCGCGCCCTCGCGGCCGAACACGACTCGGCGACCCGACTCCAGATCGATGGCAGTGACCCATGTCGCTTGCTTGGGCCAACCCGAAGGCCATGCCGTGCGGCAAATGCTCGACAAGGCGCGGATCGAAAAGACCCCTTCGGGGAGCAGGCCAGTGAGCACCATCGCCGGCGTGGTCCGCCTTGGTGCTACGAACCCCTTGAGCACGGCGCGGGGGCTCGACAAGAGCGGCCTCGGGAAACGGAGCGGAGGTGCGTACCGCGCGAGCCAGCTCCCCTCGTTGTACCTGTCCATCCGCTCGGCCAGGGCTATGAGGTCGTCATTCGGTGAAACCCCGCGCGCCAGCTCGCCCGTGCATCGGTAGTGCAAGAGCCAAGTGGGCAGCCCTGCAGCAGTCAAGCCACCGATGAACGCTCCGGCCGAGGTACCAATGATGAGCTCGGCCGCCTGCGGCTCCCACCCCGTGGCACGCCTGATGCCCTCCAGGGCGCCGGTGATGTAGCTCGCCCCAATGATCCCTCCGGCGCCGAGGACAAGGCCGATGCGAGGCACCTCATGTTGTCTTTGGTCACGGCTGGCAAGGAGTCCAGCGAACGTGCATGATCGAGCGCCATGGCGAAGCTCGCGCTCCTCTGCGTCCTCCTCGGCTGCGCCGCCCGTGCGAGCCCCAAGTCCGCGCAGAACGCGGCGAGCTCGGACCGAGCTACCCTCCTCGCTGCCGCCAGGGACGCCATCGCTGCGGATGACCTGGCTGCCGCAGGGACCATTTACGAGCAACTCCTCCGCATCGACCCAGCGGACGACGAAGCGCGCGCGGGAATGGCGAGGCTCGACGCCTGGGGCGGACGCTTGCCAGCGGCAGAACGGGCGCTCCGCGATGTCCTTGCGAGGCACCCTGATGACGAGGAGCTCCGCGCCCTGCTCGTCGACGTGCTCACGTGGCGGAGGCGCTGGCAGGAAGCCGCCGTGGAGATCCGGGATGGCCTCGCGCGCAGGCCCAGCTCTGCCGTGCTCCTCGAGAGGTCCGCGCGGCTTTCATTCTTTCGCGGAGATGCGAGCGAGGCGCGCGCGTTGATCCTTCGCGCGCAAGAGCGCGCCCCGGAAAGCCCGTCCATCCAGGCCCTCTCCTACCGGATCTTTCGCGGCGAGGTCCGCGCCGTGGCCCGAAGCGACTTGTACCCGACCGGGCATGACGACCTTCACGCGACCGAGCTCACCGTCACCCAATGGTGGCGGCGCGTCCAGCTCACGGCCCGTACGGAGCAGTCGCAGCGATTCGCCTCCTCGGCGCCGCTCGGCGGCTACAATGGCTTCTACGCCATTTCGGCTGGGTTTCCCCTGGGCATCGGCTACCGCGCGGCGCTCGAGGTTGGTGCGGGTGGTCCCGCCCATTCCATCCCTCGCTGGCTCGTGCGAGGCTCCATCGAGGCGGCCCTGGGCGCGCGCTGGAGCGTCGACATTTCGGCGGCGTTCAGCGAGTACCCCGACGGAACCTCGCTCAAGGTCGCGAATCCCACGCTCCGATTCATCCCAAGGGACGACCTGCGCTGCGACCTGCGCTACTGGCTCGCCCGGGTCAACACGGCGGCCGGCGTTCCGAGCGACACCCACTCGGCAGGAGCTCAGGTGACGTCACGCGTCGCGCCCAGGCTCGAGCTGGGCGGGGGCTACTTCTATGGCGTCCAGCTCGACCGAAATCGTCCAGAAGACCTCGTGGCCAGCGTCAGATCGCACGCCCTGGCCGTTCATGGCGACTGGCGATGGTCCCGCACCTTCGGGACGCGCCCCGAGGCTCGCCTGGAGAGACGCATCACGGCAGGCGGCGTCCTTTGGATTCCGTCCGTGGCGCTCGAGGGGTACGTGCGCTGGTGATCCGCACCTTCGTCACCGCGGGACGTTGACTACGCCGTCGATGTGCGCCCGAACGAGCTTCCCCCGGATGGCCCAGGAGTAACCGTCGGCGATGCGTGGGTGACAAGGGCAATCGTTGCCGGGGACCTTGGTTCCGTCGCCATCCACGCAGCCGCTGATGATCCCTGTTTTCGTGTTGGCGACAATGGTCTCGAGCCCATCCCCGTCGATATCGATGTCGGGCTGAATATCAAAGGCAGGGACGACTTGGTCGAGGATCGTGCCCGTCGTATGCCCGGGGAAATAGGACTGGGAAAGGCCGCAGGCAGTGGCGATGAGCCCCGCTTCGAGCTTGCCTTCCGTGAACCCGTCCTCGAACTCGATCTGGGCGAGGACGTCGACGAACGGGATGGTTCCCGTGGAAAAAATGATGTCCCAGTCATCGTCACTTGCGGTGAGAACGTCGCCCTCCAAGGTCGCTTGGTCGAACTTGGCGATGCCGTCGCAGTTGACGTCGAGCTGGGCCGCAGAGACGACGAAGTGACCGTCTCCCTTGGTGTTGTTCGCCGCGTCCTCATCGACGTCCGTGCCAAAGTACCAGGCGAGCTCTACCGGAGTCGGGCCATAAGCCGGCGTCTCGGGCCCGGGCCCAGGCAGTCCGGTCACGTGGAGCAAGTACATGGCAGACCCTCTGGCTACCGACTCCTCCCACCCCGGGTTTATCGCGGGTGCGAGACGGCCAAGGATGTTGTCGGGGGTTCCATCGCCATTGAAGTCACGCCCTTCGCCCTCGCTTGGCACTTCGAGGCCCGAGAAGACGAACGTCGTCCCGTCTTCGACCGCACACTCTGTCGGATCGGGAGCGGCGTCGATCCCCGGCCATTGGTCGTGATCGCGCTTCTGTGGACTATCGGAAGTACAGCCAGAGGAGCCCGCCACGACCCACGCGAGCCACGTGACGACCCACCGCCTTGATCCCCAAAGCACGATCATGCAATCGGCGCTTTCGGGCCGCGCTTGAACGGACCCTGTAAGGCCCAGGCCTACACGACCCCTGCATGGCCCATGCATGGTCAACGATGAGCCGCTCGCGTGCTACGCTACCCAAAGCCGGGCGTGGACACCCATGAAAGCTCCCCCACGTATTCTGCTGGTCGACGACAGCCCCGAGAACCTGGAGTTCTTGGAGAGCCGCCTCAAGGCCCTGGGCTACCGAACGACCCTCGTCCACGACGGCGCAAAGGCCGTTGAGTCGGTCCGCCGTGACCCGCCCGACCTGGTGGTGCTCGACGTGATCATGCCGGACGTCAACGGCTACCAGGCCTGCCGCGAGATCAAGAAACTTCACAAGCAGCTTCCCGTCATTATCCTCACGTGTCGCTCGGATCCTGCCGACCGCTTCTGGGCCCGGGAAACCGGCGCCGATGATTTCCTGACCAAGCCGATCGATCCACAGGTGGTGGCCAATCGAATCGCCTCGCTCGTAGGGCAGCCGTGACCACGCTGGCGGCTGTCCTCTATGTCTCGGTCGCGCTCACAGCGATCGCAGGGGTTGCCGTGCTCCTGGTCATGTCCCGCGAGCTCAGGCTCCGCCGTGGGGCTCGCGGAGGACGCGAGCGCCTTGCTCGGGCGCGCAGGCTCCTCGAGCACCGTGCCAGCGACGAACCGGCTGTCCTCTTGCGCACCATCCGGTCAAAGGTCGACACGGCAAGCCTGGAACAGGCGCTCGATCAACTTCTCCGCGAGAAGGATCCCGAGCGCCACGGCTGGCTCATCGCCATGTACCAGGAGTCAGGCCTCGTCGCCAGGCACCTTCGCCTCCTGCGCGAGGCCCCGCGCTGGAGCGACCGCTGCTACTCGGCGGAAGTCCTCGGTCTCCTCGCGGTCCCCGAGGCGGTTCCCCCCCTCGTGGCCGCCCTAAGGGATCCTTTTGAAGATGGGGCGTCGGTCAAGGCTGCGGCCGCGGAAGCCCTGGCGAAAATCCGGGATCCCAGCGCCGTGCCGCTCTTGGTCAATGAGCTGCGTTCCATTGATGAGCCCTCATCACCCCGCGTGGCAGACAAGCTCTTGGCCTTTGGCTCGGCCGCAGTTCCACCACTTCTCCAGCTGGTCGCCGAGGACGAGCTACCTGCAGCCAGGAGCTGGGGGGCCCGCATCCTCGGGCGCATCGGCGACAAGGCCGCAGTTCCCGCGCTTCTTCAGCGGCTGCACGACCGCCACGACGTGGTGCGGATTTCAGCTGCAGAGGCCCTCGGCGTGCTCGCGGATCGACGGGCGGTCAAGCCATTGATCGAGCTCACGCTGAGGGATCCAGCCCCGCAGGTTCGTGCCCAGGCCGCAGGTGCTCTCGGAAAGCTGGGCGACGCTCGCTCCATGGACGTGCTGGTGGCCGCGCTCGCGGATCCCGACCACGGGGCACGGATTCGCGCCCTCGAGGCCCTGGAGATGCTGCACCCGCAGGACACGTCTCCCCTGGAAGGCGCGCTGCGCGATCCGAACCTCGAGGTGAGACGACGTGCCGCCCTCGCCCTGGAGCGCGTGGGCTATCTCGACGCGCGAATCGAGGAGCTCGCCTCGGATGACCCACAGGTCGCAAGGCGTGCCTACGGCGCCATCATGGAGCTCGGCCGCGCGGGGCTCGTGGACAGCATCGCGGGAGCCATCCACCACCCCAAGTTCCAAGCGCGCGCCCTTCTCGTCCAGGCGTGCGGAGAGCTCGGCGGCTCGCGCGTCGGACCGGTCTTGGTGGCGGCCATCGACGAACCCGCGTGGCCGGTTCGTGCCCGCCTCGCCGAGGCGATCGGCCGGCTTCATGCCGAGGGAGGAGCCGCAGCCCTCGCGAAGCTCCTGTCGGATCCCGAGGTGGTGGTGCGCGAGCACGCCACCGAGGCCATGACCTGTTTCACCCCGGCCGAGCTTTCGCCGTTCTACTCCGCGCTCGTCGAGGCTCATGCCCTGGGCACGTCTTCGATGCGCAGGCACTTGGTCGGCTTGATCGCCCACTTTGACAGGGAGCCCACGGCTTCCTTGCTCCTCTCCGCCGCCACCGAAGATCCGAGCAGCGAGGTGCGCCTATGCGCGATACGGGCCCTGGCGCGGCATGTGAAGTGGCTCTCCATCGAGCCGCTGCTCCAAAGGCTGACCGACTCGGACGTCGAGGTCCGCATGGCCGCGGTCGATGCCCTGTCCTCGTTAGGTACCCGCGACGCGGTCGAGGCGCTCCTTCGCTCGCTCCCTGGCGCGAGCATCCCCATGCGCGAGAAGATCTCCGAGGCCCTGGCCAGCGGCAAGCACCCGACCTTTCGCGAGCAGCTCTCGTCACTCGTCGAGTCGCCCGACCTGGACATCCGCTTGGGCGTGACGTGGACCCTAGGAAAGATGGCTGATCCGCTCGGCGTTCCTTACCTCTGCCGATTCCTACGTGCCACCGAGGGGAAGCTCCGCGCGAGCGCGGCAGGGGCTCTGGGCAAGATACCCGGTGAGCCCTCGGTCGCCGCGCTCCTCACCGCGGTCGAGGACAGGGACCCACGTGCCCGGGCGGCGGTCATCAACGCGCTGGCCAAGGTGGGAAGTACCTGCACCGCACAGGTCTTGGGCGCGGTCCGGGGGCGCCTGGCAGATCCCGATTCGTTCGTGCGAAACCGCGCCGCGATCGCCCTCGCCCGCCTCGGAGACGAGGATGCCGAAGAGACCCTCCTCTCTCCCCAGGTTCGCAAGTTGATCGATGATGTGGTCGCCGTTGTCGCGTTGGCGTTGACCGGCACTGACGCCGGCTTGCAGAACGCCGTGACGGCGCTGTCCACGCCCGGCATGCTCGAGCGGGTGAGGGGCGTGCTCGAGCGGGAAGATGAGCCCGTGAGGCGAGCGTTCTTCGAGCGCCTCCACCTGGAA
Organism: Deltaproteobacteria bacterium; assembly: GCA_016210055.1. GTDB lineage: Bacteria > Myxococcota_A > Polyangia > Haliangiales > SHYZ01 > JACQUZ01. The sequence continues at coordinate 7,991 of JACQUZ010000126.1, read as the reverse complement.
GACCCGGGGCACGCCATCGAGAATGTCCTCGAAGAGCGTGCGCTCATCACGCAATACAACCAGCTCCTCTATTCCAGCCAAGATGCCCGAGGCCGCAGGCTCGCCGTGGAAGCGCTCGCCCGTATCCGCTCGCAGAAGACTCTCGAGACCCTGGCGGACGTGGTGGCCTCCGACCCTTCGCAGGAGGTCCGGGTCCGAGCGGCGCAGGCGCTCTCGCAGGTGACGGGAGACGAAGCTGCCCTCTCTGCCCTGGCTCGGGCGGTGTCTGACCCGAGCCCAGCCGTGAGTCTCGTCGCCGTCAGGGCCCTTGGTGAGTCGCGTGATGTTCGCTTTTCCGACGCCCTGTTCAAGCGTCTGGGCGACGGGCAACCGGATCTCGAAGAGGCCTTGGAAGAAGCCCTGGCGCTCATCCATCAAGCGAACCAGATCCCCCTCATTGACCGCATGATGGGGACATCGCGACCAGAGGTGATCGTGCCTTGTGTTCGCGTCCTCGGCCGAATCGCGAGCCCCACGTCGCTGCCTCTACTGCAAGCGCTCCTCAAGTCCCGTGATTTCTCCGTGCGCATTGCGTCAGTGCGAGCGGTCGCGCGCCTTCCCGAAAAGGAAGCTGCGCAAGCCCTCGAGGAGGCCACCCAGGACGCGCAGGAGTCGGTGCGACTTGCCGCGATTGAGGCGCTCGCGGGCTTGGACGACGATCGGGCGCTCTTCCGGTTGTCCTCCCTGCTCTTTGATCCCAGCGTGGCGGTCCGGGGCAGGCTGGCCGCGCTCCTCCCCCGCTTTGGCGCGGGTGCGATCAAGGACGTCCTTTGCAGGCTTCTCGAGGATCCGGCGGCATCCGTTAGGGCCCAAGCGCTTCTCTCGTTGCTCTCGCTGGGCGACCTGGCGAGCATGGGGCAGTTCATGGCCCTGTGGGGCGCCGCCACTCCGGAGACCCGCTCCCTGGCCAGGGGGGATGCGCGCACGCCCCAAATCGCCAGTGATGTCGCCCAGGTCATCACGAGCGGAGCGACGCCCCAGCTCCGGGAGGCCGCGGTTACCGGCATCGGAGCCCTGGCCGCCAAGGGGCATGAGCAACATGTCTTGCCGGCGCTCCATGATCCTATCCCCTCCGTGCGCATCGCGGCCGTTCGGATCTTGTCGTCGCTCATGGATCCGATGGTGAGGCAAGCGCTCTCGGAGCTCGTGGCAGATCCGGACCGGGACGTGCGCGAAGCCGCGCAGAAGTCCAGCCTGCGGGTCGTACGTTAAGCGATGGCGTCTCAACTCACCACCTTCCTCAACGCGTTCGCGCTCGTCTACCTGACGGTGTTCGCCACGCTGAACCTGTGGTTCGCGATCCTTTCCTACCGACGAATCAAGCGGCTCCTCAGAAGCGAGCACCTTCGCCCTGCCAGGGGTGATCGCGATCGCCCGTTCCTGCCCAGGGTCACGCTCCTCGTCCCTGCGTACAACGAAGAGGTGACCATCGCGGAGAGCGTTCGTTCTCTCTTGCGCCTGAGCTACCCGTCGTTCGAGATCGTGATTTGCAACGACGGCTCGCGGGACCGCACGCTCGAGGTCCTAAGGCGCGAGTTCCACTTGGTGCGCACGGACGTCGAATACCACGACCATCTCGCCACGGCGCCGATCCGCGGTTTCTACGAGTCGCGGGCGCCCCGCCCAGAGGGTCTCGAGCGGCTGCTCGTCATCGACAAGCAGAACGGCGGCAAGGCAGACGCCCTCAATGCCGCCATCAACGCGGCGCGAGGCGACTACGTCGTCAGCATGGACGCCGACAGCGTGCTCTCCCCCGACGCGCTCCTCGCCGCCACTCGGCCGATCATCGAGGATCCAGGCGTGGCCGCCGTCGGCGTCCAAGTAGGCCTGTCCAACGGCAGCGTGGTCGAGGAGGGGCGCGTCGTCGATATTCGCCTCCCCAGGAGCTTGATCGCCCGCTTTCAAATCGTCGAGTACATGCGGTCGTTCGCCAAGGGGCGCATGGCCCACGCCGAGCTGGGGTCGCTCTTGGTCCTCTCGGGAGTGTTCGCCCTGCTCAAGCGGGACCTCGTGGTCGCCATCGGCGGCTTCTTGACGCGCCACATGAGGGCGAGGATCGGACTCGAATACTGCGGACCGAACGCGCACACGGTGTGCGAGGACATGGAGATCGTGGTCCGCCTGCACCGCTACCTCCTGGAAAAGGCCATCCCAGGGAAAGTCACCCTCCTGCCGTTCCCGATCGCGTGGACCGAGGCACCAGAGAGCTATCGAGATCTAGGAAAGCAGCGCGCCCGCTGGTACCGCGGCCTGTGGGAAGTCCTGAGCTTCCACCGCGCCATGCTGTTTCGGCCACGATTTCGCCAGGTGGGCATGTTCTCGCTCCCCTATCAGGTCGCCTTCGAGCTCCTCGCGCCCCTCCTCGAGCTCCTGGGCTACCTGGGCCTCATCGGGTACGTGGCCTCGAGGACCGCGGCCCTTCTGGACACCGTGGTGTTGGTCGGATACGCGGCCGCGATCCACCTGTGCCTTTCGTCCCTCTCGGTGCTCTTGTGCGTGTTCTCGGAGCAGGGGTCCCGGGCGCGCGTGGATCGAGTGGCCCTGTTCCCCTACAACCGCTTGTCCGACGTGGCGATCCTCATCGGCACGGGGTTTCTCTCGTTCTTTGGCTACCGGCAATGGCTCCTCCTGTGGCAGCTCCGGGGCCTGTGGGATTTCTTGCGGGGAAAACAGGGCTGGGACAAGTTCGCCCGCAGGGGATTTGCGACGAGGACGTGAAGAGGAGAAGCTCATCCATGTCATGAGGTCATTGGACGGGCTGTCAGTGGTCATGGTAACGAGCGGAGCCACGTGGGCCGCGCGGCACTGCGACACCCTGCGGGCACGCGGGGCCAAGGTGACGTCCTGCGAGGCCACCGATCTCCTGGTGCTTCTCGGCGATTCACCGACCGACCTGGTGATCCTCGCGGACACCGGTGACGAGCTTGCACCGCCGGTGCTCATCCGGCGCCTCTTGGCGAGCGAATTGGCCGCCGTCCCGCTCCTCCTGGTCCTCGTGCCTGAAGAAGACACGCAGGTCATGGGATTGCTCACGCGGCTCGGCATGGCGTCGATCCTTCCCGCCCTGGTGGAAGAGGACCGACTCTGCGAGGCGGCGTGGGCCTTGGGAAGCGTCGCACGGAGGGCCCGTGAGCTGGAGCTGCGCGCCCGGCAGCTCGAGGAGGAGGTGCGTGATCGATCACGGCGAGTCGACGAGATGCGGCAGAAGCTCGACAGCCTAGAGCATGACCTCCGAATGCCCCTCGGCGTCGTGGTGGGAGTGGCCTCGAACCTGCGCGACGGGATCATGGGGCCTTTGACCGAGGCGCAGAGAGAGCAGGCCGATCGCGTCGTGCGCGCGGCACTTAGGGCTGGTCCACTTTTGGATCAGGTGCGCGAGATCTCGAGGCACGCGGCCTCGGAGCCCCTCAGGCCCTCGGCGTCTCCGCTCACCGGCAGGCGGCTCCAGCGGACGCTCCTCGAGCTTTGCACCTTGGCTGAAGAGATCGTCGCTCTCTTCCAGGAGAACGCGGGGAGCCGTGGGATAGCCCTGACCTTTTCCCGCGACGGCCCCGTGCACGTCTGGGGCGATCCGGTCCGGATCGGTCAAGCGGTGACCAACCTGTGCGCCAACGCCATCAAGTTCACCCCAGGCGGGGGCAGCGTGACCGTCGCAGTGCGGCTCGCCAAGGCCGAGGATCCAGGGAAACGCAGCCACGCCGAGGTGGTGGTCACCGACACCGGACCGGGAATCCCGGCCGAGGAGCGAGAGCGGATCTTCGAACGTGGCTACAGGATGCAGCGCGACAGCGCCGTTCCTGGGCGAGGCATAGGGCTGGCGGTCGCACGTGAGACCGCGGAGCTCCATCGCGGCAACGTCTCTGCCTGCGAGGCACCCGGCGGCGGCGCGAGGTTCGTGCTTTCCCTGCCCCTCGACCTGCGCACGCGCCCCGACGCGGGGGTCATGATCGTCAGGGAGTCGGACGCGGTGGACGAGCTCGTCGAGGCCCTCTGCATGATCGACATGGGCAAGCTCGCGGTATCGCCGGTTCAGGCCGAGGCGTTCTTGCGCGCGGCCACGGCGTTGGACGCGGTCATCGTGGTCCCGCGTGACGGGAGGGAGAGCGCGCTCATGGCCGCCCTGAGGAAGATCGGGCAAGGATGAGGCGCGTCGGCGACAAAGACTGCCCGCAAGGACCTCACGCGATCAACTTCGCGGGCCCTAAGCTCTATCCCGCCGCAATGATATCTGCCAGCGCGCGGAGCTGACCTGCAGCACGGGCCAAGGCGACGAGCTCCCTCTCCCTTTCTGCGGGGTGCAAGCGCAGGTCGGCGTAGAGCATTTCGACATCGTAGGCTTCCGTCAGTCGCTCGCCGAGCTTTCGCGCCTTTTCCGCTCCCACCACCGACTCGATAACGCCGGGAAGCTCTTGGACGTACGTGTAGAGCTGCTCGCATTGGCCGTGAGGGACTTCGTTGTCGAGCAACTTGGCCTCTACCTCGTCCAGGCATTGGGCTATCTTTTGGAACAAGGCGGCGATTCGCTCTCGTCGCTCGCGCCTCGCGGAGATGAGGGTGTCACGCAGGCCCCACAGCTCCCGTGCGAGGGCGTATAGCTTTCCAGGCTGGCGCATGGCGTCTGGGCGTGGGTTCTAGGGCCATGGTGAACGACTTCAACTCTGCATTGAGCCGCGTTGAAATGAACTACGGTCGACCGTAGTTCTCCCGAAATCGGCCGCTTCCTTTGCTCAGGGGGTGACTACGGCCTCCGCCCTCACATCCCCGCCATCTTCAGCCTCGCCGCCGGAACGTGCTTGCGCTCCTCGGGATCGCCTTCGGCCCTGCGGACAAAGAGCTCGAAGTAATAGCGGGCGCGTGGCTTGTCGCCCATGGCAAGGTATGCCTCGGCGAGGCCGCGGCATGCGCGGACGTTGCGTGGATCCTTGGCAAGCGCAGCCAGATAATCCGCCACGGCTCCCTTGGCATCGCCTCCCTGGAGATGAGCCTCGCCGCGAAGGGATAGGAGCTCGGAGTCACCCGCCTGCGCGGACTCGGCAATCAGCGTTTCAATGAGCTTGAGCGCGCTCGTAGTGCGGCCATCGGCAATCAGCTCGCGCACGCGCCGAAGAGAAGCTTCTCGATCCTTGTTGGGAGCAGGCTCACCCGACTCGCGCTTCGCCAGCCTTCGCCTCGCAAGCTCAATGTTTCGGCCCGCGCGCTCGTGGGCAGGGTCAATCGCAAGGGCGCCTTCCCATTCACGAACGGCGCCTTGGAGGTCGCCCGTCACCGCATGCACCACGCCAAGCCGGTAATGGAGCTCGGCGTTATTGGGCTCCTCGTCGACCGCCTGCCGGTACGCAGTCGCTGCTTGGTCGTAGCGCTTGGCTGCAAAGGCGCGGTTCCCCTTGTCCGCAAAGGAGCGTCCAGGGGACGCGGGGGGCGGCGCTGCTGCGGTGGGTGCCGACGCTGGTGGTGCCGCTGGTGGTGCCGCTGGTGGTGCCGCCGGTGGTGCCGCCGGTGGTGCCGCCGGTGCTGGCTCTGCTGGTTTCGCCTTCGCCGAAGCGGCCTCGGAAACCTTGGCCTCCGCCGCCACTGCCGTTACCGCCGCGGGGGCAACTTCCTGTGGCTTGGCCGCTGCCTTTGCCGCAGTGGTCGCCGGCGCCTCTGCTCCCTTGGCGACTTCCTCCTTGTCGAGATCTGCCAGGATCTCCTTGGCCTTGGCCACCCACTTCTGCTCCGATTCCCGCTTCTCGAGACGGACATAGGAAGCCAAGGCCTCCCGCGCTCCCTTGCGATCTCCTAGCGCGTGAAGGGAGTGCCCAAGCCCATAAAAGGGATCGGGGTTTCCAGGCTTGAGCTCGATGTACCGCTTGTACGCCGCCACCGCCGCATCATGCTTTCCGGACTTGCGCCTCGCGTGGGCGAGGTTGTACCAGGCAACCTCGTCTTTTTCATTAAGGGCAATGGCCCTTTCAAACTCGGCAATGGCTTCCTCAGTCTTCCTCTGCTGGAACAGCAATGCCCCGAGCTCATTATGAGGAGAACCAAGCGACGCGTCCGCGGCAATTGCCTCGCGGTACTTGGCTTCGGCACCCGCCAGGTCTCCCGCCTGACGCCTTTGGTCGCCTTCCTTCTTTAGCGCTTCTGCGATTTCACGCTTGCCGGTGGCTGCCGACGCAACCACAGCAGGGCTTGCCGTTGGCACCGCCTGGCCAGCAACGGTCGCCGAGCTTGCGCTCGCCGGCGCCTTGACCATGGGCGTCGGCGCATCGAGAAGGGCCAGCTCTGCATTGGCCTGGGCCACGAACTTCTGCTTGTCCGGGCGCTTCTCCATCGCGACGTAGCGGCGGAACGCCTCGCGGGCGTGCTGGATGTCCCCCATCTGCTTGTACGTCACGCCCAGCCCGAAATAGGGGTCCGCATCCTTGGGACGGAGCTCGATGAACTTGTGATAAGCCTGGACCGCTTGCGGATGCTCCTGCATCTTTCGGTGAGCAAATGCGATGTGGTAATAGGCCATCGCGTGACGCGGGTGATGCGCGACGGCGACACGGAGGCGCTCAATCGCGTGGCCATGCATTTGTGATTGAAACCAAAGCGGCGCCGCCGCCTCATAAGCGGGCAAGTATCCCGGATCCAGGCTAATGGCCTTCTCGTAGGCCGCTAATGCTTCGCTCGCTCGCCCCTCGCGCGCGAGGGTGTCCCCCTGGCGCTTGGCTTCATCCGCCCTGGATGCAGAAGGTGTCGTCGTCCCCTGCGCCAGCGCCCATCCAGGCAGGACTCCCAGGCAAAGCAGCGGAAGAAGGAGCAATCCTCTCGGCGAGACCATGCGGGGACTTTAGCAGCTTTCGCAACCCGGATCCCTACGTGCGCCTGGCCGCGCGTCTAAGGGCCCGGAGCTACGTCCCGGTGGCGAGCGCGGTCCGAATCAACTCCTGCGCACGGCTCGGCAACCGATCCACCAAGGACAGCGCTGTTTCGTGCCCCTTGGTGGACATCTTGCCCCAGGTCTTGCGCAAGATATCCACGACCTTCGCGTCGTCGTGCTTTGACGCAAAGTCGCTGAATTCGTTTTCCAGGAAAACCAAGCAGATCGCGTCCTCCAGGACCTGGACCTCCGCATCGGTCTTGAGGCCCTTCTTCTGCAGGAGCGCTTTCACCCGGCCGATGGTTTCCACCGGATAGCCAACCTCTTCCAAGATGCGACCTGCTTCGTCCGCATGGAACCGACCGAGCGTGCTGCGCCAGCGCTTGTACCCAGCCGCGTCCATCGGGTATTCGTGCCTTGGGATCCTCCACCGTCGGATGTGCTGGCAACGCGCCGCGAGCCGCAACGATTCCGACGCATCAGGCGCGAGCGCTTCGATCCAGGCGCCCATTCGCTCGTGGTAGAGGAGCGACCAGGTGACTTGCGAACCACCGACCGCGTAGGTCTTCGGATCCTCACGGTGGGCGGATTCGAAACGGGACAGCGCTTCGCGATATCGCAGCTCCGGTTCCATGGCGGGACAAATGCTACCACGGCATGTCGAGAGCGTTAGGGCCCGGGATCGACTCGTGCGCGAGCGCTCTCGGCGCTTCGGGATATGCGCTCCGGGCGTGCGAGGGTGACAGGAGAGGCTACGGATGCCGGGTCGGAAGCAGAAATGGCAATCGGATTGGTCATGGGCGGCATCCCGGACCCTGAATTGGCGATCAGAGAGGCTACGGATGCCACTTCAGAGGCGGAGTTGGCGATCAGAGACGTTGCGGTCGGCTCCCACCGCCGTGACGCAAGTCACGCGCAGCCCCATCGAGTCCAGGGTTGGCGCGGTTGGCGCGGTTGGCGCTTGACTGGTAAGTCAGCCAATGCTTACCGTGCGCCGGAGCCTGAGCTCGGAGGTTTGTTTACATGGTGCGACACGGAAGCTTGATTGCTGGAATCCTTGTGCTAGCCCTCTTTGGCCGTGGAGATGCCTGGTCGGCGCCCAAGC